>JAZQPB010000113.1:0-5321 GCA_045628165.1 Bacteroidales bacterium | reverse complement strand
CAAAAGTGGTAGTCCTGTTCATAGAGGCGCTGTGGTCCACTATGAAGACAAAGGCCGTGGGATTGGCCCTCGTAATCTGTGCCGAATATGGGATTTTGGCCTGCAACGGCTTCTGTGGCAATGCGATACCGAAATCCTCAATGTTCGTGATATATTGGAGCGGAATGTGGTTCTTCACCAAAATTTCAGCCTGAAAATACTGCTGTTCGTCCTCATCGAGGTCAAAATGGTTTTTCTGCCTGACGCTTCCGAAATGGATTTTTTTGAAATCGTCTAACTGCCCGCCCACATTTGCGCCGTTGCGTGTGGCGTTTCGGTCGCTGAACTTGCTGTTTTGCCAATAGATAACCTCGGGAGAGATTTTCAGGATTACGGGATTTGATATCCTGTCCTGATTAATGGCAATGTACATCATCGGATGATTTTTGGTGAAGGAGACACGCACGAAATTCTGCAAGCCGTCGCGCCTGTCAAGGCTCCGCGATAGGTCGTCGCCTCCGGGCTTGGCAATGTGGATATTCTTTGCCTCGCAGTCGGCCCAGGAATACAGGCCACCGTGCTCAATTATGGATTTCAGATTGTCCCTGTCAGTAAAATGATAAAGATAGGTAATTCCCTTTTCCTCAATAATTTGCTGATACTGCTGATAATTGTCCTTCAAGTTCATAATCAAAACAGATTTAGTTGTTTGGGCTCCACGGCATCAGAGGCCACGCCGTATTTATCCTCGATATATTTCTTTATTATGGAAGCGTGCGACAATGGCTTGCGTCCATCCTCCACATCGCAGTTGGTGTTGTAATCCAGCAAGATAATGTTTTTGGTCTTGGACGCCTCGGCCATCCGCTCCACGATATCGCTCACCTTGTTTTCGAGTACCCAAATGTAGGTGGGAATGTATATCTTCTTGCGGGCGTCTATGTAACCCAGTAATTCAGTGCTGTTTACGCCGTACTGATGACCGAGAGGCTTTCCGAATTTCCTTACGGTGCGCTTCAGGTTCTTCATAGTATCGTTGCCGAAAAGCGAGGTATCGATACCGCAGTTCTCGAAAACCTTAAGTCCCTGCCAGACAGCCTCCACGCAGGAAGCGAACACGCCCTCGGAATTCACCACAGGAATACCGCCGTGCGGATAAAAAGGACTGAGCCTCACCAGCCCATTGTCGGAATTGCTTGTAACATCAGCAATCACGGCATCAGGAAACTTCTTCAACAAGTTCTCAGGCTTGGAACGATGATTTGCGATATGGAGCATAGGCGCGTAAATTTTAATATCACAAATATACAAGATTTTTGTAGAAAAAAGCAAGGGGAAGGCGTGAAATATTTTCACGGGGATTATCACATTGGATAATGAATTTTCTCATAACGATTTACAAGTTCGGTCAAATAATCCATTTCAATCATATTCTTATCCGACATTGGAACATCGTTGCCAACAAAAGGAAGCAACTCCTCAATTCTCTGAAGAGCGGACTCGTATTGGGATTTGGTAATTTCTGACGATAAAATCTCCTTATGCATACTTCGACAACAACAAAGAAAAATAATGATAAATCTCAGGATAGAAATTCATTTTCTGACGATCCTTCATAGAGAAAAAGACACTAGCCACATTCTCAGACCCCAAAACAGACAACATCTCCTTATAATCATCGAGAGTGCCATAATTAAGAATAGTCTCAATCAAAAGGCAGTCACTGATTTCGTGCTTCTTGTCCTGTGGCGTGTACCAAAGCAAAGCACTATGCTTATCTATAAACAAATCTCTTGAATTCATAGCAATAGAGTTTTATCATCCACTGCAAATATAATCAATTTTCTGATACGAAGTTCATTACAAGGGATATAAATTTACCCCAAGTTGGGGTAAATTATAAATTATTGATTAATTGAACATTACAAAAAATCAAACAAAAATCATCAATAAAATTATCCCCTAATTTGCATATCCTCATTTTAACAATTACCTTTACCACCAAAAGATAAGTACGAAGCCGTTTCGGACGTATGGGATAGTCAAGGAATTGGATAATCCGCCGTAACGTTCTTTTGTATTTATAAATTTACCCCAAGTTGGGGTAAAATTATAAATTATTGACATTCTCTAAATTAAGCACTAGCACCAAAAATTTCAATAAAAAAAACTTATAATTATTTAAGTTTCTTGAAAAGAATTCCGATATTTGAGGAGAATTTATAACACAAATGAAATTATGGAAGGAAAAGAAAAGCCATTAACTGAAATATTTGCGATCAATTCAAGTTTCACAATACCTCTTTACCAAAGAAACTATGATTGGAAGGAAGAGCATTGCGAACAATTGTTTAATGACCTTCTCAAACTACACTATGCAGGAAGAGAAAATCATTTCTTTGGAAGTATTGTATCACGTCAGGAAAGCCTTACAAACCCAAACCTGTTTATAATTGACGGACAGCAACGAATTACAACAATTTCATTGTTGCTTATAGCATTGTACAAATTAGCCCAAAAGAATGAAATTAAATTCAAAAGCGAGATTACAAAGCGAAAGATTTATGAGAGGTATTTAGTTGATGAATACTCCGAAACTCGAAAAATAAAACTGAAGCCAATCAAAAATGATATGCTTGCTTTCGACAATTTGATTTCGGAGGACGAGGCTAACTATGTAAAAGATAGCAACGTCACCAGGAATTTTATGCTTTTCTCTAAGTGGATTAAGGAAAATAATTTATATTTAGAGGATTACGTAAGCGCTATAGAAAAATTAGTCATCATCGACATCAAATTATCAGAGAAGGACGACCCTCAATTAATTTTTGAAAGCCTCAACTCAACCGGAAAAGATTTGGAAGAGTCAGACAAGATACGAAACTATCTACTAATGTCTCTCGACCCCAAAACACAGGAAGAGTATTACGAGAAATATTGGAACAAGATAGAAGAATACACGGACTACAAACCTACTATGTTTATCCGTGACTATCTGACAATAAAACTCAAAAGAATTTGCAGAATCGACAATCTGTACAAGGAATTCAAAAAATATTCAGAGGTTCAGAATATAAACAGACTGAGTCTTTTGACTGATATGCTTGAATATGCCGAGTTGTACGACATTGTAACCAACGAGAAAGCCTCTGACGTTCTACTCAATATAAAATTCAAACACCTGAATACAGTTGGAGTATCTACAGGAATGCCTTTCTATCTCGCCTTCCTGAAATTCAGCAAAGAGAATTCCGTGATTGCAAGCGAGCAAGTCAAAGTATTCGACACTATCGAAAACTATCTTGCAAGACGTATCATCTGCAACTTACCAACAAATGCGTTGAATAAAGCGTTCTGTACACTCCACTCAGACATTTTGAAATTTATTGACAAGAATAAAAAAACATTGTCAGACTATCTTGAAGTAATGAAATATGTTTTGCTCAAGAAAACAGGTACAGGAGAATTCCCTAATGACAATACACTGAAAGAGGAATTCAAGACAAGACAAATATATAGAATTCCACTTGAATATCGCTACTTCCTATTCGAGAGAATGGAAAACGGCAACGAGAAGGGAACGTACGTAAACGACATTCCCAAGGCAATGCAAGACGGTTCAATCTCTATCGAGCATATTATGCCACAAACATTAAACCCTCAATGGAGGCAATCCTTGGGTGAAAATGCCGAGGCTATACACGACATATATCTGCATACTTTCGCCAACTTGACATTGACAGGCTATAACTCCAACTACGGCAACAGACCGTTCAGCGAGAAAAAGGCAGGCTACACAGACAAGGACGGGAACAAAGTTATCGGATTCAACGATAGCCAGTATTATCTGACAGAATCAGTAAAAAAGCACGACCAATGGACTGAGACAGAAATATTGGAACGTCAAGGAGAACTCACAAATCGCTTTCTTGATATATGGCCAATGATAAAAACTGACATCAAGGAACAGCCAAGCGACAACATCAGTTTCGACGGAGACGACTTTGATATCCTCACAAGTAGATTTATCACGGCATTTTCTTTCGACGGAGAAACATACAAGGTTGAAACCTCCAAAGATATGCTCGTAGAAATATGCAAGATATTGTACAAAAAGCACGAATACTCAATGATTCAATTGTGCCACAAAGACTACTATGTCCACGCAAAGGACAAGTCACAAGATTATTCAAAATTTGCGGAGAACTGTTTTGTATGGACTTCTTGCTCAAACAAAGACAAACTGAAATGCCTGAAATACCTATTTGACAATATAGGAATTACGCCAGAAGTGGAGTTTGAACTAAAACCACTCAACAACGACTAATTGCACAACGCCCAAACCAACTTGAGAAATGGCTTGGGCGTTTTTTTCCGCAAACCTCAAACAGAAAAGCGTGAATAATTTTCACACCCTCTTTCTCACCACCGCTATCGCGCAGGGCATCTTGCCTTCCACAAGCCTATATTCCACATTCTCATAGCCTAACGAAACAAAAAACTCCTTATACATCTCCAGCGAGAAATGTTTCTTGAAATCGAGGCCGAGTTTTTGGAGGAAACGGGCACCGAAGTTTGGCTTTCCGTTGTCGGCAATGTTCACGTAGGTGGGGATGATGATTTTTCCGCCGGGCTTGCAGACTCTTTCAAGTTCGCGGAGAGCGCCCTGAGGATCATCGAGAAGGTGGATTACATTGCCAGCCACAACGCTATCGAAGGAAGCATCAGCAAACTCCAAATGCATAATATCAGCACTACGGAACTCCACATTCTGCAACTTGGCGCAACGCTTGCGGGCCTGCCTCAACATACCGTCGGAGAAATCTGTCGCAATAAGACTTGCACATTTCTGAGCCAGCGAATACGAGATCTTTCCCGTTCCGCAGGCACACTCCAAGACAGAATCTCCCTCTGACACAAAACTTGCAGTAGCAAGGCCCAATTCCTTATAAACCTTGCCATTATATACATTCTCAAAAAAGTCGTAAAGACCCGAAACCTTGTCCCAAAACATAATGATTGATTTAGTTGATTAATGATACAAATATAAGGTTGGTTTTCAAGAAAAAGTGTGTGAAAAATTGACAAATTCAGTCAGAAGTACCCAAACCTTCTCTTCTAAAAAACGCCTCGGCTGAATACAACGGAATGTTCTCCATCCAAGTCTGATCGATATATGGCTTCATCGACAAACGGAGTCCTTTCAATTGACAATCAGGAAATTCGTTAGTCACAAAGGTATTAAGGGATTTTGACCTGACATTCTCCTCGGCCTTAACTTCTACAGGAACCACCCTATCGTTAGATTGCACTACATAATCAACTTCAAGAGTAGAATTTTC
>JAZQPB010000112.1:0-7047 GCA_045628165.1 Bacteroidales bacterium | reverse complement strand
GGAGCACATCGTGAACGAGGTTCAGGAGGTTTACCGTCTCCAGGGTGTAGGTATCAACGACAAGCACTTCGAGGTTATCGTACGTCAGATGATGCGTAAGGTTAAGATAGAGGATCCAGGTGATACCAACTTCCTTGAGAGCGAGATTGTTGATAAGTGGGAATTCATGGAGGAGAACGACCGTCTCTTCGGCAAGAAGCTTATCACAGATCCGGGTGATTCAGAGAATCTCCACGCAGGTCAGATCGTTACACTCCGCAAGTTCCGCGACGAGAATTCTATTCTCAAGCGCAAGGACCTCAAGCTTGCCGTAGCCCGCGATGCAATGCCAGCTACATCAAGCCAGATTCTTCAGGGTATTACACGAGCTTCGCTCCATACCACATCATTCATGTCAGCTGCCTCATTCCAGGAGACCACACGCGTACTCAACGAGGCCGCTATCTCTGGTAAGGTAGATTACCTTGAGGGCCTGAAGGAGAACGTTATCGTAGGCCACTTGATTCCAGCTGGTACTGGTATGCGTCGCTACGACCACATCCAGGTATCGCCCAAGGAGGCTTACAACGAATAATAATTTTACAAACTACTGATATTAAACGGGCAGAATCCTATGGGTTCTGCCCGTTTTTTTTTTATTATTTTTCCAGATGCGATGTGTCGGAATCTTGATATATTGTGGCTATGTGCTGGTGAATCTCTCTCATTGCTTGGGTGGTGAGCGGATATATCAGCGCGGCAATGGCCATTATTATCGCTATGCCCGCGGGATAGAAGCTCATGCAGAGTTTCAGTCCCCAGATGGCAGAGCTGCTCTGCTCCTGCATCTCCATGTTGAGGCCGAATCCTGTAAGGAGCCACATCACGAGGGTGCCGGCAATGGCGCCGCCTAATTTCTGCGACATGGATCCTGTGGAGAATATCAGACCTATGGCGCCGGTGCCGGTCTTCGAAAACGAGTAATCGGCCACATCGGCATACATGCTCCATACCATCGGCGATATTATGCCCGTAAGCACGCCTATTAGTATATGGATTATAAACATGCCTGTTATCCCATTATGAGTGGCCGGCATGTAGAAAAAAATTATCGACAGCGCGGCCATGGCCAGTCCGCAGAATACAAACATGCTCTTCTTGCCGAAACGCCTTGAGAGCGGAACTGTGAGGAATACTATGCCGAGCACATTAGCTATCTCTCCGCTCAGGATAAAACCGTTGGCCAGCGACATGCTGTCCTCGCCGAGGTAATAGCGGAAATAGAACATCACCGTAACTCCGCGGAATGTATTGAAGAGGTTGGTGCAGAACGACATTCCTGACAGTATCCACCATGGCATGTTGCTTTTCAGGTGGCTTAAGTCTTCAGCCACCGACTTGGGCCTTGCCGGCTGGATGTTTTCCTTGGTGAGCAGAAAACAGCCGACGAACAATAGCACGCATACCGCGGCCACCACTATCATGGCGTTTCGCCAGCCGTTTTCGGCGCCGGGGCCGTCAAATCCTCCAAGATTGTTGCAGAGCGGAGTCCAGGCGTACAGCACGGCAAAACTGCCCAAGTACGCGAATGCCATTCTGAAGGATGCGAAGTCGGTTTTTTCGGTGGATGATTTGGATACCACGCCCATCATGGCGCTGTATGGCACGTTGATTACCGTGTAGGCGGTCATCATGAGTATGTATGTGGCGTAGGCCCATAACGTGCGGTATTCCAGCCCGGGATTGGTGAACATCAGCACTCCGAATATGGCGAATGGCAGTGCGCCCCACAACAGATAGGGGCGGTATTTGCCCCAGCGCGTGTTGGTGCGGTCGGCTATGATGCCCATTATGGGGTCGGATACGGCGTCCCATATACGGGTTACCAGCATCAGTGTGCCTATCGATACCATATCGAGCTTGAAAATTTCTCCGTACAGTATGGGAAGATATATTGATGTCAGTTTCCAGAACATACTCGAAGACATGTCGCCCAGCCCGTAGCCTATCTTTTCTTTTAGTCTGGTCATAAGTGTGTTTCAGCTGATATGCAAAAAAAATGTAAACAAGTAATGGAAATAAAACTAAATCCCTGACCTTTCCGCCATTGGACCGGCCAGGGATTCGTTTTGCCTGAAAGTGTTTTTGCGTTATTTCTTGATTGGGAACTTGTATGCCAGCCATCCCATTATTATGGATATTACAGCCGGGAAGATGGAGAACAGCATCCAGATCATGGTCTTTACCGAATCGGTGATTGATTCTGGATTGATGTGCTCGCTGCCGAATTCATCGGTGGTCATGGTAGCGCCGGCCACACCGAGGAGAGCCGCCACGAGCGCGCCCGATACTGCGCCACCCAGCTTCTGAGCCATTGTGCCTGATGAGAAGATGAGTCCTGTAGACGATGTTCCGTTTTTCTCGGTGGCATAGTCAGCCACATCGGCATACATACTCCAGAGCAGCGGAGAGTAGAGACCCACGCCGATGGATGTGAGTATCACCACGAGAATCATGAGCCACATATAGGCCTTGTCCATCGGGATAAAGAAGAAGAGTATTGATGTAACGAGGCATATTGCGGCCGACCATACAAAGGCCATTCTCTTGGAGCCTATCCACTTGGTGAAGGCTGGAGATACACCGCCGAATATCATGCACACAATCTCGCCGATGGCCATGAATACTGTGTAGTTGATGATGAATCCGCTGAGAGTAACCTCGCCCTTGATGCAGTATTCGAAAATGTAGCCTGCCGCGGCGTAGCGGAATCCATTGAAGAAGTTGGTGCAGATACCCATGCTGGTAAGGTAAACCCATGGCTTGTTTTTAATGAGGTCGGCAAACTGCTTAAGCTCGAATTTCTCGGCGCGTACGGGTTTCAGCCTCTCCTTGGTCATGAGTCCGCAGGCCAGAGTGCCCAGCGCCGCTATGATGCCGAATATCACGCCTATCATGGCATACTGATGCTGGTCGGTGCCGCCTATCCATTTCTGGATGTATGGGAACGAGAACAGGGTGATGAATCCCATTGCGTATGCGCCCACCATTCGGTACGATGAGAACTGGTTTTTCTCGTTGTCGTCGTCGGTCATTACGCCAAGCAGCGATCCGTATGGTACGTTTACTGCGGTGTAGATGGCCATCATGAGCAGATAGAGAGTGTAGGCGTATACTCTCTTGCCTACAGGGCCAAAGTCTGGAGTGTAGAGCAGCAGGGCGAATATAAGTCCGAATGGTATCGCACCGATTATCAGCCATGGACGGTAAGTTCCCCACTTGGAAACCGTTCTGTCGGCCAGGCTGCCCATTATCGGGTCGGTGAATACGTCGAACATACGGGCTATCAGCATCAGCGCCGCTGTATCGGCCAGCGAGAGTCCATATACATTGGTGAAAAACAGAGGAAAGGCAATCGACATGATCTTCCATGCGATACCACCGGCAGCGGCGTCGCCAAGGGCATAGCCGATCTTTTCTTTTAGTGTAGCCATAATGTGTTTTTTTAGTAGAATTGGATAAAATGATATTTTAATTTTATTTTAACAAAAGTAGTGCTTTTGGTTTTATTATGCAAGAAAAAACAAAAAAAAAGAGCGTTCCCGCCTTTTTTTCAGCAGAAACGCTCTCTACACTCTAATCTCTACACTCTAATCTTTAATCTTATTAACAACTCCGGTGAAGAGTACATTGCCGTATGAATCCTCAAGCGTGTAGGCGAATGCCTTGTCAACTATAAAGTCCTCGTAAACGTCCTTGTAAACCACCTTGTCGGGGCCCGGGTCCGAGTCTCCGTACATTTCCATGATGGTGACTGCGGCGCCCTCTATGCCTGATCGTGTAACCTCCAGTCTGGCGGCCTGTTTCACATCACCGCAGTAAATGCCGGTGTATCCGTCCACTGATTCCACCAGGTTGCTGAAGTCGCATCCTCCTTCTACGAAGAGGCTTGAAATTCCCATGTCCATCAAGGCCTTTTTTACGCTCGACAGCATATCGGCATTGAATTCGGGGAACAGGCATCTTGTGTGGTAGCGTGTCACCACGTTGCCCTCCTGCTCGCGGTAGGTGTAGCCGTTGTTGTTCAGAGCATCGTATTTGTAGATGTCGCTGGCCGAATGGCCGTCCTCAGGCACTATGAAGGTGAGCCTGAAACCGTAGTTGGTGCAAGCGTAGAACTTTCTGTAGTTGTCGCTCTTGATTGCCCTGCCGTTCTGGTATTCTGCCTCGAGTAGTTTCTGCGATACCTTAGATTGGTCGCTGTTCACGAAATCGTATTTGTTTTTGGTCTCTTCGAGATCGCGGTTGTGGTCGTTCCATACTTCTTTCAGGTACAGCACGTTCATGAGAGCTAATACGGTCTCTGTGGATACGTCCAAATCCACGTCGAGGAAACCTCTTGTCTCATTTTTTACGTAGGCGTTTATCAGCTTGTTGCCCTCGCCGCTCTTGAAGTCGGTGCTGAAGAGATCGCAGTAGAAATCATTGGATATCTTGGCAAGGCCCTCCTGATTGAAGTGCACCTTGTCGCAGGTCCAGAGTGTGTTGATGGATTTTATCAGGTTTTTTGGTGTTATAGGCTCTTCTTCGCCTGTCTCCGGGTTGTATTTGTAATCGTGGCCCAGCCCGCGGTTCAGCTCGTTGCAGAGCATTGCCGACATATATTTGAGCTCATCAGCTGATAGTCCCAAGGCATTGTATATCTCTTCCTGGGTTTTTCCGTTGGCGCTTTCAGCTGCCATGCCCAATACCATGAAAGCCGACATTGGCGATACAGCTATGTTTCCGTTGTTGCTGGAGCCTAATGTTTCTGCAAACTTCCATGAGAAGTCCCTTACTTTCTGGCGTCGGCTTCTCATTAGCTCGTAGGCCGCGTCGTAATCCTCAAAGTGCTCGAAGAAGGAGGATTGTGGGTTGGTGTTTTTCGGCATCACCTTGGCGCATACCAGGGCCTTGGAGATTGCTTTGTCGTTTACGGGAGTGTAGTTTTCGCCGGAAGGATTTGCCGGATCGTCGTTGTTGCACGATGTGGCGCAGTTCAGCAGCATAACGCCTGCAAGCGCCGGAATCAGTAATTGTGTAAGTTTCATATTAAGAAAAAAAATTAAATTGTTTGTTGTTTATATGTACAACACTTAAATATCTACCAACCCTAATGATTTTTTTTGTTTTTTTTAAACCACTCCTTAAATTCTTAATTTTTTTCTTATCTTTGCAAAGTGATAATTTTTTTTTATGACAACTATGACAGCAACTATATCGATTCCTCAGGAAGTGGCGTTGGATTCGCCATTGGGCGCTCTTATCGCACATTTCAATTCCTCGTCGCAGAGTGTGAAGAAAGCTTTTGCCAAATTTTTTGCGGAATATTCGGCACGTGAGGCCGAATTGAAACTGAAGGCAAAAATCGAACGTGGTGAACAGGCTATCCGTAATGGACAAGGTATCAGCCAGAAGGAAGGTGAAACCAACGAAGAGTTTTTGGAGCGCTTATAAACTTTCCCCAATAACGTGAGTTCGATGAATTCATTAGAACGCAGATTTTTATCGATTTATCAGATTAACGCTGTTTTTTTTGATTTTAATGGATATTAACCTAACGGTTCGCAGATTCCTAAACTGGAAAATCAGCGGTCCGAAGGACAAATCCATTAATATCTTAAAAAAAATCAGTGAAAATCAGCGTTATCTGTGTCATCTGTGTCCTGAAACCATTTTCATCGAATTCACGTTAAATACTTCCAACATTTTTTCTTATCTTTGCAAAAAATATTAAGAAAGTGAAAATCGCGATTATAGACTATAAGGCCGGCAACATAAAGTCGGTGGAGGCCGCTCTCCAGCGTTTGGGCTGCGAGACCATCCTCACTAAGGACAAGGGCATCATCTCCAGCGCCGACAAGGTGATTTTCCCAGGAGTGGGAAACGCCGGAGCAGCCATGGAGGCCCTGAAGGCCACTGAGCTCGACACCTTTATCCCAACCCTGAAGCAGCCTGTATTGGGCATCTGTCTCGGCATGCAGCTGATGTGCCGTCACAGCCAGGAGGAGGACACCAAGGGCCTCGGCATCTTTGATGTTGACGTCATCAAGTTCGTGGCTCCCAAGGGCGAGAAGATTCCGCACATGGGCTGGAACGACATTTACGATCTCAAGACTCCGCTCTACAACGGCATCGCCGACAGGAGTTTCATGTACTTCGTCCACAGCTACATGGTTCCGGTGTTTGAGCACACTGCCGCCAAGTGCCAGTATTCTGTTGAATTCTCGGCCAGCATTGCAAAAGACAATTTCTACGGCTGTCAGTTCCACCCCGAGAAGAGTGGCAACGTAGGCCAGCAAATCCTCGAAAATTTTATTAAATTATGATAATAGTACCAGCAATTGATATTATAGGCGGACATTGCGTAAGGCTCGAGCAGGGCAAGTACGAGAATGTCAAGAAATACGACCTCGATCCCGCCAAGGTGGCCGAGGAATATCAGGAGGCCGGCCTCACACACCTTCACCTCGTGGACCTCGACGGTGCCAAGCAGGGCAAACTCGTGAACACAGCCGTGCTCAACGACGTGGCACAGCAGACCTCGTTGAAGATAGACTGCGGCGGCGGCATCAAGACTCTCGGCGACGTGGAGATGCTTTTCTCTCTCGGAGCCTACGCCGTAAACCTCGGCAGCGCGGCCGTCAAGAATCCTGAACTTATGATAAGTTGTCTGAAGAAATACGGCAGCGACAAGATAATACTCTCTGCCGATGTGATGGGCGACATGGTACGCATCCACGGCTGGCAGGACGACGCCAATGTAACTATCTATCAGCTGATAGAGCAGTTTATGGAGGCCGGACTCACACGCGCCTGCGTAACAGCCATCAAGTGCGACGGCATGCTTCAGGGTCCTGACTTTGCATTATACAACGATCTCCAGAAGCGTTACCCAACATTGAAGGTTACAGCAAGCGGCGGAGTATCAGGCATCGACGACCTGGAGAAATTGGCAGCCACCAACATCCATTCGTGCATCGTTGGCAAGGCCATCTACGAGAAGCGTGTAACACTAAAGCAATTAGC
>JAZQPB010000111.1:0-11477 GCA_045628165.1 Bacteroidales bacterium | reverse complement strand
GGCAGTGGTCCCGCAGGGACTGAAAAATTTTTGAATGATTTTCGCCCGGGATTTCGGGCAAAACCTTAAAATGATTTTTAAAAGATTTTTGATTAATTTTGAGCGAAGCGACGTTTTTCTCTTTTCGTCGAACTCACATTAATTAATACGCAATATTACAAAAAATTTGCCATTAAACCAAAAAACAAAACATAATTATTAAAAATAATTATATCAGCTATAAGTAAAACAAATCCCCTCCAAGAGCGGAACTGCTCAAGGAAGGGATTGATTGTATTATCGGATTAGAGAGAGGGAGTGATAAAACACTGACAGCAACACGGTAGACAACACTCCCCTTTGCGTTCTCCACATCATTTTGGGTGTTTCAATCCACGCCCGCACGAAGCGGGCGACAGCATATATTTAAATGCCTTAATTGTTAGATGATTACAAGTCTGTTTTTGCGAATGCTGTGGATAAAGAAGGGACAGCCTTGAAATTTCTAACTACAAAAATATAAATCTCTGATTTTCAAATGGTGCGAAACTAATGAGTTTTTTGAACTGCTTATGGTTCGCAACCTTTTTTTCGTTCTATATCACAAGAAATGATGACTGATTATAATCGGTCTCCTTGCCCAAGGTCTCTACATGACGCTCCCAATTATTGCCCATGAAATAGAATCGTATGCTGTCGGCTTCCGGATCTATGATTTCCATTAGACGGTTGCGCAATGTGGCAAGCTGTGCAGGGTCAAGCACGCATTCAAACACAGAATTCTGAACGCGGAGGCCATAATCCATACAGGCCTTGGCGGTCTGACGGAGACGCTTGGCTCCCATGGGGGAACTTGTCTCTACATCGTATGTAATCAATACCATCATATCAGGTGCAAATTTAATAAAATTATTTTATCAAAAAAACAGGATAATTGTCCAAATCGCCTCTCAGATACCTTGCTAACAATTGGGCCTGAACATACGGCAGCAAACCTATTGGCATTTTCTCCTGAAGATATGGATGTGTGATCTCGTCTTTCTTGCGCTCCTGCCACACCTTGAGAATATCCTTGCGGGCGTCGTCGGTAAGAAGAATCATATCATCGCTCTGTCGCACAAAACTCCTGCCATTTACCTGCTGACGGTTTATGAGCGAGAGCACTACCCTATCGCCGAGATACGCACGTAGCTCCTCCATCATATCAAGGGCAAGAGACGGACGTCCCGGACGTAGTGTGTGGAAAAATCCTACGTATGGGTCTATGCCAACGGTCTCGAGCGCCGAAGTCATATCATTGGCTATCAGCGTATATACAAACGACAAGAGAACATTTACCTCGTCCCTTGGAGGGCGTCGGTTTCTTCCGTTAAACTTGAAAACTTCCTTTTGCCTAAGTATCAGCTCATTGAAAACACCGAAATAATCACTCGCAGCCTCGCCCTCAATGCCACGCAACTCGTCGGGAGAAGATGCCCTCAAGGCTTGGTCTCTCTTAACGGCGAGCTGGGCGCTTGCCGCGTCAATGAGAGGATTTTCACCATTATCGCGCAGGGCACGACGCAGAATGTTTCGGTAGTTTTGTATCTTGCCTGATATAAAGAGTTTGGCAATAGACAGAGAGAATTCCTTGTCGTCGGCCTTGCGGTATTGAGCAGTGCGCAGCAACACATTTCCCCTTGTAGGTCCCTGAATACGGGCCAGGAACTTTCCCTGTGGAGATAGAAAAGTAAGGCCGATATTGTTGTCGACACATAATTTCATCAATCCCGGGCTTGTCCCCATATACGAGAAACAAACTATGGATTCAAGATTTATGGCAGGCATACGGAATATCTCCTTCTGATCCTTGGAAGCCACCACACAGTTGCCATCCTTGCTCAGATACAAATCTGGAGTATTGATATATAATGTGTTGAGCAGTTTTCTCATCGCATATTCTGTTTTAGGTAATCATTTACGCTCCTGTTTTTCTCAGGCATGCAAATATCAAAGAGAGAGCATCTCCTGCACCTCGGCGCATAACTAGCCGGAGGAATAAATGCCTCATCATAAATCCTCCTCATCTCCTGGGCATAGAATCTTGCATTGCTGCGCAGTGTGTCGGTAATGGCGATTTTCTCACGACGCCTCACCTCAAAATAAAACAGCGAGGCCTCGTCTATCCTTACATTGTACATCTCCTCAAGACAAAGCACTTGAGCCACAAGCTGCATCACATCGCAATCGTCGGACTTCTGATGCCCTTTTTTGTACTCCACAGGATGCAGAAAATAACGGCCCTGATACTTGGGATGGGATATTGAGTTCTCCAAATCATCAGTGGGCACCAACTCTATGGCATCACAGAAACCATAAAGCCCCAAGGCGTTGGAGGCTATAGCCACGCGCCTCAGGGTAATGGTATTGTTGTTGAGCATACGGATTGTAGGATCATCCACTCTCGAATGAAGGTTCTCTCCCTCCACCGTAAGCTGGTTTTCGGCCCACTGCTGCTCTATGTGGATCAATGCCCATTGCCGGGGACAAAACACGAAATGCTGTATCCCCGATAGCATGAGCATATTGTCGGATTCCTGTGTTGGCATCAACGTTTTTGTTTTATTAAATCCTCAGTTTCTTTCAGAATTTCAAGATCCTCTGCGTCGGCCTTTTGAGCGTCGGCTATCTTGCGTCTTGCATCAAAACTATCATAAATCTCTTCCGCAATTCTGTCGGATTGTGCGCTTGTGATGCTGCCTTTGCCTTTCAGAATGGGTTTGCCCTGAAACTCCAGAAGCATATCCACGTTTTTGCGCCAGTATTCCAGTGTAAGGTCTCTACGTTCCTTTACACGGAGTTCAGCTGATTCCAGGAATACTGTCACAAGTCTGTTTAGCGTATCTATCTCGTTTTCGTTGAGATAGTTTTTGGCAATTATAACATCTCCCTTGCGCACAATTGAGCCCTTCCACGAAGTGAGTCCCATATTTGGCTTATTGGCATCGGCACGGTCTGACACAATCTCGGCAGCTGTGCGCTCAGTTACGGCATAGAGCAATTTGTTCTGAGTCTCAGCAAAAAACATCTGCGTGGCCTTGTCGGTTTTGTCATAGTCGCTGCTGAGCGCAAACAAATCACGTATTTTCTGATAGAAACGTTTCTCTGAGGCCCTGATGTCGCGGATCTTGGCAAGAAGCTCGTCGAAATAGTCGGGACGGCCATCAGGATTCTTCAGACGGTCGGAGTCTATCACAAACCCTTTCACAAGATATTGCGAGAGATGCGCCGTGGCCCATTGTCGAAACTGAGTGCCCCTAACTCCCCGCACACGATAGCCAACCGCAATAATCATTTCAAGAGAATAGAAAGTGATGTTGTATTGCTTGCCGTCAGAGGCAGTTGTAAAGTATTTCTTTACAACTGAATCAGTAGCCAACTCTTTCTCTTTCAATATCTTTGATATAAGTTGACCTATATTTTGCTTAGAGGTGGCAAAAAGTTCCGCCATCTGATTTTGGTTCAGCCAAACGTTCCCATCCTTAGTCATAAGTGATACTTTGGCCTTTCCGTCGTCAGAGTTGTAGATTATTATGTTCTGAGAATCGGTCATTTAGAGCAAGTTGTTAGAAACCTCATCCAAAGTAACACCATTAGGAAGTTTTTCCTTATCAAACAAGATTTCATAATCCTCGAAAGAACGAGGATACTCCACATCCTTTTTCTTTGCAACTTTCACGAGATCAAAAAGTTGTCCGCTCCTTGCATTTCCAAGATGAGAATCATGCTTGAAGACAAACAATCCTCTTGGATTCATCTCGCCCCTTGCGGCGGCACGGTCATGCTCGAAAGCATTTACCAAAGCCTCAAAAAGAAGATTCTTGTCGTCCTCAGAGAAACCTGTCTTTTGAGCATCAGAAGCCGAGATAAAACCATGCATGCGATAAAGACCGTAGGAAACGTTGTTCTTGTTACCAAAAGTACTCTCCTTGTCGGCATCGCTTTCCTTAGTTATGCAACAACGTGTAAGTGAATGTGTTTTCACATTTATAGAGTCAATTGAGCGACCGAAAACCAATTGCACAGGTCCACGGACAATTCCAAGACCCTTAATCTTCTTCTCTTCCTTCTTGCTCTCGCCGGTACTCATAACAGCTCCGAAAGTTCTGACATCAAAATATTTTCTACACATCTCTTGTCTTCCTTTGCATTGAACTTTCTTTACATCCTTCTCGTCCTTTTCAACAGATGACTTAACTTGGTCAATGAGAGGATTGAGCACATTTCCGTCTCTGATAAAAATATCAAATCCATCTTTGAACTGCTCCTTCAATGCCACATAGTTTCTTACTTTGCGCTTAATACAAACGTCAGAAACGAGTCCCTGTCCAGTTTCGTCATCAGTTCTTGGCATATTGTCGAAGTCAGGATCTCCGTTTGGGTTGCCGTCTTTTACATCGAAAAGAAATACGAAATCATATCGGTTCTTTATTGGTTCCATACTAAATATTGTTTTAAGTTATTGTCTATCGTTTTCTGATTGGTTAGTCTGTGCATATTGGAAGTAATACCCCAACGCGAACTCTCCTTTTTGAAGAATTGAAAAACTCTGTGGCAAGGAAGATATTCTAGCACATAGTTCAGTAATTTTGCTGTTGTATGCACCTTTAGTTTTCTTCTGGTAAATCGGAACATACTTTGTAAGAAGCACTGACATTACTCGTGCAGGATTATCCGCACATGCAGAGAAGAACCTATCCTTGATAGAACTGTTAAGTCCTCCTTGCGATTTGAATTGCAATTTGCAGATAAGAGCAAAGACTCTTCCGCAAAGATATGCAATAGAGTTATTCTGTTCGTCCAAAGTTTCTTTCATCTTGTATTTGGTTTTTACGTTTCTGTTTATCAAAACTTTTATCAATGCAGCCTTATCCTCAAAGAATGGTTTGTGATTAATTTGGAGCAACACATTGTACAATATTTTGTCCGGGATATGGGAACCTGTCAGTGCAGCAAACCATAGCATCTGAGATATTTTGCTTTTATTTTTTGCCTCCGACTGACTTGGGTTTGTCTTTGGTTTTATACAATGATTGATCAGATTCCTCATTGGAGGATAGTATTTATCTTCTCCACTGACAATAGCAATGTCCTCAAACCATTGTACAATATTCTTTTTGTATTGCTCTACACTGATAGCAATCCAGTCTCTTACAGCTATACGGGCACCTGCCGAAGACATGGTGAAACAATAGAAATAATTGTAATCCAAAGAAGTTACCTCATATTGTGAGTTATATACCGCATTAATAAGATTTCTCAATCTTTCAGTATCAATAATCTCAACATCAGAAAAAGGATCAACATCCTTATCCTCTTCTTTAGTCCAGAAAACTATTATAGAGTCTTCTGAGATGTTTTTTCTATGATGGTATTCCTTATGAGTCTTCTTCGTTTTCTCATTATAGACTTCTATGCCGGAATGAACAAGATACTCAAGAGCATTTCTATAATTAGAAGCACAATCTGTACAAATAGAGGAATTTAAGTTGCCCTTCAAATTATATGACAAAAAAGCATCTTCATTATAAGATACAAGCATCGAGCCGGAAGGCTGTCCTCCAGGAATCTTTACAGAACCATGAGGTTCGTCAACAATAGGATAATTATTACTTCCACAAACAGAGCACAAACAGTTTCCTCCCGTTGATTTTTTCAGTTTTTTTTCAAACCTTTCGATTATTGTCTCACGAACATGTTGTTTATCAAGCACACGACAATCCGAAACAATGAAAGTAAAAAGATTATTATCTTTAATTTTCAATGTCTTGAGGTACTCCTGTGCTTTCTGTAATTCGCCTTCTTTTTGATAAAATGCGACAATAGGCTTTACTTCTTGTAAATCAGCATATTCATTGAGTTTATTGATATAAAATTTGTGCTTAGACTCATCCAAACCAAACGTTTCCTCCTTTTTGTCAAGCAAAAATCTTGCTTTACCTCTCTTTGAGAGAATAGTTTCTGACACTACCTCGACATCTGATGGAATAATAGTCTGAAAATTGCCCAACTCATCTATCACAATATCAAAAGAGCACTTTTCTTTTCTCAATGCAGGATGAAGATCTCTGATTCTTCTGCCTAATTCAACCAATTCAATAAACATCAGTTAACCTCCCTTTCTTCTTTTAGATTAAACTCAAACAGAACTTGATTTATTCTCTCATCCATTTTGGGTGCAAAATGCGACGAAGACAAAAGCTTAGTGCCCAATTCTTTGTCACAAATCAATTCGGAATGCTCAACAACGACATTATACATATATAAAGGTGTAGCGTTGAACTTATCATCGTAGAAAATATCAAAAAGCATACTTCCAATCGGATAGGTCAAGTCTAAATCATCAGCACGTTTTTCATCATCGGTAGAAACAGGAAAAAACTCACACGAAAATTCCCTTGTTCCCAAATATGGCTGATGCCAGCATTGCCCCTTCTTTACTCTACGAGTAAACATATCACGATATTTGACAATAGGCTCACAAGGTTTGTTTCCCATTTGTCTATCGCGATCCTTTACTTTTTTTATATTAGCCTCACTCATATAAATGCGTGCTTCGATGATATATTCCACATCCCGGAGAACAACACTGTTTCTCTGAACTCGATTTATTGGCTTACCTCGTGGATCTACTTCAACAATATCAATAGGATTCTCTCCCTGAATTTTCTTTATCTCGTTTCTTTTAAACGAAGTAAAATTTACAGGTTTCAAGATCTTGATTTTTTCCACTATCCATTGAAATTCGGGCTTATACAAAATACACTCAAGAATACCTCTTGCTGCAGAAGGTGTCATACAAGCATAAGTCATACGCTCCACCTTGAGTGCAGGTTGAGTAAAACATGCGAAATCACCTTTTACTCTCACTTTTACTATATTGGTATCAATCATAGGCAATAAAACTCATCTTGGTTATTTAATCCTTTATTAATGTCATAGGATCCCATCCAAATATTTATCATATTTTTCACGGAAATCCTACATAAATTCTCTCGCACAAAGTTATCATAGACATTAACACAATACTTGCCAATTCTTTGATAATCGTTGCGGGAAAGATGTTCTTTATTCAAAATCAAGTCATACAGTTCACGGCTTTCATCATTGTAATTATAAACAAACAAAGCCTGAGTCTCGTTATCAATAATCCTATATTTTTGAGCCACAGACTCATAATTCAACTTGATTCTATCCTCCGTTACATTAATTCTCTCAACAAACAAAGATAATATTTTTTTGTAATATTCAGCATAAAAATCTGCATTATTTAATCGATCAAGATTGTTTTTGTAGCACAATTGCGCAAATTGCGCAAAAGACTGATATTCCTTGTTGGGCATACCCCTTTCTTGCAACTGGAAAATATAGACATTTCCAAGACCCCGCAAATTTTGGTTTCTGTTGCATCGTCCCGCTGATTGAATTATTGACTCCAGAGGTGCTATTTCCCTATATACAATTGGAAAATCCAAATCGACACCTGCCTCTATCAACTGAGTAGAACAAACAATTATCTTCTCACCTCTTCGCAAAGTATCCTTTATGTCATTGATAACCTCCAGACGATGACAAGGACACATGTTTGTTGATATATGGACAGTCTTAATTGAACTATTCGAGGATAAATGCTGATAAAACTCCAACGCCTTATTCTTAGTATTCGAGATCACCAACACAGACTCGTTTTGTGCAATAATGTCCTGTGAAACTTCCTCAATTGAAATAGGAAGATTATCTCTGAGAGAATGATACAAAACACGCTTGGTTTTGTCGAAAATGTATTGAGGATCTTCCACCAATGAAGTAATCTGCGAAATACCTTTAAAATCATTCCTATTTTTAAAATCAGGCATTGTAGCAGTACACAACAAAATACTACAATGGCAAAGATTTATCAAATCATTCAACATTGTCATAGTACATTCCGACAACTTAAGAGGCAATGTCTGAATTTCGTCAAATATTACAATTGAGTCCTGTATGTTGTGTAATTTCCTGCATTTTGAACGTTTGTTAGAAAACAACGAGTCAAAAAACTGAACAGCGGTAGTTATAATTATTGGATAATCCCAATTTTCACTCGCCAATTGCTTGGGATTAATTGAGTAAAAATCCTCATTATCTTCATCAGGATTATATACCACATTAGAGTGATGTTCCAGAATCAAATCGTCTCCGGCAAAGATACTTTTAAGTTCACTTACAGTTTGATCAATTATACTTAAAAATGGCAATACAATAATAATCCTCTTAATATTATCGTGCGTCTTCGCGTGATGCAAAGCCCAATTGATGCTGCACAAAGTCTTTCCCATGCCCGTCGGCAACATCATAGAAAAACATCCCAATGGCAAATCAGATTTATTCTGAGCATAAAGCCTCACTTTATTCCTCAAGATATTCAATTCAGAATTGCTTTGGGAATTTTTGGCAAAAGCATCAAACTTTAAATTAAGTTTCAGAATCAAATCATTGACATCCAATTGGATATTTGTTCTAGAATTATATCTATTACAATCAGAATGACGCTCAGTGTCTAAGCTATCAGAATCAACTAATGAACTATAAAGCATCCTTACAAACAACTCCTTTTCTGTAATTTCCTTTAAACTATCAAAAACAGAATTGTTTGGAACATGCAATTTAAGGTCATCTTCATCAAATGCCTTGCGTATAAATTCCCACTCTTTCAAATTACATAGTTTTATGCTATCAAAAAGATGGGAACGATTAGGTAATCCTCCATGATGCCCCAAAACAGGAAAAGAAATATTGATTAGCTTTAAACTATGAGCATAGTATGCACCCCATATTGAATGAGGAACATCTTTATGTTTTCCTCTCAAATAATCCTGAAACTTGGGATTATACTTTCCCAAGTCATGAATCAACCCACAAAAGCGATAAATATCCTTATACTCATCGGAAAGAGCAAACGACTCCATTAATGAAGCAACACCTTCAAGGTGCTCCTTCATTGACTGTTCTTTGCCCTGCGAGTTGGCAGTATGCGCAATATAGTTTATCATAATCTTCATTTTTGTATTTTTCATCTGCAAATATAATCAAAAACATGAAACAACAAGAAGAATTGCAACGTTGCAAAAAGAATAATCGATTATAAAAACACAAAAAAAACGCCTGCTCAGAAAAAATCCGAACAGGCGGTTTATTATTCAAGAACGAAAGAAAAAATTTTTATTCTTTCACCAACTCATTATCCCAAGAACGCAATCAAGATACCGGCGGCAACAGCCGAGCCGATAACGCCTGATACGTTGGAGGCCATACAGTAGTTGAGTACGTGGTTGCGTGGGTCGTACTTGAGGGCAATCTCGTTGGCAACGCGTGAAGCCATTGGAACTGCCGAAAGACCTGTGGCACCGATAAGCGGATTGATTTTCTTCTTGGAGAAGAGGTTGAACAACTTCACGAGGAGAATACCACCGAAGATCGAGAGACCGAATGCGAAGAAACCACCAGCCACGATACCGATTGTCTGCCAGTTGAGGAATGCGTCAACAGTCATTGTAGCACCAACGCAGAGACCCAAGAAAATTGTTGCGGCGTTCATAACAGTATTAGAAGCTGCATCGAAGATTCTTGAAGTATCAGAGCCGATTTCCTTGATGAGGTTACCGAACATCAGCATACCGATCAAAGGCACTGCCGATGGAACGATGATGGCAACCACTGTGGTAACGGCGATTGGGAAAATGATCTTGAGGGCGCGCTCGTTCTTGATCTGAACAGTGTTTGGATAAAGCTTATCCTGCTGTTTCATGTTGATCTCAAGCTCCTTCTTAGAGCAGGTGAGCTTAACAACCAAAGGCACGATTACAGGCACGAGAGCCATGTAAGAGTAAGCCGCGATGGCAATAGGGCCGAGCAGCTGAGGAGCAAGCTTGATGGTGGTGAAGATAGCTGTAGGGCCATCAGCTCCACCGATAATAGCAAGCGATGCCGACTCCTTGAGGCTGAAGAAACCTGTAGCCGAGGCGATGAGCAATACGGCGAAGATACCGAACTGAGCGCCAGCGCCAAAGATAGCGAGCTTGAGGTTGCGGAGCATAGGACCAAAGTCTGTCAAGGCACCCACACCCATGAAGATGATAGGAGGAAGAAGACCAGTCTTGATGAGAGCGTAATAGAGGAAGTTCATAACGCCGAGGTCGTGGGCGATATGAGGAAGGCTTACCTCATAGATATTGTAAGGAATGCCGGCCGCATCGCACCAGAACTCACCATTAGGCAATGTTACCACATTGTGATAAGTAACGCCGTTGATAGTCTGGTCCACAGCTGCCAACACGCCCATGTCACCACCAGGGAAGTTGGCGATGAGAACGCCGAAGGCGATAGGTATCAGGAGCAATGGCTCGTATTTCTTGACGATACCAAGATAAAGGAGCACAAATGCAAGCAGATACATAATCAAGAATGACGGATTTTCAACGAGAGCTGGGAAAGCCGTCATCTTATTATAAATAGTGTCTAATATTTCACCCATTTTTATAAGGTATTTATAAATTCGTGAAATTACTTAATTTTCATCAATACATCGTCCTCAGAAACTGAGTCACCGCTCTTGAAGCAAATCTCGGTGATAACACCGTCGGCCTCAGCGGCAATGGCGTTGAAGGTCTTCATAGCCTCGATGTAGCAAACTGTCTGACCCTTCTTGACAGAATCGCCAACGTTTACCTGAGGATCTGAAGGATTCTTCTTGAGGTAGAACTTACCCTCGAGTGGAGAAGTAAGGTCGTTGCCCTCGCCAGAAGGAGCAGCAGCTGCCTCCTCGGCAGAAGCGATGCGCAAGAGAACGTCGTCCTCAGAAACCGAGTCGCCGCTCTTGAAGCAAATCTCTGTAACAACACCGTCGCACTCAGCGGCAATGGCGTTGAAAGTCTTCATAGCCTCGATGTAGCAGATTGTCTGGCCCTTCTTAACAGTGTCGCCAACGTTGATAGTTGGGTCTGAAGGATTCTTCTTGAGGTAGAACTTGCCCTCGAGTGGTGAGGTCAACTCCTTGCCTACGCCCTTGGCGGCAGGAGCGGCGGCACCTGAAGCGGCAGGCTTGGTACCATCGTTTGCTCCAATTGTAACAGCGTACTTAACGCCGTTTACATCAACTGTAACGGTCTGTGGGAATGTGGCAACTGCGGTACCCTTAGGAGCATTCTTCTCGGCCTTGCGCTTAGCGAGGTCAGCCTCGAAGTTGGCCTTGGCAGAACCGTCCTTGTAAGCGCGGTACTGCTGTGGGTGCATTGCAAGCTCGAAGAGTTCCTCGTCGTCCTGACCAAGATCCCAGCCATTGTCCTGCATCTCCTTGCGGAAAACATCGAGCTGGTTAGGATACTCGTCCTGAGGATTGCCCTTGAAGAACTCACGGCCCTGAGCCTTTGCGAGCTCTACAAGCTCTGGAGCCACCTCGCCTGGCAACTTACCAGACTTGC
>JAZQPB010000110.1:0-17027 GCA_045628165.1 Bacteroidales bacterium | reverse complement strand
TTCTTGAATCCGCAGGCTCGCAAGCATCGCCAGCGGTTAGGCATGTGACGCCTCTCTGAGGCTGGGGGAATAGTGGAGTGCTGAATTTTTCTATTATATATCAATGATTTCCATTACTGAACAGAATAAGGCGCAGTGTTGCGGATGCAATGCTTGTGGCGATGTGTGCGCGAAGAAGGCTATTTCTTTTAAGACTGATATTGAGGGATTCTGGTATCCCGAGGTCGATAAGGAATTGTGTGTGGATTGCGGACTTTGCGATAAGGTGTGTCCGGTGGTTCGCAAGGCCGATAAGATTGAAAGATATGATGCTCCCAAAGTTTATGCAGCATATACCAAGGATGAGAGAATAAGGATTGACAGCACTTCTGGAGGAATTCATTCTATGCTTGCACAGGCGATGTATGAAAAAGATGCATACGTAGGAGGTGCAGTTTATAATGAGGATCATACTGTTTCACAGATTGTTGACAACAATCCTGACAGGCTTGATGATATACGCAGTTCCAAGTATCTTCAAAGTGACTCTACTGGAGTTTATGGGGAAATCAAGAATTTGTTGAAGGAAGGCAAGAATGTCTTTTTCTGTGGTTGTCCCTGTCAGATCCACGCTCTTTATAATGTGTTGGGAAACAAGGATTATGAGAATCTTGTAACCTGTGATTTTATTTGTCGAGGTGTTAATTCTCCTAAAGTTTTCTTGAAGTATATGGATATGCTTGAGAAACAATATGGGGCCAAGGCTACTAAGATAAAGTTCAAGGCCAAGCAATGGGGCTGGCACAATTTCTCGATGAGAGTTAATTTCGCCAATGGCAAGGAATATTGCAAGGACCGTTGGCACGATTTGTTCTTTATCGGCTATCTTCAGGCAGGCAATTTTACAAGACCTTCCTGCTATGAATGCAGATTCAAGGGATTCCCTCAGAAAGCTGATATTACACTTGCCGATTTTTGGGGAATTGAAAAGGTTGATAAGTCAATGGATCAGGATAAGGGAACTTCTCTTGTAATGGTTAATTCTGACAAGGGTAAAGTCTTATTTGATTCTATAAAGGATAAGATTAATTGGCGAGAGTTCACCATTGATGATGCAAGATTTGGCAATCCTGCAATGGATTCCTCTCTCCAAGAGGTCAAGCCAAACCGAAAAGAGTTTTTTGAGGACTTGGATAAGTTGCCTTTTGAGGAGGTTGCCAATCGTCATTTTCCACCTGTCCCCAATGCAACGACAATAATCAAGAGGTTTCTCAAATTGCCATTTAAAGCAATTAAAAAGATTTGGAACCTCGTTTCTGATTTCGGTTTCAATCCATATTCTTATTGGACTTTTCTGAAAATCAACTTTATAAGTTCCAAGGTAGTTTGTAACAAAAGAATTCCATTCATAAATAAGAAAAACACCATTGTTCAAATTGATGAGGGGGCCAAGATGATTCTTAATGCTCGACTTATAACCGGCACAAAGCAGGTGAAGGCCTCAAATATGGAGACCCGTATTCTTCTCGAGAAAGATAGTCAGTTGATCGTGGATGGTAGGTTCGATTGTTATGCAGGAAGTTATATAAGAGTTGCTCCAAAAGGCAAGTTGATTCTCAAAGGTGGTTTCATTAACGAGAATGTTCAGATTACTGCCGGAGATGTAGTTGAGATTGGTTCTGAGGCTACAATCGGTCGTGATGTTGTAATCAGATCATACGATGGTCATACAATAGAGCGAGATGGCTACAAGATTTCTGAACCTATCAAGATTGGAAATCATGTCTGGATAGGTCAGGGAGCTAAGATTTTGAAAGGTGTCACTATTGGCGATGGTGCTATCATAGCGTCAGGTGCTATTGTGACCAAGGACGTTCCAGCAGGTTGTGTTGCCGCAGGTGTTCCTGCCAAGGTTATTCAGGAAAACGTAAAATGGAGAAGGTAAATTATAATAATATAAATTAAAACTTAATCTTATTTATGACTATTGATGAGTTATTTGAGAAGAAAAACATACCCTTGGTTGGTTTTGGACCCGGAATAGTAGGCTATTCTCCCAAGATGCAGAAACAACTTTCAGGATTGCCACTCTTAATGAAAAAGGCTTGGAATAAATTTATAACTAAACCTCTTGCCAATAGGGATTATGTTTCTTCTGTGGCTGATGCCTTTAAGTTAGGTTATCGTTTGTTGGATTATTCCTCAGCCTATGGTGATGGTCAGCTAATAGGAGAGGCGATTAAAAGAAGCGGTGTGGATAGGGGTGATTTGTTTATTACTACCCGTGTCAGCAACAATGCTCAGCGAAATAAAACAGTTAGAGAAGAGTTTTTGGAATGTATCAAGGGGCTAGGTACTGATTATGTTGATCTTCTTCAATTTCATTGGCCTGTCACAGGTTTTTATCTTGACACTTGGAAGGAGATGGAAAAACTGAAAGATGAGGGATATGTGAAACATTTGGGTGTTGCCAATTGTCATCAGCATCATTTGGAAGAGATTTTCAAGGTTTGTAAGCATCGTCCTGAGGTTGGTCAGTTTGAGATTCATCCATTGTTTACTCAGAAACCATTGATCGAATATTACAAGAATAACGGAATTGTGGTTGAAGCTTATACGCCTATTGCACGTTATGATGATAGATTGGTTCGACTTCCTCTTTTGAAGAGGCTTGAAAACAAGTATCATAAGAATTTTGTACAGATAATTCTAAGGTGGCATATTCAGAATGGAGTGATACCTTTGGTTCGTTCGTTGTCGTACAGCCACCAAAAATCAAATTTCGAAATCTTCGATTTTGAGTTGGATAAGGAAGATATGGATGCTATTGATGCTATAAATATCAATAGCCGTCTGAGATACGATCCTGATAATTGTGATTTCTCGATTTTGTAAGATAAATGGCAGAACCACAATCAAATAATAAGACAATAGCCAAGAATACCATCTTCCTGTACTTTAGGATGTTGTTCTCTATGGGTGTAGGGCTCTATACCAGTAGAGTTGTTCTTCAAGTACTTGGAGTAGATGACTATGGTATATATCAGTCGGTAGGTGGTATTGTCGGAATGTTGTCTTTTATAAATGGCGCATTGAGTGTAGGCTCTTCCAGATTCCTAACTTACGAGATGGGTACTGGTGACTATGACAAACTAAAGCGTACTTTTTCGTCCGTACTCACTGCGCACATAATTCTTGGCGTGATTATAGTTTTGTTGGCAGAGACAGTTGGTCTGTGGTTTCTATATAATAAATTGGTAATACCTGGGGAACGTATGGAAGCCGCTGTTTTTGCTTATCATTTCAGTATTGTGGCTGCCTTTTTCCAAATTACGCAGATTCCATATACGGCAAGTATCATATCGCATGAGAAAATGGGCATATATGCATATATGAGTATCGCCGAGGTTTCATTGAAACTTCTTATTGTATATGCTCTATATGTCGGTGGTTGGGACAAGTTGAAATTGTATTCTCTTCTTTTCTGTTTGGTGAATGTATCTATTGCTGTTGTATATAGGATCTATTGTTTGCGCAAGTTTGACGAAACCCATTACAAGCCTCTGTGGGATAAGGATATAATGAAAAATGTGCTATCTTATTCAGGTTGGAATCTATTTGCCAATACTGCCATTGCTTTGTCGTCTCAGGGATCTATATTGTTGCTTAATATGTTTTTCAATCCAAGTGTAGTAACTGCCAATGCGATATCAAATCAGGTGAATATGGCGGCAAATCAATTTGTCCAGAATTTTAGGACAGCGGCTAATCCTCAGATAGTAAAGAAATATGCTGCTGGTGATTATGAGGGATCAAAGTCTTTGTTGTTGACTTCCACAAAGTTTTCATATTTCTTGATGCTAATTATCTCGTTGCCTGTATGTTTGGTTGCAGAGCCTTTGCTCAATCTATGGCTTGTTGAGGTGCCTGATTATGCGGCAGTTTTTTTGCAGTTTGCAATTATCACAAGCCTTTTTCAAGTTTTTGATACTTCCTTTTATACAGCATTGTATGCCAAGGGGCGAATTAAGGAAAACGCTTTGATATCGCCATCGTTGCTTTTCATAGCTTTTCCAATTATGTATCTTTTTTTTAAGTTGGGTATGTCCCCGATTGTTATGTCTGTAACGATGTTGTGTGTATATGCAATCGTAGGACTTATTGTAAAACCGATTTTGATCATCAAGATAGTTGATTATACTTGGAGTGATGTATTCTCTGTTTTTAAACCTTGTTTTTGGGTTACATTGGCTGCCTTGCCTTTCCCGATAGCCACTTATTATTATTTTGATGTAAATGAAAGTTTGTGGAATGCATTTATAGTTTTAACTATATCTGTTGTTTCTGTGGGAACTGCTTCTTGGTTTGTGGGCTTGGATCAGGAGATGAGACGTAAGGTTGTTGGGATGGTGAAAGGGAAAATTGGAAAATAGTTTGATTGATTAAAAATAGTTCTTTTTTAGTATATACTTCAGAAATTTTGTTAATTTTGCGACATTGTAATATTGCCACAAAATGAAACATTTGATAATTAGAAATATTGGACCTTTGAAGGAGGCTGACATTCAATTGGATAGGTTGAATGTTATAATAGGAACCCAGAGTTCTGGCAAGAGTTGTATTCTTAAGCTTGCTTGCTATTGCTCTTGGGTGGAGAAGAGGATTATGCTTACAAGATTCTCTGACGCCATTTTCCCTACAAAGGATTTTATCAATGGTTTTGTGAAGTATTACCGTATGGGCGGTTTTATCCAAGAGGATTCCTTTATATCGTATGAGACTGACTATTTGAAATTTTCGTATTATCGCAACGAATTCTCTTGTACACTTAAGGACGTTTGCAATGAGTATAAGCGTCCAGCCATATCTTATATACCTTCAGATAGGAATATTGTGTCTGTTTTCCCTGAGTATCAGAATCTTAATATAAGTAATCATTTGCAGGACTATATATCAGAGTGGAATAAGGCAAGGAATCTTTTTGGTGATGCCGATATACTCAGGCTTGGTCTCAAATATCATTATGATTCCCGTCAGAATCGCGATATTGTAACTAACGGCGATGGATCAGAAATAGATTTGTTCTCTACTTCCAGTGGCGTTCAGTCTATGCTTCCTTTGTATGTCCTTATCGATTATTTGATGGATAAATTGTACGAGGATTACAATGTTTGTCTTCAGAATCTGAGTATCAGCAGGGAACAGGAAGTTGCCAAAATGATTGAGTTTTTGTACAGAAGCATCGAATCTGTTCAGGATCTAAGGTCATTGAGCCATTCTATAAGTCTGAGACTTAATTCCAAGAACCTCGATTATTCTTTCTCCAGTGATAGCAATAGAAAGTTGTTTGAGAATATTGTGGCAGGCTTGTATCATTACAATCATACAGAGTTGTTTATAGAGGAGCCTGAGAACAATATTTTCCCGCCTACCCAGGCGAGTCTGATGTATTGGTTGGATTCCAAACTTAGCAACAGCAATCGAAATGACGAGTTGTTCGTGGCCACTCATAGTCCTTATGTCCTCACCAACCTTCTTGAAAAGGAGCGAAATGATTTCAAGTTTTTCTTTACTTATTCCAAGGGTAATGATCATTATGTGAAAACTGCATCTGAACAGGACATTCAGGATATCTATGAGTATGGAGTAGATATGTTTTTTAACTTTGAAGCGTTCGTGTAATATGGCTACTAACAGACTTTTAGATATTATTCCCGAATGCTTTGTGGATACCAATCTTGTAACATATCTTCTTGGTTGCGAGGTCAATCATCAGTATGGATGCAATCAGGTGGCCAATACTATGAAGAAAGCTCCCGGTGAATTCCGTCTTGGTATCATTGACGACGATAAGAGGAAAAACAAATATGTATCTGAATTCCGCTCAATAGCCAGATCAGCTAATCTTGAGTTGTTGAAACATTCTACCAACAATCATTATATCATTCTGGTGAAAAAGGCCGCTGAGGATTTTATCCTGAAGGCTGCTGAGGTAGATAAAGTTGACTTGTCGGAAGCGGATTTGCCCAATGATCTTGAGGGTTTGAAACTTTATACCAAGAGTTGCAAGGCCAATACTGATAACAACCTGCGTAAAGCTTTCAAACTTCTCAGTGACAACAGTGAATTCGTTTTATTGAAATCGATTCTCAAGTATTTTGCTGATCATAAATATAATGCGAATGAGCAGGAATTGAGGTTGATGTTTGAGAAGTAGTTTTCTATTTATTTTGTTCTTTGAAATATTTATTATGAAAATAGCATTGCTTAATTTGCAATACGATAATAACTATGGAGGCAATCTTCAGCGTTATGCATTGATGACTATTCTTCAGAGGATGGGGCACGATGTAACTCATTTGAATCTTAGGTCAAGTTTCGAGAATTCCTTTTTCACAAATCTGATAAAAATACCTAAAAGGTTTTTGAAAAAAATTTTGAAAGATTCTTCTGTTACGGTATTTTCTGATGCATATTTACAAGAAAGATATAATCAGAATTGTTCGATTTCCGATCCATTCTATAATCGTTATATTAAGCATACTGATATTCTGACGAGTAAAAATAAATTAGTCAAATATATTGATTATGATGCATTTATTGTTGGTTCTGATCAGGTTTGGAGAAAAGATTATGCCGAATTGTTCGGAATAGATACTTTCTTTTTTGATTGGATTCCTGATAATAAACCACGTTTAGGTTATGCTGTTTCTTTAGGTACGGAAACAGGAGGGTTTTCATCGGACGATATTGTTAGGCTTGGGCAATATTACTCAAAGTTTACAGCATTGTCGGTTAGAGAAAAATCTGCATTAGATACTATTAAGCAATATGGTTGGAATAATCCTAAACCTGAGTGGGTATTAGATCCTACGTTACTTTTGAGTAAGGAAGATTATTTGGAATTGATCTTTGATGGTTCTACTCTTGAATCTTCTGGTGATATGTTTTGTTATATTTTGGATCCCAATGAAGAAAAGGATAGTATTATTCAGGAGGAAGCAAAAAGGCGTAATTTGAAACCATTTAATGCCTCTTTGAATGGAAAAAGGATTTCTATTCAGCAGTGGGTTCGGAGTTTTTATGACTCAAAATTCATTGTTACTGATTCTTATCATGGCTTACTTTTTTCTTTAATTTTTAATAAACCTTTTCGTCTTATTAGAAATATGAATCGTGGTAATGCTAGATTTGATTCTATATTTGAGATTGTTGGATTCTCTTCTAATTTAGGTGATAATGTTGATTGGGATAAAATTAACATTATTATAAGTAGTAAAAGATTTGATTGTATAAATTGGTTGAATAATAATTTTACATTATAATTTTTTTTATAATAATGTATTTTATTCTTTATTTATATATAGCGTTTGTTGTTTATTGGGGGATTAAAATTAGTCGATCTAATGCGTTTTATATTTATTCTCCTTTCATTATCATTTATTTGCAATTTGCGGTAATGGATGTAGTTCCATTGCTTATGAATATAAATGATGCCTATATTCCTAATAATTTGAAATTTGTAACAACTACGACAGCTATTATTAATATGGTATTGATGACTATTTTTTATAAAGATATGACAACAACTAACCATATTGAAATACCTGATGAATTGATTCAATATAATTCTACTAGAAAAAAAATGTATTATTCATTTTGGGGAGTTATGCTTATGTTGGGTATTGCTACAGGTACAACATTAGGTTTATTAAGCGGAGCTGATGTCGAAAATTCTAGAAGAACTTCCGAAGTTGGTATTGGTTTTGTGAGAGATATACCTTATCTGGGATTGCCTTTTTTGTTACTCACCATTTTATTTATTGATAAACATTTGACTTTCATTAAGGCAGGATTTAAAAGTTTGGTGTATGGAATACTTCATTTTCTATCAACTGCAGGCCGGGCAGGAATATTACAAGGATTCGAAATTTTTTTAGCGTGGTTTGGTTTGAAACGCAGAACAATAAAGTTTTGGGAATATTGTGCAATTTTTTATTTATTATCACCTATTGTAGCTTCTTTGTTATTTATTTTTAGAAGCGGTGTTTTTGAGGGGGGCTTTTCTTTTGAATTATTCTCTCATCAGAACATGATTTTTAATTCTAATACTTTAAAAATGATGTATTTTATTGGTGAGTCAAATTTTTTATATGGTTATGGTTATTATTATTCATTGGTTAAACTAATTCCTAGGTTTATTTGGCCTGAAAAACCTCTTGCGATTGATTATTATTATAAGGATATGTTGGATTTGGATTTTGATGGAGGAGGAATTTATACAACAGTGCCAAATGATTTCTTTATTAATTTTGGTTATTTTTATATCATTCCTTATATTTTATGGTTATTGTTAATTCATCTTATGTATAAGCAATTAATCAAGAAGCAAGACTTTTTGATTCAAATTTTTTGTTTAATTTTTTTATTATTTTACCATACACCTAACAATGCAATAGCTGGTATTCAAATCTTTCTTTTGTTTATAATTGTTTGTAGGTTGGTATATAATAAATTCCGTGTTATATAATGGAAAAAATTAAATTATTATTTATAGGTTCAGAATCTGATTCTGCAATGGCATCTTTTGCTTCGTCTATTATAAATTGCGTTGCAAGTGATTCGGAAAGGTTTGAGGTTCATTCCGTTTTGTTGAATTTGGATTCTTCCCAAAGGTCTTATAATGATAAAATTGTTGAGAAATCTAAAGTTTCATTTATAGATTATCCTTTGGGTAGACTTGCTCGTCTAATTTATAAATTTTGGCCTAATAAATTAATAAAAGAGATTAAACAGCAAGTAGAATTTTTCTCTCCTGATTTTGTGTTGTTTATGACTGGTGATTATTCTCTATCTTTATTCGGGTTGTTATGTTTTGATAAAAGATATACTTATTTCGTTCATGATCTGCATCCTCATACATATAATTTTCGTGGTTTTGGAGAACGATTGTTTAGGAATTGGGTTAATAGAGGGTATTCTTGGCTGACTAATAAGTGCTTGAATCTTTTAACTTGTTCTAAATCTCAGTATGGTGAATTATTGGAATTGTTTCCAACAAAACAAATCGGTTTTGTTAATTTCCCTACTTTAGTTACGAGTAAATCTATTTCTGGCAATATTTCAGTTCCTGAATTACAAAATATCGATAGGTATATTTTATTCTTTGGTTTAGTAAGTCATTATAAAGGTGTTGATTTGTTGATAGACGCATATAAAATGTCTTCTTTATATGGAAAATGTAAACTTGTAATAGCAGGTAAGGGCGATAATTATTCTTCTGATCCTCATATAATTAGGATCAATAGATTTATTTTGGATGAGGAGATTAATGATTTGTTTTTTGGTTCGGAATTGGTAGTTTATCCGTATCGATCTGCTACTATGTCAGGAGTATTGTCTTTCCCTTTTTATTGCAGAAAAAAGGTTTTGTTGTCTGACATTCCTTTTTTCAAGGATTATGAATCTAAGAATGTTTATTATTATCAGAATTTGAATCTTGATGATTTGGTGGTTCAATTGAATTATGCTTATAATATTTCTTATGATATGACTATAGATAATTATGAGCATTTTTATTCTAATAATAAAATGATAGATCAAATATACAATTATTTTTCAAGTATTATTTCATGTTAAAAACGTATCTTTTAACACTATTGGCTCCTTTGTTTGGAGCAGGTTCGGCGTTGATAAATAGTGAACCTAAATCAGGAGAATTCTTCTCCAAAGATTATACAACTGTTCTTAAAGGACTTTGTTGTATTATAGTTGTTTATGTTCATGTGTTGGAATCGTATCAAAATCCTTTGCAGGATGCTATAGGAAGTTTCGCGTATGTATGTGTGACGTTATTTTTCCTGTTTTCCGCTTATGGTATGATGTTGAGTGTTGCTAAAAATCCCAATTATTTACAATCATTTTGGCGGAACCGATTGGTTGCTTTATTGATACCTTGCATATTGATTAGTGTTTTGATATATGTCTTGAATATAATTTTGAAGGGAATCAATGATTGGACCGTATTTTATAAACTCAACTCTTATGTTGTGGTTTTATTACAATGGTGTCTGTTGTTTTACTTAGTTGAATGGGCTAAGAATAAATGGTTTCCATCCAATGAAAAATTAGCAGATTTATTATTGATCACTCCTGTTGTTCTTTCTTCTTTTTTGTTATATTTTTTTGTAGATGCCAATGTTAGTGCTCAGGCAGGATGGTGTTTCGAGAGAATGGGCCTTGTTTGGGGTGTTTTATTATATCGTTATTTTGATGGGTTTGTAAGATGGATGAATCAAAATCGTGTTGCTAAAATTGTTGGTTTATCTATTATAGGAGGTCTTTTAGGTATTGCTTATCTTAAATATAAAATTGTATATTTCTGGGGAGCATTTTTACTGAAAATTATTCTTGGATTGTCGTTAATTCTGTTGCTTTTTGTAATTTCTTCAGGAAGAAAATTCGGAAATAAGATTAGTCTTGGATTAGGCAATATCTCTTATGAAGTTTATTTGAGTCATGGTGTTGTAATGGGATTCTTCTTGTATTTATTAGGAGATCAAACAATAGATTCAGGATTGTTCGTTTTCTTGTCTGTTGTCATTACAATCGCTGTTTCCATAATTGTTCATTATTTTTCGAACATTTTAGTTAAGTCATTACGTAATAAGTAATTATGCGCATCCTTCTATCCAACAAATTCTACTATCGCCGTGGTGGTGATTGCATCTATACTATGGAATTGGAAAAATTGCTGAAATCTCATGGTCATGAGGTTGCAATATTTTCAATGCAGTATCCTGAGAATGAGGAATCTGAATGGTCGAGATATTGGCCGTCTAATATGAGCAAACTCAAGGCTTTTACAAGGCCGTTTGGTGATGGCGAGGTTAGGGATAAGTTCACTCAGTTGCTCAACGACTTCTGTCCTGATGTGGTTCATCTCAACAATATCCATACACAACTTTCTCCCATAATTGCCGAGATAGCACATGACAAAGGTATCAGAGTAGTCTGGACATTGCATGATACCAAACTTGCCTGCCCTTGCTATACCTGTCAGCGCGATGGCAAATGGTGTGAGGAATGTTTTACCGACAAGTTTGCTGTGGTAAAACATAGATGTATGCCGGGCAGTATTCCTGGAGCATTGGTTGGTTGGCGCGAGATCAGGAAATGGAATAAGGACAGACTTCAGAAATGCACTGATCTGTTCCTGCCACCATCTCAGTTTATGATGGATACCGTTGTAAAGAGCGGTTATTCGGCAGAAAAATTCAAGGTACTTTGCAATTTCATTGATGTCAACAAGGTAAAGAATCCGTCTTTTGAGAAGAAAGATTATTACGTTTATCTTGGACGTGTGAATGAGGTGAAAGGCGTCAGGACTTTGTGCAAGAGTGCAAGTCTGCTTCCATACAAACTCATTGTGATTGGCGGTGGCGAGTTGTTGGATGAACTCCGCTCTTCGTATTCCGATAATAAGAACATTGAGTTTCTCGGTCAGAAAAACTGGAATGAATTCCGTCCTATATTGGAAGGTGCAAGGTTTATGGTCTTGCCTGCCGAATGGTCGGAGAATAATCCTCTGACAGTTATAGAGAGTCAGTCGCTCGGCACTCCGGTTCTCGGTGCAAGAATTGGCGGAATTCCTGAATTGATAGAGGAAGGCGTTTCGGGAATGACATTCAACAGTGGCGATGTGGATGACCTTTCCGATAAGATAAAACTGATGTTCGAGTACGGATTCGATTATCAATCAATAGCCGACAATGCAGTAGCCCGTTATTCAAGCGAGGCATATTACGAGAGATTGATGGAGGTTTATAAGAAATAGATTAACTTTCCTCAAATAATTTTACCGTTTTCCCAAAAAATCTTCCTATCTTTGCATTGTCAAATAAATCAACACAATGTCCTATCCTGCACTCGACATAGCGCGCAAGTTGATACAGCTTGCTGAGGATCAGTTTCGTTTTGGTGGCGAGAAGCTCACCAACATGAAGCTTCAGAAACTTATGTACTATGCTCAGGGATACCATCTTGCAGCCTTTGGCGAGAGATTGTTTGACGATGACATTGAGTCTTGGATGTACGGACCTGTTGTACCAAGCGTGTATGATTATTACGCCAAGTACGAGGCCAACCCATTGCCAAGCGAGGAGTGTGGTATCAAGATGAATAGGTATGCTGAGGCATTATTTAATTACGTATATTACTTTTTCCGCAATTTCTCCGCCGTCGGCCTCATGAACAGAACTCATACAGAGAGTCCGTGGAAGGAAGCTTTGCCACACAATAGGGGAACAAAAATCCCTTCTGAGTCTATCAAGACATATTTTGATGCCAAACTTCCCGAATTGGTTAGAGATAGAGTAGAGGATGATTTTATAGTTATTGAAAACTTGGCGGAGGATTGGGATCATTATGGAACGCCTAAGCCAAGTGATTTTACCGTTCAGAAAGGAAGGGAATTTGTGGGCTTGCTCTCTACCAAATCATTGATATATTCTGATATCAGGCCTGCTGAAATGGGTGGTGTCGATGTAGTATTCCGCTATTCGAATACGGCCATTGGAGTTTGCCTTATGGACAATGCTATTACATGGTATTGTCATCATAAGGGTGATAATGATTTGATAGGAGGATCGTTAGTACCCTACACCTCGGAGTTATTTGCTAAATTGTCCCAAATGATAGAGGAGGCTTGCAAATGATTGAAGAGGTAAAAAAAGAGGAACATTTCTCCCGTTGGATTTTCAAACCTCGTTTTATAGATGAGAATGGTGTGGTGAATGACAGATTCGTCGCACTGCGTCCCCATATCAATGAGCAGGGATTGTCGGGGCAGCTGATAGACAGGATAGGTTTTGATGTAGCTGTTTCAGAAGGTTCTGCCTTTGTTAGAACAAAAAAAGATGGTACTCCATTGGAGACTCTTTACGGTTTGGCGATAGCCCAAGTCGTTGATATCCGTGGATTATCTTTGTCTAATGATAATGTTGATGTAGAGTCGGTTCCTTCCCAAAATGTTTCGGCCCATGCTGAGATTCGTATTTATATAAATGGAGAGTTGGCAACGGGAAAATCTACCGATTTTAAACTTCGTTTTTATTTGAATCAGATTCAGAATATTTTGTTGAATGGAATTGTAGCCATATAATTTCCTGTGTGTAGAGACGCGCCCCTGGCACGTCTCCACTATAACGTCTTCCTTGGATTATTATATCCTTTTGTAATCATCATATTTCCCCAAATATATGTCAGAGAAAAAACTTAACGGTACGGTCATCGTGACTTACCGCTGTAATGCGCGTTGCTCTATGTGTAATAGATACAAGGCGCCGAGCAAGGCCGAGGAGGAAATCTCCATCGAGACCATTAAGAAACTCCCAAAGATGTATTTCACCAACATTACGGGTGGCGAGCCATTCATCAGGACCGACCTCAAGGATGTTGTCAGGGAACTCTATAAAAAGAGCGACCGTATAGTGATCTCCACCAACGGCTTCTTCACCGACAGGATCATCGACCTCTGCAAGGAGTTTCCGCAGATAGGAATCCGAATCTCCATAGAGGGCCTGGAGCAGACCAACAACGAGATCCGCGGCCTCAACGATGGATATCAGCGCGGCTACACCACCCTCAAGAAACTCCGCGAGATGGGTATGAAGGATGTAGGCTTCGGCATGACGGTTCAGGACAAGAACGCCCCCGACCTTGTGCCTCTCTACAATATCAGCAACGAGATGGGAATGGAGTTCGCAACCGCATCGCTCCACAATTCCTTCTATTTTGTAGAGGCCAAGAATATCATCAAGGACCGTCCGATGGTGGCCCAGAATTTCGAGAACCTCGTGAACGAGCTCCTGAAATCCAACTCTCCAAAGAAATGGTTCCGCGCCTACTTCAACCACGGACTCATCAATTATATCTATGGACAGAAGCGACTCCTGCCATGCGATATGAGTTTCGATACATTCTTCATCGACCCATACGGCGACGTGATGCCATGCAACGGCACCAAGGACAAGGAGGTGATGGGCAACCTCAACCGTCAGACTTGGGACGAGCTTTGGAGTTCTCCTGAGGCTGAGGCTGTCCGCAAAAAAGTCCGCTGCTGCAACCGTGACTGCTGGATGATCGGCTCGGTATCGCCAGCCATGCACAAATACATTTCCAAGCCGTTGTGGTGGGTATTCAAGCACAAGTTCAAGTCGCTTTTCGGCAAGAGATACTCGATGTACGAGAATCAGATCTGCTGTGATTACCGCGACGGCAAAGTCACCAAGGAGGATCTCGACAAGTGCTCCACCTGCGATGAAAACGCCGTGATAAACAACGGTCTCTCGGCAGAATCCCTTGAGCAACTCAAAGGCAAGAGGGGAGAGGATATCGTGAATGCTGATGTTGCCGGACAGGGCTACGAGGCCACCAAGGCCGAAACCGACAGAAATATCGAGATAAAATAAATAATCACGTCGCTTCGATGAATTACCCGAGGCGATGCCACGGGTTACTGATTGTATAGGCTTTCAGCCTACGCACTGCCTGGAAGGCAGCATAATTAGTAACCGGGGGCATCGCCTCCGGAAAATTATAATCATTTCCTCTTGCCAGCGATGAAAAGCCAAAGGGCCGACAGGCAGGAGAGAATTATGATTCCTACATATTGCAATATTTCTACAACTTTTCTCATACCGCAAAGGTATAAAAATTTTTCCTGATTTTGAAAATAGTTGTAACAGGAACCCGTGGCATTCCCAATATCATGGGTGGCGTGGAGACACATTCCGAGGAGCTTTTCCCAAGGATTGTGGATTTGGGAGCTGATGTAACCGTAATCCGCAGAGATAGTTACGTGAAACCTGAAGTCGATGAGGCTTCGGGCGTTAGGAATTCCGAATGGAAAGGCGTAAAGCTTGTTGATGTGGCCTCGCCAAAGAAGAAATCCTTCGAGGCCATCATCCATACATTCCGCGCCATCAACGAGGCCAAGCGTCTCGGGGCTGATATCGTTCATATCCACGCCATAGGTCCGGCAATGCTTGCGCCATACGCCAAGATGCGTGGACTGAAGGTTGTCTTCACCCATCACGGACCCGACTACGACCGCGACAAGTGGGGATTCGCCGCAAAGACAATGCTGAAACTCGGCGAGCGTTTCGGTTGCAGGTTTGCCGACAAGGTGATTGTGATCTCCAACGTTATCAAAAATCTGATTGCGAAGAAATACAACCGCACAAAGGACGTCCACCTTATCTACAACGGAGTTCCGCCGGCCGACAAGTGCGATTTCCCTGAGTATTTCGCCGAGTTGGGCATCGAGAAAGGAAAATTTGTTCTCGGAATGTGCCGTTTCGTCCCCGAGAAAAACCTTCATCATCTTGTGGAGGCTTTCGTAAAATGGCGAGGCGAGAATCCTCAATCTGACATAAAGCTCGTCCTGGCCGGAGATACTGATTTCGAGGACGATTATTCACTCTCGCTCAAGAAGATGGCCAAGGAAAACGGCGTGGTTCTCACAGGATTCGTAAAGGGGCAGAAACTGCATTCCTTGCTCAATAATTGCACCTGCTACGTACTCCCGTCATCGCACGAGGGCTTGCCGATAGCCTTACTCGAGGCCATGTCATACAATCTCCCTGTAATAGTCAGTGACATTCCAGCCAATCTCGAGGTCGGCCTCGATTCCAATTGCTATTTCCCTTGCGGAAATGTTGACGCACTCAAAGACCGTCTGTCGGATATTCTCCAGAAACCGCTCCAGCGAATATCATACGATATGGGCAAGTACAATTGGGATATTATCGCCAGTCAGCTAATGGAGGTTTATAAAGAATTGATGTAAACCGCGCCATTGGCACGTCTCCCAATATCCCTCAGCCCGCTTCATTCCTTGCGAATGTTGCGGGCTGATTTGTTTCTGTTTCGCAACAAATTCACTTCAGGATATATTTTTTTACATTTTTTTTCATTAATCAAAATAGATTTTGTAGTTTTGTAAAAAATTATACAGATATGGAATTCACAGCTAAAATGATAGCCGATGTGCTTCATGGCACCGTGGATGGCGACGAGAATGCCGCTGTCTCCAACTTTGCCAAGATAGAGGAAGGCACTCCCGGCACCCTCACATTCCTCTCCAACATGAAGTACGAGGAATACATATACTCTACCAAGGCATCCATTGTATTGGTAAACAACGACTTTGTACCTCAGAAACCTGTATCGGCCACACTCGTGCGCGTGCCAAACGCCTACGAGGCCCTGGCCACTCTCATGCAGATATATCAGCAGGCCCAGCAGGCCCAGCAGAAGATAGAGATAGAGCAGCCAAGCTACATAGCTGATGGCGTGCAGGTGGGTCCCAACTCATACGTGGGCGCATTCTCATACATCTCCAAGGGAGTAACCCTCGGAGCCAACCTCCGCTGCTATCCACAGGTATATATCGGCGACAACGTGAAAATCGGCGAGAATGTTACTCTCTATCCGGGAGTCAAGATCTACAAGGACTGCGTAATCGGCAACAACGTGACACTCCATGCCGGCTGTGTAATCGGCGGCGACGGATTCGGTTTCGCGCCCACAGCCACAGGCGAATACGAGAAGATTCCTCAGATAGGCAACGTGGTAATCGAGGACAATGTGGAGATAGGCGCCAATACCTGTATCGACCGCTCCACAATGGGCAGCACCATCATCCATAAGGGCGTAAAACTCGACAACCTCTGCCATGTGGCCCACAACTGCGAGATTGGCGACAACACCGTAATGGCCGCCCAGGGCGGTCTGGCAGGCAGCACCATCCTCGGCAAAAACATGATGATAGGCGGTCAGTGCGGATTCGCAGGCCACATGACCATAGCTGATGGCACATTGGTGGGCGCCCGCTCTGCCATCCTCAGCAGCATCAAGACAGCGGACCAGGTGATGGGATATCCCGCCGAGCCCAAGATGACATTCTTCAAGGGTCAGGTAATGCTCCGCAAGATGCCCGAGATAGCCAAGCAGGTGGACGCCCTCCAGAAGGAGATCGAGGCCCT
>JAZQPB010000109.1:0-25029 GCA_045628165.1 Bacteroidales bacterium | reverse complement strand
GTCACCGGCGGAGAATACGAGGTCTTTTGTGCCGGAAATAGCGGTCTTGGAGACATTGTCGCCGCCATCGTAAGATGCCTTGAATGTCATCTGAGTTTTTTCGGGCTTGGGGTCTGATGGCTGCTGAGTCCCATTGCCGGGCTCTGGTGCCACTGCCTCGCCCTCGCCGTCGTTGCCGCACGCCGCCATCGACATGGCCACGGCAACAATGGCCGCTGTTAAGAATTTTCTTCTCATTGTTTTTGGAATTTTTTATCTCCCGAGGCGATGCCCCGGGTTACTAATTGTAAAGGCTTCCAGCCTTCGCTCTGCCTGTAAGGCAGTACATATAGTAACCGGGGGCATCGCCTCCGGGAAACGAATGAATAAATTTGATTTTTTGCAGAAATTTTTATAGATCATCGTCCATTTCGAGACTCATGATACTGCTGCCGCCGGATGTGCAGATAATGTCAGACTGATCTACCGAGACAATCTCAAACTCTGCGGGCTTGTAGACTTTCTTTTCCTCTTCTGAATTTTTCATAATAATTCTAGTGTATTTTGGTTAGTAATAATTTGTAAAATTTCGGCGACAAAACTAAAAAAAAAATGACAGACAAAAATCAAGAGTGTTAATTTAACAAGAAATAACAAAAAAAGTGAGAAAATTTTGTAGAGACGCGGCCTTGCCACGTCTCAAGGGTGAAGTGCCAACAATCCAAAATAAAGCGGAATGATAGATAAAATCTATAAGAATAAAGAAACAAAATCAACTCTCATCAAATTCGTCCGTTATCAACGGACGAATTTGTACAGCATACTAAACTCATAATAAACTTGAAATGCAATTATGGCATTTCATACAATAAAACCAAACAAAAAAAATCCGAATAGACCTTAAAATCTATTCGGATTTTTATATGCAACGTAAAAGAATTTTACTCCTCCGGATTCTTAATCACGAAATCCTCCATGAACTTGGTGGTGTAATTACCCTCGCGGAAGTTGGGATCCTCCATAAGCTGCTGATGGAAAGGCGCTGTGGTCTTCACGCCCTCGATAACGAGCTCGTCCAAGGCACGGCGCATCTTGTCGATGGCCTCCTGACGGGTCTGAGCCACTGCCACGAGCTTCACAATCATAGAATCGTACTGTGAAGGAATCTTGTAGCCGGTGTAAACGTGAGTATCCACGCGGATGCCATTGCCGCCAGGCAGGTGAAGACCTGTAATCTGGCCAGGACATGGACGGAAGTTTGCGAATGGATCCTCGGCATTGATACGGCACTCGATGGCGTGAGCCTGTGGATAGTAGTCGCGCTGAGCGATCTTGTAACCGGCTGCAATCTTTATCTGCTCCTTTATGAGGTCGAGGTTTGTAACCTCCTCAGTAATACCGTGCTCCACCTGGATACGGGTATTCATCTCCATGAAGTAGAAATTGCGGTTCTTGTCAACAAGGAACTCGCAGGTACCTACGCCCTCATACTTGATGGCGCGAGCTGCACGGCAGGCGGCCTCACCCATCTTGTGACGGAGCTCCTCGGTCATGAAAGGCGATGGAGTCTCCTCCAGAAGCTTCTGGTGACGGCGCTGTATAGAGCAGTCACGCTCCGAGAGGTGGCAAACATTGCCGAACTGGTCGCCGGCAATCTGAATCTCTATATGGTGAGGTTCCTCGATGTATTTCTCGAGATAAACATCGTCGTTGGCAAAGAACTTAGCCTCCTGCTTGGCCTGAGCCCAAAGCTCGGGGAATTCCTGGTCGTTGCGGATGATGCGCATACCCTTGCCGCCGCCACCTGCAGTAGCCTTCAGCATTACAGGGTAGCCGATACGGTTGGCCTCGCGGATACCGTCCTCCACAGTAGCCAAAACGCCGTCGGTACCTGGAGTTACAGGCACGTTGTTGGCAATCATGGTCTGGCGGGCGGTAGCCTTGTCACCCATCTTGTTGATGTGCTCCTCGGTAGGGCCAATGAACTTGATGCCGTGCTCGGTGCAGATACGGCAGAACTTGGCATTCTCAGATAGGAAACCGTAGCCAGGGTGAATCGCGTCCGCATTTGTAAGCTCTGCCACCGATATCAGGGCAGGGATGTTGAGGTAAGACTGGGTGCTTGGCGCAGGACCAATGCACACGGCCTCATCAGCAAACCTTACATGGAGAGAGTCTCTGTCGGCAGTTGAATATACGGCCACAGTCTTGATACCCATCTCCTTGCAGGTGCGGATAATGCGGAGAGCAATCTCTCCACGGTTAGCTATTAATATTTTCTTGAACATGAATGATGTAATTCAAAAATCAAAATTCAAAAATCAAAAAATGTTTAGGGCTCCACGAGGAAGAGTGGCTGATCGAACTCCACAGGAGTGCCATCCTCCACAAGAATCTTGGCAATCTTGCCTGAAACCTCGGCCTCGATCTCGTTGAAGAGCTTCATAGCCTCTATCACGCAGAGAACCTTACCCTTGGAGATCTCATCACCTACGTTTACATACTCAGGTTTGTCTGGAGCAGACTTGCGGTAGAAAGTACCTACCATTGGCGACTTGATAGTGATAAACTTCTTGTCGTCTTCCTTAGCCTCCTGACGGTACTCGATAGGGGTGGTGGTAGTGGCAGCGGCCTGAACAGGTGTGCCCATCTGCTGGCTCATACCAGACATCAAAGGCATCTGGAAAGCTGGCATCTGAAATCCCTCGCTTACAGCGGGAACTGCAACGCCGGCTGGAAATTTCACATTCAATTTCAAGTCGTCGGTCTGTACATCCACCTCAGAGATACCGATCTTTGACACGGCTCTGATAAAATCCTGTATTTCCTTTAAATTTGCCATTTTTTTGTAAAAAAGTTTAAAGTTGAAAGTGTAAAGTTTAAAGAATCAGAAAGAGTAAAGCTTAGAGCTTAAAGACTATAACAATCGAGCTTAAAGCTATATACTTTAAGCTTTAAACTTTAAGCTTTATACCTTAATCTTCAAACTTTACACTAATTAATTATTTGCTATCATAACCCCACTTTACCCAGACAGAGCCCCAAGTGAAGCCCGCGCCAAAGGCAGCGAGGATAATATTGTCACCTTTCTTGAGCTTATTCTCCCACTCGCAGAGGCAGAGCGGAATAGTAGCCGCGGTAGTATTGCCGTATTTCTGGATATTGATCATCACCTTGGAAGTATCAATCTCCATGCGGCGCGCAGTAGCATCTATTATTCGGAGATTAGCCTGATGGGGAACGAGATAAGCCACGTCGTCGGCCTTCAGGCCATTGCGCTCCATTATCTCAGCTGATACATCAGCCATACGAGTAACAGCGTACTTGAATACCGGCTGACCCTCCTGATAGATAAAATGCTCGTGGTTCTGCACAGTCTCCACCGAAGCCGGTCTCATGGAACCGCCGGCCTTCATGCGCAGATGTTTTACACCCACAGCATCGCTGCGGAGAATATAATCCATTACACCAAGATTCTCCTCGGTAGGCTCCAGCAACACAGCGGCGGCGCCATCACCGAAAATAGGACATGTGGTACGGTCGGTATAGTCCACAATCGCAGACATCTTCTCGGCTCCCACTACTATCACCTTCTTCTCGGTGCCGGCCTGAATAAACTTGCTGGCCGTAGTAAGAGCATAGATAAATCCCGAGCATGCCGCATGAACATCAAAAGCGTAAGCATTCTTGAGGCCGGCCAGCTCGCAGATCTGAGGACCCGTGGCAGGGAAGAAATAGTCAGGTGCTACAGTTGCGCATACCACGAGGTCTATCTCATCCGGATTGGTGCCAGTCTTCTCAAGAAGGTTTTTGATTGCCTCGGCACCCAGAAAGGCCGAAGCCTTGTCCTTGTCCTTCAGGATGCGGCGCTCCTTGATTCCCATGTGACTCATGATCCACTCGTCGTTGGTATCCACCATCTTCGAGAGGTCGTCGTTGGTGAGTCGGTCCTCAGGAACGTACATTCCCACGCCGGTAATCACTGCATTAATTTTGTTGCTCATTCTGATAGAAAAAAAATTGTCAATAAAAAGTTGCTTCGTAAAAAAAAAGAAAAAAAGTCGGGATATAAAAAAAGACAAATGAGCTAAAGCCGACGGAAAAATCGCTATGCGCAGCTTAATCTCATCTGTCTCATTTTGATAATCTACTCCCTAAATTATTCAGCAATAGCCTCTTCTTTAGCGATAGCCTGCTGACCGCGGTAGTAACCACATTCTGGACAAACGCAATGCATCTGGATAGTAGCGCCACAGTTGCTGCACTTTGTGAGTGTTGGAGCGGTTGCCTTATAATGTGTTCTTCTCTTGTCTCTTCTCGTCTTAGAATGACGATTCCTTGGATTTGCCATTTTACTTTACTGTTTTAATTAATTAATTTATATCTTTATTTAATAATGATTTCAGTTTTTCCCATCCAGGATTCCTGGACAGCTTCTGCTCGATGGTCTCCATCTCCTGCCCCTCGAAAGGATCCTCCTCATCCTCCTCGCCGTACTCCGGATCATCGTCCTCATCATCCAGAAGGTCGTCGTCGTCATAGTCGAAATCCTCCTCATCGTCCAGACCCTCCAGAAGCTCGGCCAGCTCGTCATCGTCGCCGTCCTGAATGTAGAATCTATCAAGCACATCGGGATTGCAGGTAGGATTGCCGTCCTCATCGTCGGGATGAATCTTCTGAGGCGGAAGGCTAAGTACCACAAACTCATAAATATGCTTGCTGAGGTCTATATCCCTGTCATTGGAGCTGATGGTGATAAAATCATCATACTCCTCCTCGGGAGAAGCCTCGTCGCCTATCTTGGCCACCATATCGTAACTCGAATCGACAGGCATGTCGAAATGCTCGAGGCAGCGGTCGCATTCCACATTCAGAGTGCCCTGAATATCGAAATGAAACTGCAATGCGGCGAGCGACACCTTGAAAACAACGTGCACATCCACGTCGCCATCCTCCACAAGAGGCTCGGGAAACAGCTCGAAAAATTCCTTATCTATATGATAATCAACCTCGTAAGTTCCCGTTTCAAGGCTCTTGTAATCTATTATGTACTCAAGTCCCTTTGTTGACATGGTTTCCTACTGAAAATGTGCAAAATTAAGCATTTATCTTCAAATTTAAAAGAATAATTTGCTTAAAGATTTTGTTAATTTTTCAAAATATACACAACCATCTGATTGTCAGTGTATTATTTTCAGCTAAAATCATAGATATTTTTTCATTTCAGCTGATAACAACACAAAATAAGCCCCGATTTTATCGTGGAATGGCCACACTTATCACCTTAGAAGGATATCCGTCGGCGTTTCTCAGCAGTGTAAAAGTCTCCTTGAAGAGCATATCTCCGCGGGTAAACTTTCGGCTCTTGCTCTTGCCCTGGATGATGTCGTTCCAGAACTTGTCGAAATTGTCCATATCGTTTTTGGTGAGAGCCAGAATCTCCTTGAGGTTGTGGCCCACGATATCGGATTTCTTGTAGCCGGTCTCCTGGAGGAAATTGTCGCGGAGCTCCAGCACCACGCCCATCACATCGTACTGAGTGATGATGCACGACTTGGCCAGCGCGTCGAGGATCACATTGTTCTCGAACTGCTGTTTCTCGATGCTCGCCTTCGACGACTCGATGGACTCGGCAGTCTTCTGAATCTCGTTTTCGCGGTAGGCAAGCTCGTCGCTCTGTGTGCGGAACATCTCGAGAAGCTGGGCTGTATTGATGTTTTTCTTGATATTGCTGATAGACGATGCTATACGCTCGGCCACATTGTTGAAAAACTCTATCTGATAAGGCTCTATCATCTTGAGCGAGGCAATCTCGATAACGCCGTGAACCTCGTCCTCAAACTTGAGCGGAACCAGCAGAATGCACTGCGGCTTGTTTTCGCCCAGGCCCGATGTAATATAAAGGTATCCATCCGGCACATCGGTCAGGAATATGTACTTGCCCTCTATTGCGCACCGGCCCACAAGGCTCTCGCCAAACTCCACACGGCCCTCAAGCTGTTTCTTGCGGTCGAACGCGTAGGCCGCCTTCAGGCTCAGATACTTATTGCCGTCCTGCTCCTCGGAGATGAAGAGGCCACCCTGAAGCGCATCCACATATTTTACGAGGAAGCTTATCACATTGAACGCAAACTCATTGATATCGGCGTTGTTCATACGGAGATACTCGCCGAGCTGCGCGAGACCGTTCTGCGACCATGAGAGTTTCTCGTTTTCCTGCTTTCGGTTCTCCTCCTCCACCTTGGCGTGCTGAAGGTTTTTCTGCATATCGAGCAGCGCAAGATCGAGCGCGTTTGGATTCTTTACCTCATAGTTCTGATTGAGCTCGCCTGTACCGATGCTGCGGGCAAACTCCGTGGTCTGGAGAATTCTCTGCGAGAGCATATTTACCGACTGGTAGAAATTGTTGATCTCGTCGTCGGCCGATTCCAGATGCTCTATCTTGTCGTATTCGCCCTTGTCGATCTGGCGGAGCACCGTAATGGCGCGCTGCATAGGATTGCTGGACTTGCGCATAAACGATACTATAACCACCACCATCATCACCAGGCCTATGAAAGAGAGGAAGAAGAATGGAACCACCTTTCTTATAGACTGCATCTTAACACGGCTGTTGTCGATCTCGGAAACCAGAGTCCATGGCTTTCCGCTGTCCTTTACCGAAATGGGAATAAGAGTAAGGTGCACGTCCTTGCTGTCGTTCAGGAGAGTGGCGTCGCCTATGGTTGCGTCGTTCAGCACCCGGGCCACCTCGTCGTTCTTATCCACGTCCCTGTATGCGTCCAGGAAATTTGTCCTGTTGTAGTTCTGCTCGGGATGGCAGTATATCTTGCCGTTGCTGGCCACAATGAAGACATTGCCGGCGTAGTCGTGAGGCATATCGTCGAGAATGGGCTGCAGATTGTTGAGCGGAATCTCGATGGTAACCATACCTATATAATTATCATCAAGCACTATGCGTGTGCCGATGTTGAAACAGTGCATGGCCTCGTTTTGCGAGATGTAGTCGTTGGATACAAGCTCGGGACTTGTAAACATGGTGTGCATTGCTCCGTTTTTCATCTGATAGTAATACTCCGACACATATTCGCCCTCCAGGTCCACAGTGTCGCGCACCACCTTAGGGCGTCCGTCTATCATGAAAGCCTTCATCACCATACGGCCCACGGGCTTGGTCCACTCGGGATTCACCACCGAGTATTCCCATGTTACGGTGATGGAAGCTATCTGCGGATTGTCCACACACACGTTCATGAGGCTCTGCTCGCAGTATGGCAGCATTCCGAATCCGTATTTGTCCTTGGCCGATGCAAGCATCTGCGCTATGGTATTGGCGGTCTGCACATGGAGGTCCATGTAGGATGATAATACGTCCGACTTGTTTTTGCAGTACGAATCAGAGGTCTTGATAGTCTTGTCGAGCGAAAACTTGTAGTCGTCGCGCACAAAAAACCACGCCACGATAGAATATACCGCAAGCATTAATACTATTAATATGGCGACTGTCTTGTTGTTACCTTTCATTATCGTGATAATATGAGTGTAAGCAAATATGTTAGCTGATATTCTCCAAAACAATTATTGCACCAATAATGTGAAAAAGCCCGGAAAATATAATCAGTTTTCGAAATCCAAAAATAAAAAGAAATAATTGAAATAGGAAATAAAAAGTGGGTATAAAATGCGGATTATTAGCTGAAAGAAAAGATTTTTTTAAATTTTTACATTTTTTAACACTTTATTTGAAACTTTTGAGAAACTCTTTCGTATAAATGGGTGTGTTTCATGTTATAGAATACTTCTTTTTTTAGTTGTTTATTTTTTGATGGCGGGATTGGTTTTCTAACACCGATCCCGTTTTTTTTGTGCCCTGCTGATATCACGCCATCAGCTGCAATGGCCTGCTGATATAATATCTACCTACCTGACACTCAATACATTTGCGGTATTTGCAGTATTCGTTTTCCAGCTGGATGAGGGCCTGCGAGTAGTATGCCGACGGCACATCGAAACCGGCCTTGCGGCGTGCAGATACCAGCGAATTTTTCTCTGCCGGAATTTTTTCGAGGAGGTCGACGGCGAGTTCCGAATAATCGTAATTATCCATATATTGCCCGTAGCATACAAGAAACGGGCAAACGAGATTTATGATAAGCAGAAATTTTGTATCAGCTCCAAGCTGCGGAATCTCGCTGTTGGCTTTGATGTCGAACAGCATCATAAGTGCGTCGAGGTCGCGCGTATCGAGTATCTGCGAAAACAGCGGCACATTGCCCGATACCAGCGATGCGAGCTGACGGATGCGCACCTGCGGCGAATTCTGCGGACGCATTCCCGAAAACTTCCACGCATTTACGTCGATGGGCTGCAGTCCGTATTTGGCCTGCATGAACTGGTATTCCTGACAGAGGCGCTCGCAGTCGGAGGCTTTCCAGTGTCCCGAGTCCAGGAGTCCGGCCTGGCCAGCTAATAGCGATAATACTGATACAAACGATGATGAGTTCTTGATGATGAGATTGAAAGGAAGAGATTTTGCCATCAGCTCGAATGGCAAAGCGTTTTTGCCGAAGCCGAATGCGCGCGACAGATACTGCCAGAAAGTCTCCACCCAGTCGCCACGGTTCAGGTCGAGCGACTTGCGGATGGCCGACGCCTTCTGCTCCAGACGCTCCACCGCCAGGCGCGTGGTGAATCCGAGAGAGTTGAAACTGCTCATCTGGAATATTCCGGCCGGGCATGTACGCTGGTCTTTCTGTGCTACGAGCTGATTGTAGCGCTCGAGGTACATATCGCTGAACTTGATCTCGAGTGTGGGCACAATATTCCCGTATTTATCGAGCAGAGGCTTGTCGTCCTCAAAAACCACGTGAAGGATAATGTTGTCGTAGGCTGTATCGAGATGATGGCCGTGGATGGTCCAGTGGCTTGATTTTACATGGAACTCCACATTGCCGGTCCACAGCACATCGCCGATGCGGACCTGGGCATCGGAGATGTCGGGGCCCGACATGGTATTCACATATCCGGGGCGCACGATTGAGAGCTCTTCGCCCTGGGTGGTGCGCAGGCCGTCGGAATCATACAGGCGGTTTTGCCATACAAAGGCCAGAATCTTCTCGTTCATGTGCTATTGCGGGTCAGTATTCTTGGAATCCTCCTCGGCTATCAGCTTGGAGAGGCGCTCTATCTGATATTCCTTGCCCACCTCGCGCAGGCGCAGGGCTGTATTTGTGAAATACTGGTGATTGGTGAGGAATTTCACCTGATTCCGGTTCCAGGTATTTATGTCGATGTTTTTCCCCTGGTCTATCAGCTCGTCGTACAGAGAATTTGATATGGGGATAAAATCGCTGCGGCCCAGATAGTCGAGGTCGGCGTCGCACATCACCTTCTCCAGCAGGTTCTGCGGATTTGGCGGAAGCTTGGTGGCCATTATCAGGTCGCATATTTTGGCTATCTGCTCCTCGGTGTATTTCCATTTTGGGAGCATGGAGCGTGCTATCTGAGTGCCCAGAAACTCGTGGTTCTCGAATGAGATGGTGAGTCCGGTATCGTGGAAGAGCGCGGCGGTTTTCAGCAGAAGGAGCGACTCATCGTCCACTCCCTCGCCAAGGCCTATCAGCTCGGCCTGATTGACCACATCGATGGTATGCTTGAAATTGTGGTAATGTATAAACTTGGGGAGCTCCTTCTCCAGCTTGTCGAGCACCAGCTCCTCGAGGTCGGTGAACTGACGGAGCGCGTACTTTATCTGGAAGGTATCGTTGGGGAATTCGCCCACGGCCCTGTTTACGGAGAGGGCTGGCCTAAGCCTGCGGATATAGAACATCTCCATATCGCCCTGATACTTAACGGGAGTTACGCCGTTGTAGTCGGTCACGAAATAGTCGCGCACAAGCTCGTATGTGAATATCGAGACATTAATCTTGAAAGGATCGGCGGCGGATGCCATGCGTGTGGCTATATTTACGGTCTCGCCCTTGAGGTCGTAGGATATTTTCTTCTTGCCCGATGGCAGTGCAAGCACGGGGCCGGTGTGTATGCCTATGCGCACCTCCCAGAAATTGTGGTGGACATTGTCGTATGCCTGCTTGATCTCGCGGATGTGCCTTGTCATCTCCATGGCGGCCAGTACCACATCTATCGGATTGGTGATGTTCTTGGTGGGAATACCGCCGGCGCACATGTACGCATCACCTATGGTCTTGATGATCTGGAGATTGTATCTCTCGCATATCTCATCAAACTTTATGAATATCTGATCGAGCTCGTCGATGGCCGATGATGTATGTGTATCCTTGGATATCGACTTGAATCCCCTGATATCCACGTACATAACGGTTACCATTCTGAAACGGAGGGAACGGGCGCCCAAATCGAGATTCACTCCCTGGGGAAGCGCATCCTTGGGTACCATGGCAAGCACACTCTCAAGCCTCTCTATCTCCTGATTGGCCTTGGCGTTGCCTGCCTCCAATACTGCTATCCGCTCCTTAAGCTCATCCACCTGATGCTGAAGCTGCGAATTGCGGTACAAAAGCTCACTTTGTTTATATTCTTCCATTCTCGGTGACTGTATGAATTACGCCACGAATATATGAAAAAAAAGGTATGAATACAAAAAAAATCCTGCGAATATTTTCATAGAAGAAATATTCGCAGGATATTATAAAAAGCCGAAACCTGAATATTAGCGGGTAAGAATCCAGAGCTGCTGGTCTACCTGGCCGCGGAGAGCAGGAAGAGCGGCGCGCGCCTCCTCTACAGTGGCAAACTGCTTGAGGGTAACTCTGTTGTACTGGCCGTATGGCTCCAGGATCTTGGAATCGAAACCTTTGGCCTTGAGCTTCTGATTGCACTTCTGAGCGTTGGCGTAGAGTGTGAAACTGCCGGCCACGATGTAGAAGTTGCTGTTGCCGGCCACCTGATCGTCGGATACCTCCTGGACGCTGCCGTTCTGATTCTCGGTGAATACAGGAGCCTGCTCAGGAGCCTCGTCCTCAGCAGCGGCTGTAGGAATCTCGTCAGACATAGGCATGCTGAACTGATCTGGGTTGGCAAGTGTGTCGCTCAGGCTTGCCTCGTCACCGTTGTTTTTGTTTCCCTTGCAATCTACCAAGGTTACCATGGCCAGTGCCATAAGCGAAAGGCCCAATAATCTAAACTTTGTCATAATTTATTGAGTATTAAAAAATTACAAATTCCAACATTAATAGTCAAATTTTTGTCAAAGATAGACATATTTCTGCAATGATAGAAATAAATTTGAAACTTTTTTTAATATGCTATCGATAGCGAGAGCGAGTCGGACAGGCGCTTGGGCGAAACCCTCACCGGCTTACCGCTCACTATATCAGCCATATACAGATAATTAGTGCTATCAGCTGATACCTGAATATAATAAATGCTGCCATCGTCGGACACCTGGAAATCGGCGCATGAGAGGTCGTCGGGCAGTATGTCGCGTATCTCCGACGATTCCACATCGTATACTATCAGGCGGTAAGAGTCCTTGTGGTCCAGCGAATAGTCGAGACACGAGAACACAATGTACCTGTGGTCGCCCGACATCTGGAACTTGCACTCGGGAGTAAGCACGAGGTCGTTGCGCTGGCAGAAATTCTCGCAGTCGATGTTTTTCCAGAACTTGGGATATCCGTTGTTCATGGTGTACAGCTTCACCTTCTGCATATTGTGGAACAGCAGATACGCTCCGTCAGGTGAGAAGGTGGGGTTATAGTCGCCGTCGGCATCGCCTTCGCGCGAAATCATCATCTTGGTACGGTTGGCCGCATCAAAAATATACACCTTGGATACATCGTATAGATTGCTGAGAGTGAAAGCCAGAATCCTGCCCTCGGCATCAAAAGCGTCGGGACGGCAGTCAAAAGGTCCGAAATCGAGCACCCTGTCGTCGCCCGAGTCTATTTTATATAAGTGTATACGGCGGGCCGTGGTATCCGAATCGGCGTATGCAATGGTATTGCCATCAGGTGCCAAAACCACCGCCGTACTGCTGTCGATATCTATCCGCGAGAGCATCTCCACATTGTTGCCCACAAAGATACCTTCAGCAGGGGAGCTAATGGCAAAAAAATTGTCGGCATTGTGGCGGCGCAGATTTCCATCCGCTGTCGGCACTGCCGTATCCGGCACACTGTCGGCGCTGCCCTGTTGAGTTTCCCCGTTGGATGATCCACCGCTGCAGGCACCTAAAGCAAACATCGATACAAAATAAAATAACCTTTTCATTTATAATCAATTAACTACTACACTATATTCCAAAACCTTAATCATCGGTCTGCACCGCATTGGCCAGGGCCTCAAGCTTTAGCCTGGCCGGAGCCACGAGGTCTGACTTCGGGAATTTTTCCACAATGTATTCCAACCGGCTGCGCATTACATCCAGATATCCGAGATTGCCGCAGGCGCGTGCCTCCATGTATATGAAATTGACCTCGATGGGCAGATCGGCAAACTCCTTCTGTCCCTGACGGCAAATCTCCAGACAGGCGAGATACTGCCTCTCGCCGAATGCGGCCACGGCGTTATTATATATATCGAGCGCCCTCTGCTTGCGGTCTTCCAGGTTTTTCATGTAATTGGGATCGCTCAGCATGTGGGAGTATCCCGATTCGGGAAATTTGGAAGCCAGCTGAAGGCGGTTGTATTCGGCAAGCTGATTCTCGCCCTTGGCCTTGTATAGTTTTACCAGCTGATAGAGCGACTGAGCGAGCAGCGGATGGCCGGGATGATCCTCGTTGATGTGGAGAAGAGCCTCTATGGCCTTGTCGAGATCGCCTATTCGCTCCTCATATATGGTGGAAACCGCAAACCATGCCTCGGCCTCCAGCAGTACGCAGGCATTCATGGCCGAATCGGTGAGCGGCACATTGCGGAGATAATACTCCGGCTGCTTGTTGCTGATGGTGCTGTCCTTGGCCTCAGGAGACTCATCGTCGTCGGCCTCATCGTCCTGAACCTGAGTCACGGATTTGTTCTTTCGCCGCCAGTTGTCCTCAAGCGGACGGGTTCCCCATTTCTTAAGGAACTCGGTGCGGCCGTAGTTGAGGGCGGTTACATTGTAGAGATACCATTTGCCGTTGAAATTGGGATTGCCGTCGGTGCCGGTGTATTCCACGCCGTAGCTGTTGTCGCGGCCCGAATAATACGGCTGCTGGGAATTGCGCAGACGCTCGGCCTCTTCCCTATTCACCACATCAGCTATAATGGACTGTATAAGCTTGTTGCGCTCGCCGGCCGACATACGGGCCACCTTCTGAAGGCTGTCCTGATGCTCGGCCGCGCGTATCTGGGTAATCAGGCTCGTGAGATTGGCGGCCTTTACGGAGATATCCTGATAGCCCGAATACGTCTTGGGCAGATACGTCATGGTGGAATCGTAGAAGATTCCGGCGTTCATGTAATCGTTTCGCGAGAAATATATATCAGCCGCCGCCAGATACGACTGGGCTTTCTGCACATTATTCCTTGTGCTGTATTGAGCTGATAGCCTGTAATTTGCCAGGGCCTGATTGATGTTGCCGTTGCGGTGGTCGAGCTGGGCCATTGCGTAATATATCTGATCGCGGTAGTCGGCATTGTTGGGGTCCCGGGCCAGCTTATTGAGGCTCTCGCGGATTTTCTCCACATCGTCGCCCGGGGTAAACACCACTGCGAGATTGATCTTGGCATTGAACACCATGGCATACTGCGGACGCATCCTCACAATCTGCTCGTAGCATCGGCGCGCCTCGGGATAGCGGCCGGCCATGCGGTAGAGGTCGCCGAGGATGTATGTAATCCAAGCCTTGTCGTCCTTGCGGCGGGCCAGCTGCAGTGCGTTTTCCAGATGCTGGATGGCCAGCTGATAATTCCGGTGCGACAGGGCTATCTGTGCGTATGCCTTCTGTATATCCTCGTTCAGGGACTTGGGATGACGGAGGTCGCGCGAGAGCTTGTCGAGCAGCTCCTGCGATTCGGCAAATTTAGACTGAGCCCAGTAAGTCTTGGCCAGCCAGAGCATAGCCTCAAACTTGGAAGGCTCGTTGCGGAAGCGTGTAACGCACATCTCGAGCGACGATTCGGCCCTGAACATATCGCCGGCCACATAGTTGGCCTTGCCCATCAGCAGATAGGTGTCGTCTATCCACTTGCAGTATTCGGGCTTGTTGTAGAAGGCCTGGTCGTTGTCCGACATTCCTGCGCGCGAATACCTCCGCGAAGGTTTTGCCACGATGGAATGTTTCAGAATATTCTTGCCGCACTCCTCCACGCAGGCGTCCATGTATCCGGTGGCTATCTGCCGCGCAGGCGGATAGTCGTACTTGTGGATGGGCAAAATATCCGAATAATCGGGCGACACGCCGTTTTCGATGGCCCGGATGCCGGCGTTGTACGACTCCCTGGCCTCGAAAACGACATTGTAGCGCGAGGTTACATTGTGGAATGCCCTGGTGGCCGCAGTGTTTTTGGTATTGCTGCATGATGCCAGGAGGGATATCAACAACGCGCTTAATATTGGCAATATTTTCCCGAATGGATGGCTCATTTAATTATTATCGTCGCTTACAATGAGTTTGTAACCCTTGCCGTGGATGTTGAGAATCTCTATGCGCTCGTCGGCCTTCAGGAGCTTGCGGAGCTTGGTGATGTATACATCCATGCTTCTGGCATTGAAGTAGTTGTCGTCGTCCCACACCTGCTTGAGAGCGTAGTTGCGCTCCAATACCTTGTTGATATTAAGGCAGAGAAGCCTCAGGAGCTCACATTCCTTGGTGGTGAGTTTTACGGGATCGGCCTCGTCGAGCTGGAGAGTCTGCTTGTTGGAATCGAAAGTGTAGTTGCCGAGCTTGAAAATGGATGCGGTCTCGGCATCTGATATGCCCGACCTGCGGAGCACGGCCTCTATTCTGAGCAGAAGCTCCTCCATATTGAACGGCTTGGTGATGTAATCGTCGGCTCCTATCTTGAAACCATTGAGCACATCGTCCTTCATGTTGCGTGCTGTAAGGAATATGATGGGAATGGCCGCGTTGGATGCCCTTATCTCCTGGGCCACCTGGAAGCCATCCTTCTTGGGCATCATGATATCGAGGATGCAGATATCGAAAATATCGTGGGCAAAAGCCTCGCAGGCCGCCTCGCCGTCTACACAGAGACAGGTGTTGTAGTTTTTGGCGTCGAGATACTGCTTGAGCAGTGAGCCGAGATTTACGTCGTCCTCTGCCAGAAGGACATTGATTTTTCTTTCCATATTGTTTTGCAATTAATTTTTGTGGTGAATTATAGTGTTATTATAGTTTTGGCAGCTGATATCAGCTGGCCTACTGGGCAAATGGCAGGAATATGGTGAATGTGCTGCCCTTGCCGAGTTCGCTCTTAAGTTTTACCGAGCCGTTGTGGGCTTCCAGTATTTTTTTCACGTAGCTGAGGCCGATACCGAAACCCTTGACATTGTGCACATTGCCCGTATGCACCCTGAAGAATTGCTCGAAGACGTGTTTCTGGTCTTCGCGCGATATTCCTATGCCATTGTCGGCTATGGTGATCTCCACTCCGTTTTTCACATTAGCTGTGGAAATCTTGAGCTCGGGCTTGTTTTCGGTGTACTTGATGGCATTGTCGAGGAGGTTGTTTATCACATTGGTGATGTGCACCTCGTCGGCCTCCACGAGATCGTCCTTGGCTCCGTACTTGCAGGCTATCACGCCGCCCTTGTCGCGGAGCTTAAGCTGTACCGACTGCGATACTTTCTTTATGATATCGTTGATGTAGATATCCTTGATCTTGAGCGGTGTTTTGCCGCGCTCCAACGATGCCATCTGCAATACTCTCTCTACCTGGAATCCGAGGCGCTTGCACTCGTCCTCTATCACGTTGGATAGGTTTGAGAAGCTTCCCTGGTTGCCGGATACGGCGGGATCCTTGAGCATCTGGCTGGCGAGCGATATGGATGCTATCGGGGTCTTGAGCTCGTGGGTCATGTTGTTGATGAAGTCGGTCTTCACCTCGTGGAGTTTTTTCTGGCGGTAGATGATGAGCAGTGTTACAAGGAATATGCTCATGATTATCAGCATCAGGATGATGGATGTGATGGTGTTTTTGGACAGCGATGTCTGCGATATCTTGGCCTCATCGGGGAAATATACCGAGAGGTATGATTTGTCGGAGAGTATGTCGTCGGGGAAGAGCTCTATTGTGAACAGGTGAACATCGTCGGGTACGGGAAGGTAGTCGGCTGTGGATTCGAATATCTGCCTGTCTTCGCGGAGTATGGCGAACTGGAAGTCGGAATAGATTCCGGTCTGGGCGAGTTTCTGTTTCAGGAGGTCGTATATCTTGGGCAGGGATATCCTGTCTTCGAGGTTTACTTGTTTTCGTATCAGCTGGTTTACTACTTTCTCGAGGAAAACTGTCTTGTTGTGCTGAACGCGCTTGCGGATCTCGCCCTGGAGCTGCTCTCCGCTGAGGCCCTCGTTGCGCTTGAACAATGGACGGCCATCAGCTGTATCCGTCATCTGATAGTACATGGAATCCTGCGACTGCACAAGAATGGTTCCCACGGTGTCCTCCATGGCCTTGTACCACATTACGTGGCGCTCCTGATAGGTTTCGGTGGCATCGAAACCTGGCACGCTGTCGTTGGTGAGGGTATGGAACTCCTTGGTGAGGTGAGTGACCACCTCCTGCTCGTCGAGCGCATCCACCACGCTCGTTAATGTGTTCATTACCTGCCCGTAAAACTGCTCCTGCCTGAGGGCAAAGGATGTGCGGAACCACTGCGACTGGATGATGATCATCCAGACCACGGTGCCCGTCATTACGGTGGCAAGTATCCAAATAAGTTTTCGGCTCATATCGGTTGGGTTGTAAGTTGTTTTCGAAAGTACAAAGTAACAAAAAATAAGAAAATCTACCAAAAAAACTGATTGTCATAAAATTATAATATCTACTAAAAAATCTAAAATAAGCATACAAGATATTATGTATCAGCTATATAAATAATATAAGCAAAAACATAAAAATTCAAAAAAAATAAAAAAAAGTTTGTTTATTAAGCAAAAGCGTGGTATATTTGAGCCTTGTTAGCAGAAATAACTCCGCTGATACAACTATAATAGAGATACAATGGCAATTGATCCAAACGAGACAGAGAAAAAATACCAGAACCGAAACGCTATAATCAAGGCGGCTACCCAGGTTTTCAATAAGTACGGATTCGACAAAACCCGTATGGACCATATTGCGAAAGCTACGGGCAAGGGCAAGAGCTCCATATACTATTACTTCAAGAGCAAGGAGCAGATTTTTGAATCTGTGGTGCTTACCGAGGCAGTGGCTTTCAGGCACACCATAATTGATGCGCTGGCGGCCACCGAAAACGCGGTGAACAAGATCAAGGTGTATGTGCTCACCAGAATGAACATCATAAAGATATACACCAACTTCCAGAACGCGCTCAAGAATACACGGCTGCGCCACATAGATTTTGTGGAGAGGCTGAACCGGCTGTATGACAGGGAGGAGATAAGGCTCTTTAAAGATATACTTGAAGAGGGCGTAAACAAGAAACTATTCAATGTGCAGAATCTGGAGCTGGCGGCCATGGCGCTCATCATGGCCGTAAAGGGCATAGAGGACTATGTGTTCAGGACCAACGACGCTGTGGAGTTTACATCAAGGATCGATCAGCTGCTGAATCTGATACTGCACGGAATTATTAAATAAACCCCATTAACCCAACAATGTTATTATGAAAAGAAACACAATCCTATGGGTGGACGACGAGATAGACCTCCTGAAGGTACAGATAATATTCCTGAGGGGCAAGGGCTATGACGTAACCACGGCCAGCAACGGCACCGACGCCATAGATTTGGTGAAAGACAACAACACATTCGACATTATATTCCTGGACGAGAACATGCCGGGACTGAGCGGTCTGGACACTCTGCGCGCCATCCGCGAGATAAACTCCGACGTGCCCGTGGTGATGATAACCAAAAACGAGGGCGAGGAGATTATGGACGAGGCGCTGGGCAGCAAGGTATCGGACTATCTGATAAAGCCAGTGAATCCGCTGCAGATACTATCATCGATAAAGAGGAACATCGACAACAAGCGCCTGGTGAGCGAGAAGACCGCCGAGGAATATCAGTCGGAATTTCAGAAACTGGGCGCGGAGATATCGCAGGTGCGCGATACCGACGGATGGGCCTCGCTGTACAAGAGGCTCGTGGAATGGGAGATTAAGCTGCAGGACCTGAACGAGGAGAAAACCGCGCTGTCCGAAATCTTCAACTACCAGAAAAACGAGGCCGGCCAGGAATTCTGCAAATACATAGAGAAAAACTATCAGAAATGGATAAACGGCCCGCGCGACAAGCGTCCTATGATGCAGATGGACGTATTCCAGGAGAGGATACTTCCGCTGATAGACTCCGGGCAGAAGGTGTTCTGGATAGTGATAGACAATCTGAGGTTCGACCAATGGAAAGCCATACAGCCCGCCATAGCCGAATACCTGAACGTGGAAAAGGAGGAGATAATCTGCTCGATACTGCCCACCGCCACCCAGTATGCCCGAAACGCGATGTTCTCGGGGCTTACTCCGCTGATGATACACGACCTCTACCCCACCCTGTGGACCGACGAGGACGAGCTGCACTCCAAAAACAACAACGAGGCCGAGCTGATAGGCACCATGCTCAAGCGGTTCCGCTGCAACGTAAAATACTCTTACGCAAAGACTTTCAACAACCGCGAGGGCCAGAAGCTGAACGACAACATCCAGAACATAGCCGACATACCGCTCAACGTGGCAGTATACAACTTTGTGGACATGATATCGCACGCCCGCACCGACAACGCAATGATGCGCGAGCTGGCCGACAACGAGATATCGTACCGCGCGCTCACCAAGACGTGGTTTGAGCACTCATCGCTGCTCACGCTCATCAAGACACTCAGCAAGAGAGACTTCAAGGTGATACTCACCACCGACCACGGCAACGTGAAAGTATCTGACCCGATAAAGGTGACCGGCGAGAAGGAGATAACATCCAACGTGCGATACAAGATAGGCAAAGACCTGCAGTACAACAGGAAAGACGTATTTGAGGTAACCGATCCCAAAATCGTTCAGCTGCCATCGCCCAACCTGAGCACGAGATACATATTTGCCAGAAACCGCGATTTCATGGCGTACCCCAACAACTTCAACCACTACGCCAAGTATTACCGCGACACATTCCAGCACGGCGGAATATCCATAGAGGAGATGCTGATACCGCTGATAACACTGAAACCCAAAAACATATAAATAAAAAAAATGGACACTCTGAAAATAGAATCGCTGGCCACAATAGACCAAACAGCGCAGGCGTTTCTAAAAATCATCGGCGAGAAATACCCCGACAGCCGGTGCATAATATTCAACGCCGGAATGGGCACGGGCAAAACCACCTTTATAAAGGCCCTCAGCAAGGCACTTGGAGCAATAGATGAAGTGAGCTCGCCAACATTCTCTATAGTAAACGATTACCTATGTCAGAACGGCTCGCACATTTACCACTTCGACCTCTACAGACTCAAGGACCTGGAGGAGGCGATGGCCGCCGGAGCCGAAGACTACATCTACGGGCAGGACTTCTGCCTGATAGAATGGCCGGAGATACTGGAGCCGATACTTCCCGAAAACACCATCACCGTGGATATCAGGGAAGAAGCCGACGGCAGCAGAACAATGAACATACACTAACACAGCCAAAACACAAAAAACCATGCCAGAACTCAGCGTACCCGAACTCACAGCCATTCCGCTGGAAAAACTCCAGGAATCGGTATTAGGACGACATCAGCTGTCGATATCGGTGATAAAGAGCAACACCGACACCGACCTCCGTGTGCCCCTTACTCCAATGGGAGTGCAGGTGCTCGCGGCCGGCAACATGAAGATAATGGTGGAATCGGGCGCGGGCAGAGAATCGAGCTACACCGACCGCCAGTACTCCGAGGCCGGAGCCGTGGTATCATCGAGCAGGGAGGAGCTGATGAAGAGCGACATAATAATAAAATCATCGCCCATATCGCTGGAGGAGGCACAGATGGCACGCAAAAACCAGACCCTGATATCGCCATTAGGCATAGCGCACGCATCGGGCGAGGTAGTGCAGACACTGATGCGCAAGAAGGTGGTGGCACTGGCCATGGAATACATACAGACCGAGAAGGATTTCTACCCCATCACACACATAAACAGCGAGATAGGCGGCAGAAACGCCATCCTGATAGGCGCCAGCCAGCTTAGCAAGCAGAGCGGAGGCAAGGGCGTGCTGCTGGGCGGCATCACCGGAATATCGCCGGCATCGGTAGTGATAATAGGCACAGGAACCGCGGCACTGTACGCGGCCAGAGCGGCCGAATGTCTGGGAGCCGAAGTCAAGATTTTCGACGACTCGGTATACAAGCTGCTGAATTTCACCCAGAAACTGGGACGCGACATATTCACATCAGTACTCCAGCCACAGGTGCTCGAGAAGGCACTCAGCTCAGCTGATGTCGTGATAGGTGCCAAGCGCATCAACTCGCACCCCTACCCCATAGTAACTCAGGAAATGGTAAGCCTGATGAAGAAGGGATCGGTGATAATAGACCTGAACGTGGAGACCGGATCGTGTTTTGAGACCAGCCGCCCCACCACCATCCAAAACCCCACATTCAAGGAGCACGGAGTAACACACTACTGCCTGCCCGACATCACATCATTGGTGCCACGCACAGCAAGCATAGCTTTAAGCAACGTGATATATCCGCTTATAAATGAGATAGCTGAAAACAGCGGAATCAATCAGACAATTACATTTAATCCGCTGTTGCGGTCGTGTGTGTACTGCTACAGCGGATTACTTACAAACAATAACTTAGGCAAGAGGCTCGGCATAGAGAGCAAGAGCATCGACCTCTACCTATTATAACAGACTACTTGATATTCACATCGCCGAAAAGGCCCTTCAGCACAATATAGCCGAGGGCTATCACATTGGCGGTGGTGGTGGTGAGCAGTGCGATAATCTCCGACGAATCGTACTCGAAGATATTGGCACCCTTCAGGCACATAATGCCCAAAATGGTAATCAGCCATACCGAAATCAGCACGGCCACCCATCTCACCATGGTCTTGCGCTGACGTGTATCCTGATTGTAGCGCATTCCCTCCTGATACTTGATATCCCTGAGATCGGGATCCGACGAGGGAGTTTTTTCAGCTGATGCCGACTTACGCCACTGCAAACGCGTTTTCTTAGTTTCCTGAGAGTTTTCTGTATTTGTTGTTTCTGTTTTCTTCTTAGCAGCCATAATTACTTTTTGATTAATGAGTTAAAAAAATCTCTGATTACATAGTCGTCGATGGATTGTCCATTGTCGGGAGTAGATTGGCACGGAGTGGAGCCCACGCACCAGTTTACGAGATCGTCCATGCTCCACGAGCCGAAGCCCCTGAGCACAAAATCGATGATGTCGCGCAGGTTCTGGTCGTTCCTTAGCTTGGATATCCGGCGGTCGGATAATGAAACTTCCGAGAAATCCTCGTTCAGTAATTTCTCTCGGAGCCTGGGGAACACCGGACCGTAAGGCCAGCACTGCGGATGCTCGTCGAGCAGGCGCCTGCCGTATACGGAAAGATAGGAGCCATACACCAGAAACAGGAGCTTCTGGATTTTGGTGTGATTGACCACTATCTTCCGCTGATTGGCGGTAGCGGCCAAGAGCAGGGATACATCAAGGCTCCGGTAGATGTACCTGTCTTCAATTTCATCTTCTCTTTTCATTTTCTTTTATTTTTTCCTTTTTAATACTAAAAAAACTTAGGTTTTTCTGAAACCTTTTCGGTTGTTAATTCGTTGCGAATTTACAACTTTGTTTTACAACTGCAAATAATTTGGAAAGATTTTTTTGGAATCATGACAAAAAAATGTGCGGACATCAATAAAGACGCCCGCACATCACATTATTGAAAAAAGCCTAGGAATACTTGGTATTAGATGCCCTCGATTACGCGGGTCCAGCCGAATGGATCCTCGCACTCGCCAAACTGTATGGCAACGTACTTCTCATAGAGCTTGGTGCAGACAGGGCCCGGCTTGCCGTCCTTTGCGAGGATATAGGTCTTGCCGTTGTCAGGATCATCAATCTTGTTGATTGGGGTGATTACAGCGGCAGTACCGCATGCACCAGCCTCCTCCATAGTCTCGAGCTCCTCCTCGGCGATAGCGCGGCGCTCCACCTTAAGGCCCATGTACTCAGCAAGCTGCATGAGGCTCTTATTGGTGATGGAAGGAAGTATTGAAGTAGATTTTGGGGTAATATATGTATTATCCTTGATACCGAAGAAGTTGGCTGCGCCACACTCATCGATGTATTTCTTCTCCTTGGCATCGAGGTAGAACTCGCCATTGTAGCCCAGATCGTGAGCCTCCTTGTTGGCCTTGAGGGAAGCGGCATAGTTTCCGCCCACCTTGTAGATACCGGTGCCGAGAGGAGCCGAACGGTCGTACTTGCGGGTAATCATGAAATCGCCGGTAGCGAAACCGCCCTTGAAGTAAGGTCCTACTGGAGTTACAAAGATGCAGAACATGTACTCTGGGCTTGGCTTAACACCTACGGTAGCGCCCACACCCACCATGAAAGGACGGATATAGAGAGTAGCGCCGTAGCCGTATGGTGGAATAAAACGGGCGTTGAGCGAAACCACCTTCTCCACCATCTTGATGAAGAGGTCGGTAGGCATCTCAGGCATCAGGATACCTCTTGATGTGCTCTGCATGCGTGCCGCATTCTCCTCTGGACGGAAAAGGCGAACCTTGCCATCCTTGCCGCGGTAAGCCTTGAGACCCTCAAAGCTCTCCTGACCATAGTGGAGACATGTGGCGGCCATGCTCATGGTAACATTCTCGTCGGAAGTAACCTCTATCTCGCCCCACTTGCCATCGCGGAAGTAGCATCTTACATTATAGTCGGTCTTTACATAACCGAAACCGATCTTGCTCCAATCGGGATTGAATTCATTATTACAACTCATAATGTTTTATATTAGATTCTTTAATAACAATCATTTTGTTTCCGCAAAAGTAATCAAAAAATCAATTACCGAATGTTAAATCATGGAAAATATTTTCGAGCGAGCCCTTATTTTTATACATCTGCAGAATCGGGGCATTCTCCCTCACCGCCATCTCAAACACTGCCCGCCTTATATCCACATCATTATCGGTAGTTATCTGATATATGCATCCGTCGGCCTCCACATCAGCCACGCCGGGTATATTTTTTATGCAGCTGATGGCGATAGATCTGTCGAGCTCCACTGTAAGCACATTCCTGGAGTTCTGCTCCTTGAGATTCTGCAGCGAGTCGTCGGCCACTATCCTGCCCTTCCTTATAATTACGGCGCGGTTGCACACAGCCTCGGCCTCCTGCATTATGTGGGTAGACAGGATCACGGTCTTGTTGCGTCCGAGAGTCTTTATCAGGTTTCTTATCTCCACTATCTGATTCGGGTCCAGACCTGTGGTTGGCTCGTCGAGAATCAGTATCTCGGGATTATGCACCATTGCGCGGGCAATGCCGGTGCGCTGCCTGTAGCCCTTGCTCAGCTCGCCAATCTTCTTGAACTGGTGGTCGCCAAGTCCCACAGCCTCAATGGAATGGTCAACGGCTGTTTTTGTATCAGCTGATACCATATACATACGTGCCGAATACTCCAGATACTCCCTCACGTACATACCGAGATACAGCGGATTGTTTTCGGGAAGATACCCAATCAGCCGCTTCAGGTCCATCATTCCGGTATTGATATCCACGCCGTTTATCAGCACGTTGCCGCTATCAGCTGATATGCACCCGGTGATAATCTTCATGGTGGTGCTCTTGCCGGCGCCATTAGGCCCCAGGAAACCCACCACCTCACCGCTACCTATCTCGAGGCTGATATCGTCCACGGCCCTGTTTTGTCCGTAAGTCTTTACGAGATGCTCTATTTTAAGTGACATAGCGAAAAATCAGTTTTTGAAATTCACTCGCAAATATATGAAATATTTTTCAGTAAATAAATATCTTTGATTATCTTTGCACTTTATAAATACATATATAACAAAATGCGACAGTACAATTATCCCAAAGTAATATTGAAGTCAGGCAAGGAGCGCTCGCTTCAGCGACTCCACCCCTGGATATTCTCAGGTGCAATAAAGAACATCGTTGGCAACGCCATCGACGGCGAGGATGTGGCGGTATACGACAACGGCAACAGGTTTCTCGGCCTCGGCCACTATCAGAAGATAGGCTCTATATCGGTGCGTGTATATACATTCAGCGAGGTGGAGCCCAACCGCGCATTCTGGAAGGCCAAGATACAGAACGCCATCACCGTGCGACAGACTCTCGGCTATCTCGACGACCCGGAGACCAACGTTTGTCGACTGATACACGGCGAGGGCGACGGCTTCCCCGGATTCATCTGCGATTATTACAATGGAATAGTAGTGTTCCAGAGCCACAGCCGCGGAATGTACAATCTGGAGCCGATGTTCGCAGAGATTTTCCGCGAGATTTTGGGCGACAAGGTTAGCACAATATACGACAAGTCGGAGAAGACTCTCCCAAAGAGCGAGGGCCTCGTAGTGGAAGACAAGTTCCTATACGGCAATGAGCAGGAGAAGATAGTTCTGGAATACGGCATGAAGTTCTACGTAAACGTGGTGGAGGGTCAGAAGACCGGCTACTTCATCGACCAGAGAGAAAACCGTCTGTTGCTCAGAAACTTCTCGAAGGGCAAGACAGTGCTCAACATGTTTTGCTACACAGGCGGATTCTCGATATCGTCGCTTAAGGGCGGCGCCAAGAGCGTTACTTCAGTTGACGCATCGCAAACCGCTATCGACCTGTCGATTAGGAACGGCGAGATAAACGGCTACAAGGACAATCACGAGGCTCTGGCAGTAGATGCCTTCGAGTATCTCGACAACATGGAGAAAGACAGATTCGACC
>JAZQPB010000108.1:0-16990 GCA_045628165.1 Bacteroidales bacterium | reverse complement strand
AAAAACAATAACAAATGAAAAATTATAACTATTTAAACAAGGAGGCTGATATGTTACAGAAACTTTTCAACAACAACATCGACTGGTTTGGCAACAACATGTTTCACACCAACAGAATGCGCATGAACGGCGTACCACCAGTAAACATTGCCGAAACCGACAACGGATTCAGCATCGAGATGGCCGCCCCGGGCTATCAGAAGCAGGATTTCCAGGTAAGCGTCGATAAGAACCTTCTCACCATCACGGTAGACAACAAGGAGACCGAGACCCAGGAAAACAGCAATCCATCAGCCGGACAGACCGCAAAGGACAGCAAGAGAATCTACCGCAGGGAATTCATCTTCGGCGGATTTTCGAGATCCTTCTCGCTGCCCGACGGCGTAGACGGCGACAAGATCTCCGGAACCTACGAGAACGGCATACTCTCGCTCAGCATCCCCAAGGCCGAGATCAAGGCCACCCGCACATCGGTGGAGATAAGATAGAAGCCAACAAATTTTTTTTTAAATAGTGTGTGTGTTTTAGAATCATGGCGCGGACAGCTTGCCACCTGGCGGGCTGTACCGCGCCTTTTTTCATAAAATCGAAAAAAAACTTGCACATTATATTTTTTTGTGTAATTTTGTGGAAATAATTTGGAGCAACCATGACCAACCGCATACTCATCATATTATCGGCCATACTAATAAGCGCACAGGCGCAATCACAGAGCCTCGACAGCGTTCAGCTGTGGGACGGCGAGCGCAAGGTGGCGGCCCTGATTGAAAAATGTTTCAACCAGACCGACGACGCCCACCGCACCGCCTATGCCACCGAGGCGGCCAACGAGCTCGAATACCTGCTGAACACTCCGCTGGCATTCGGATACGATTTCCCATACCTGAAGGCGCTGTCCTCGGTATCATCCGACAACGGCAAGGTGAGGGTGATAACATTCGGCGTGCCCATGGACGGTGGCAAATACATCTACCACGGATTTGTGATGCACAACGACGACGACGACATCACCGTAACACGCCTCAGACAGGGCAAGCGCCCCGAGAGCGACCCCATGAACGCCAATATGCAGTCCGGCAACTGGTATGGCGCCATATATTACGAGATATCGCAGATAGACCGCAACGGAATATACATACTCTGCGGATGGGACGGCTACAACATGCTCGCCAACCGCAAGGTGCTGGAGCAGATGAACTTCGACGAGGAAAACAAGCCGATATTCGGCGGACTATTCCAGACCGAGAAGGGCAACGGATTCAGCAGGATAATCTTCACATTCAACGAGCAGGCCGTAATGACCCTGAAATACAACAAGAAGAAAAAAATGATAATAGCCGACCATCTGCAGGCCCCGCCCGAGTATCCCGAATACCAGGCCAACGAAAACCTCTACGGCCCCGACCTATCGTACGACGGATATTTCTACAAGGACGGCAGATGGCACATGGAGCCCGATGTGGACATCAAGATGCAGAGGGCAACACCGCCCATAGGCAAAAAAAACAGCAACAAAAGCTCAACAATGTTGCTGCAACAAAAAAAATAACTATATTCGCAACTGATAAACAAAACTAAAAAATGAAAAACCGGCTAAAACTCATAATAGCGGTAGTAGCCATAGCAATAGCGGTATCGTGCGGCGCAGTAAAGGAGAGCGACGAGATAGGGCGTCAGTTCTACAAGTGCCTGAAAGAAAGTAACTACGACGAAGCCGTAAAACTGCTGGACGCCGAGGCCGTAAACAACACAAAACTCGCGATATGGACCGAGGGCCTGCGCCGCAAGGGCGAAGACCTGGGCATGATACTCAACGTGGAGCGCAGCGATTTCGAATCGGAAACAAGCAACAACGTAACCCGCACAGCCATCAAATACAAGGTGCACTACAGCAAGGGCACAATGTACGAGAGGCTCGAATTCATACAGCGCGACTCGGAATACAAGATCACATTCTACCAGTACGACGAAGACTCCACAAAAGTGAAATAGCACATGGCAACGATGTCAGAAGAATCGGCCCGCCTGCTGCAGAAACTCATGGCCCTGTGCTCCAGGGGCGAGAAATGCGAGAGCGAGGCATACCAGTACATGACACAGCGCGGAGCCACACCCGGCGAGGCGGCATTAGCTGTGGAATACCTCACCGAAAACCAGTACGTGAGCAACGCCAGATACGCCCGGGCATACACCGCCGACAAGATGAGATTCAACAAGTGGGGCAAGGACAAAATATCGCTTCAGCTGAGAATCAAAAAAATATCGGACACCGACATCAGGAACGCAATAGACGAAATTTTTGATTCCGAAGAAGAAAAAGAAACAATAAAAGCCGAAATGGCAAAAAAATTGCGGGGAATAAAAACCGGCGAGCCCAGGCAGAAAGTCTGGGAAAAACTAATGAGGCTGGCCATCAGCAGAGGATACCCGATGTCTGCATGCAAGCCCATAATAAGCCAGATACTACAGGAATGGGACAGCTAAAACACGCATGATGGACAACAGAGAAACCATATTAGCTATCGACAGCAACAATGTAAACCTCGTGATGCTGAAGGCAATGCTGAGCGGGGAATACACCGTGCACACGCTGCAGGACGCAGGGCGTGCCGCACACACCGCGGCCGATATGCAGCCCAGCCTGATACTGCTGGATACATACATACCCGGCACCGACGGACTAAGCCTCTGCCGCGAGCTCAAGGCAAACCCCGACACGGCCCACATACCTATAATAATAGTATCGGCCAGCCCCGACCACGCCAGCGGACTGGAAGCCGGCGCCGACGACTACATAGCCAAGCCGTACAACGCACGCGAGCTGAAACTGAGAATACGCAAGCGCATAGACACATCGAGCGGACACCTGCTGCAGAAAATCCGAACGCAGGAACGCGAGATATCCAGCTACTACAAGTACAGCGCCAACGGAATAATAACCGTAAGCCAGCAGCTGGAGCTCAAGAGATACAACAAGAGGTTTCTCGAGATATTCAACATAAACTCGCGCGACAGCCACACGGGCAAGAGCCTGCGCGAGCTGATAGAAGGCGACCCCATGCGCGACATAGAGGAGCTTACATCCAAAGTGGGCAAGCCCCCGATATTCGAGACCGCCCACATCACGCTGCACAACCCCGACGGAACGTCCACATACATAGACGCCACCGCATCGAGGGTGTCGGCCAGCCACGACAGCGGATACCTGCTTGCATTCACCGACGTAACCCGGCTGCACAACCTCGACAGCGCCATACTGAGCGCCACAGTGGAAGCCGAGGAGCGACAGCGCAAAAGCATAGCGCAGGAGCTGCACGACGGAATAGGCGCCACGCTGTCGAGCATCAACATATACATGAACATGATACTATCGGGCGGAGCCGATGTAGACGAGACATTCAAGAACATAAGGCTCACCAAGGAACTCGTGGCGCAGTCGATAGACGAGGTAAAGGAAATAGCCAACAACCTCCACCCCGTGATACTCACGCGCTTCGGCCTTGTGGCCACGATATCCAACATGATAGAATCGCTCGAGCAATCGAGGATTACAAAGTTCGCATTCCACCACAGCCAGTACACCGACATCCAGGACAAGAATCTGGAGCTGGCCATGTACAGGATAATAAACGAGCTGATAACAAACACGCTGAAATACGCCGAGGCCAAAAACGTGGACATCACCCTGGAGCGCCAGGGCGGCACAATATGGCTGCAGTACAGCGACAACGGCAAGGGTTTCGACCCCAAGCAGAGCCACAGCGACCACCAGGGCATCAGGATGAGCAACATATTCGGAAGAGTAAAAGGATTCAACGGAATATGCAGCCTGAAATCGAGCCCCGGATGCGGAATGAGCATGGAGATAGAATTCCCCGACACCGCCCAGCCCGCGCCACAAGACAACACAACTGAATAAAATACAAAAACATATCGATATGAAAGTAATACTTGTAGACGACAAAGTAGTTTATAGAAACGCCATCAAGACACTCTTGCAAAAACTGGGCGACGTAGACATAATAGCAGAGGCATCCAACGGAAAGGAATTCCTGAAACTGCTGGATACCTGCGACCCCGACCTCGTATTCATAGACATCGAGATGCCCGAGATGAACGGCATAGAGGCCACACGCGAGGCCCTCAAGATAAATCCGTCGCTCGTAATAATAGGACTCTCGATGTACGACAACAAGAAATACGTAAACGACCTGATAGACGCAGGCGCGCGCGGATACCTCCTGAAACTCAGCGACAACTCATCAATATTCCGCGAGATACTCAAAAACCCGAGAGCCGAGGTATTCTTCAGCAAGGAGATATCGCCCGAGAGCGGAACCGAGGACCACGCCAAAAAGACAATCCTGATAGCCGACGACTTCGAGAACACAAGATTCGTAATAGAATTCACCCTGAAACAGGCCGGCTACGAGGTACTTAAAGCCACCGACGGACAAGACGCCCTCAAGTACTTTGACGGCAGAAAAATCGACCTCCTGGTAACAGACCTCAACATGCCGAGAAAAAATGGCTTGGAACTTGCAGAGACAGTAAAACAGATGCCCGAATACCGCGGCATACCAATACTGCTGCTCACCACCGAGATCAACGAGGAGAAAAAGCAGAAATCAAAACAGATAGGCATCACAGGATGGATACAAAAACCTTTCGTAATCGACAAGTTCCTGATGTTCATCAAGAAAGCCTTGCAGTAATACAGTAAACACATACCATCACCCCCATACAGGCAACCATGTTAGAACAGTTTAAACAAAAATACCTTGAGGAAGTAAACGACCTGCTCAACGACCTGGAAGGCGCCATGCTGGAACTGGAGCAAAACCCATCCAGCCAGGACGTTATCAACGAGGTATTCAGGGTAATGCACACAATAAAGGGCACCAGCGGAATGTACGAATTCAAGACCGTGGAAAAAATAACCCACGACGTGGAGAGCGTATACGGCAAAATCCGCGACAACCATCTCTCCGTATCCAAGGAGGTGAGCGCCCTCACGCTGGAGTGCATCGACCTTCTGCGCAAACTGCTCAACCAGCCCGGCCCCGAAGACGACAACCTCGTAAACGAGTTCCTGGCCCAGCTGATGCTCCTGAGCGGCGGCGAGGCACCCAAGCCACAGCCCGCAAGCGGGGACGATGGAGGCGGATTCCTGATTACCGACAACGACCCTCAGGCCACACCCGAGGCCACATACTACATCCTGTTCGCCCCAGAGGCCGACATCACCAACCGAGGAGTCAACATCAAGGGAATCCTGAACGACATAAACGCACTTGGACAGGGAATCACCCTCACCAGATCCTGGCCCGACGACAAGGCCGACAACGGCAAATTCTACATGTACTGGGAGGCCATAATCTGCACCCAGGCACAGCAGGAAGAGCTCAACGAGATATTCCTCTTTGTGGCCGACGAGGTGAAAATAACCAAGCTGGCCGACGCCAACCTCTTCCAGAACGAGGACTTCGTGGCACAGACAGCCATCTACCAGGCCATAGAGCAGCAGATAGACCTGGCAGAGCTTCAGGCACTCGTAATGGCCATACTGCCGCAGACCCCGGCCATAGAGCCGCGCCCCAGGGAGAGTGTTCAGCCAGCTGATGGCAAAATCAATGAGAGCATATCAGCTGAAAACATATCAGCTGAGAGCATATCAGCTGAAAACGTATCAGCTGGAAAAAACACCCAGACGGCAGCCGACGGCGGAGAGAGCGCCAAGGCGGCCAACAGCGAAAAAATCGTAACCAAGAGCATAGAGGCCAGCGACACCAAGGCATCGAGCATCAAGGTGGAATCCGACAAGCTCGACGAGCTGATGAACCTTGTATCGGAGCTTGTGACCACCAAGGCCGAGATGCTGCTCCTGGCCGACAAATACGACATACCCGAGCTCACAACAATCTGCGAGAAGGTAGACAAGCTATCCAACAAGTTCAAGGACAACGCACTGAGCATACGCCTGGTGCCTATAGAGAGCATGATGCTGAGATTCCAGCGCCTGGTGAGAGACCTGAGCAAGGAACTCGGCAAGAAGATAGACTTTGTGACCGACGGCACCGACACCGAGCTCGACAAGACCATAATCGACAACCTGGCCGTACCGCTGATGCACATTATCCGCAACAGCATAGACCACGGCATAGAATCGGTGGAGCGCAGGCGCGAGCTCAAGAAGCCCGACCACGGAACCATAAAGTTTACGGCGTTCTACTCCGGCAGCAACGTATTCATACAGGTGCAGGACGACGGAGCCGGAATGCGCCCCGACTATCTGAGACGCAAGGCCATAGAGAAGGGTTTCATAAAACCCACCGACAAGCCCACCGACCGGCAGCTGTATGACCTCGTATTTCTGCCCGGATTCTCCACAGCGCAGAAGATTACCGGAATATCGGGCCGCGGAGTGGGCATGGACGTGGTGAAGCAGAACATCATAAAGCTGAGAGGCGAGATAGAGATGGATTCCGAGATAGACCTCGGCACCATCACCACCATAAAGCTCCCGCTCACGCTGAGCATCGTAGACGCACTGCTGGTATCGGTGGAGCACACTCTGCTGCTGATACCCGTATACATAATAGACAGCTGCACACAGATCTCAAGAAGCATGATCTCCCAGGACAAGGGAAGATTCATCTACGAGAACGAGCCCACACCCATAATAGACCTCCGCAAGGAGCTGGAGATAGAGGGCGAGATACCCGAAGAGGAGAGCGTGGTGCTGGTGAAATACAAGGACGGACGAGTGGGCCTCATCGTCGACAAGGTGGTGGGCGAGCATCAGGCTGTACTCAAATCACTGGGCAAATATTTCGCCTCGCAGGAATACATATCGGGAGGCAGCATACTCGGTGATGGAAGCATTGCCCTGGTGCTGGACACCAACAAACTGATAAAACAACTGGAGAAATAAAAACCATACACAATGGGAAACTACAGCGGAGCTACACCATATCTATCGTTTTGGCTGAACGACGAGCTATACGCCTACCGTGTGGAAGACGTGATAGAAGTATTAGAGATGCAGAAAATTACTGTAATCCCTAAGACACCGCCATACATAATGGGAGTAATCAACTTCAGGGGAGAGATACTGCCCGTAATAGACGTAAGGAAAAAATGCGGACTGGAATCATCCCAAAACCTGAACACGCCCGACAGCGTGATTGTGGTGCTGGAGATAAACAAGGACGACTCCGACAACAGCCTTACCGTAGGATCGCTTGTGGAGAGCGTGAGCGATGTGGTGAATGTAAAACCCATCGACATAATGCCTATACCCGAGTTTGACACCAAGATAAACGCCGAGCTCACCGAGGGCATCTTCCGCCACGACGACAAGTTTATCACAATACTTGATACAAACAAAATTTTCTCATTGAACAACTATATATCCAATAGCGCAAAATGAATTTAGGGAAAGCAATAACCGGCAAGATGTTCACCCACAAATCGATAGTGGGCAAATATCTGAGAATAACGATGCTGACTGTATCAGCTACCATAATAGCCATCTTCATGGGCATATTCTATTTCCATGTGAAGGGCCTTATGGAAAAGAACGGAACCGACCGACTGAGACAGATGTCGAGCGCCACGGGAGGACTGTCCACCACGATAGTCACCAACTGCGTGGGCCTCAATGTAACTCTTGCCGATGCATTCTCGCTAAGCAAGAGCGATTCCATGCATATCAGCTACTCCCGCGATAATATCAAGAACCTGCTGAAGATGGGCCTCACCAAGCTCCCCGCAGCCGTACTGCAGGGCGTATACTGGGAGTGGAACGGTTTTGACGGCAGAGACGAGAGCTACAACCAGAACCCCGACTATGCCAAGTATTACGGCAGAATGTGCTATTACTACACCAAGCCCACACTGGACGGTCCTCCACAGGCAGGCGGCAAGCCCGGTGCTCCGCCGATGGCAGCCCAGGGTCCGGCAAGAGTGATTCCTGACCTTAACTACGAGTTTGACGAGACTCTCTACAACGAGATGAAGAAGCGCAAGGAGACCACCATATTCACCCCGACGGAGATGATAGTGAACAACCGCAAGATGCTGGTGCTGCCGATATTTGTGCCCATCATGGACCGCGGAGTTACCTACGGATGCGTGTTCTCGCTGCTGAAACTCGATTTTGCATACGGCACCTGCATGGGCACAAGAGACAGCGTAAAGCCTGAGGCCAATATCGTGATAATAGACGACAATCTGAACATAATAGCCGGAACCGAGGCTCCAACCCTCACCGGCAAGAAATTCAACGAGGTATACGGCAACACTTTCAATATCGACAAGATAATGAACAGCAACTCTCTCGTATACGAGAACGAGCTTGTGGCCCTCAATATCCCAACAAATATCAAGAATACAAGTCAGAACTGGCACGTAATATCCTTTATGCCCAAGGCTGAGCTCACCAAGGGCATTATCGGCAAGATGGGCATCAACCTCGTGATAGGTATAATACTTCTGGTATTAGCTGCAATAACCGGCGTAAGCATGGGATACCGCATAGGCGACCCCATGAAGAACATGCTGGCAGGATGCCGACAATTTGCCAACGGAAACCTGAATGTGAAATTCAAGCACGGCGAGCAGCACACCAACACCGAGATTACCCAGCTCTGCGACCTCCTGAATGTGACGGTAAACAATATCCGCAAGATAGTAAGCGAGGTAAAGCAGTCGGCAGCTAATATCAATGGCGCCGGCAACGAGCTTGCCAAATCGGCGTCGCTGATGGCATCGGGCGCCAACGAGCAGGCCTCGGCAAGCGAGCAGGTGGCATCGGCCATGGAAGACATGACGTCATCCATCCGCAAAAACGCCCAGAATGCCCAGCAGACCGAGGATATCACCAATGGCGTGGTGGAGAGCGTGATGAGGGCCAACTCGTCGGTAAGCGAGACGGTGGAGGCCATGAAGACCATCACCGACAAGATAGGCATCATAAACGAGATAGCAGGACGCACCGACCTTCTGGCTGTGAATGCGGCCATTGAGGCGGCCCGCGTGGGCGACCTCGGAAAGGGTTTTGCCGTTGTGGCATCCGAGATCAGGAAACTGGCCGAGAAGAGCCAGTCGGCCGCCAAGGAGATCGACGAGCTTACTGCCAGCGGAGTAAAACAGGCCGAGACATCGGGTGCGCTTCTCGAAGAGCTGGTTCCCGAGATAAACAAGACATCGGAGCTTGTGCACGAGATAGCGGCGTCGTCTATAGAGCAGAACAACAATGCAATGCAGGTAAACAACGCCCTGCAGCAGCTCAACTCAATCACTCAGCAGAATGCGGCGACGGCCGAGGAGCTGAGCACATCTGCCGACGAGAGCCAGAGCCAGGCCGAAAGCCTCGACGAGACTATGAATTTCTTCCGCGTGGAGGATGAGACCGATTCTCAGATAGTGGCTCTCAACAAGAAGGCCGCCAGCATCCTGAAGCAGATAGACGAGCTGCGTCAGGCCAAAGATGAATAGTTTTTCATATTATTATTTGTTTTTATATTTTCATACTCAATTATTTTTACTTCAAGGAACAATAAATTAAAAATCCCCGCCGGCAGATGCCAGTGGGGATTTTTTTGTGTGTGGGGGGGGTAGTTGGGGATTCTAACGCACCACGTATTTCATCAAATCGGCCAACGATACACCAAAAGGAACTCCATTTTGATTTCCCTGTTGATTCTCTGTCTTCAACAACAACCCGGGAATATCCCATCTCACATTCTTGAACTGCTCATCAGGTTCTGTCTGTTCCAAATCGAAAACTATGTAATAATCACTATGACTTGGTTTATATTCACGCTGATAAACTGTAGTATCAATAAGTTTATCTTTACTCATTACACGGACTCCCTTGTCGCTGATACGAAGCAATAATTGTTTTGCGTCGCCGTAACTATGCAAAAGAATATATTTGGCAGTAGTAATTTGATGATTCAATCGTAATGAGCCTCGTTGGGTTCCGGTCCTCGCGTTATACTTTTTATTGCCAAGAATCCATTTCAGCTGTCCTTCAGTTCTGTAAAAAGCAACAATAATATTTGTCTCATTGGGAATGAGATTTCTATTACTGCCAAATGGTTCAGGCAGGGGCTCACAAAGCACTGGCAATGTATGTGTTTCGATATCGTAATCGTGAAAAGCCTTGCGCTCACGTTTGGATACACGGTTCATAAAATGAGCCAGCAATTCCTTAAGAAACTGTTTCAGTGCCTTGGAATCTTGATCAAAACTGTTGGGACTGATAGAGAAAGCGCCGAGTCCGGGAATTATCTCGTGGAATCCGCGCATGGTTTTGTCCACAGTACCTGGATACAATACATACGATCCGCCTGTTCGCCTTATGGCGTCGTTGTAGGCGTGCATTTTCAGGATATCGGCACGTTTGTATATTCCTACCGATTCCTGTTCTTTCTCTTCGTCAAACTGTTCCTCGGTTTCGGTTTCAGGAAAAGCAATTTGATTTACCTTGTATTTGGCGTCGAAATGTATGTGTACTATTATATTCTGACTTTCAGCATCATCTTCCGAGATATCTCCAGGCCATATCGAAAGCGTATAGTCGGGGCGCATCGGTGTTGTCCATGAACCTCGTTTGCCGATTTCTGAATTATGCGAGAATGTACGGTTGTAAAAGAAGCGCACATTTATATTCCTTGTGGGTGTTTTGTGGATACCGCCCACCATTATCATACGGCCCTGCTTAACATTAAGATTTATCTTGTCGGAATCGGTTTCCACAAGGGCCGATTTGTCCTTGGGATTTATTGAGAACAAATCGCTGATAATCTCCATAAGTTTGAAGAACAGCCAGTATTCATAAAGCGTGGCCACATTCTTGCTTCCAGCCTTATAGACATTGTCGCCTCCCTGCCAAGTCAACTTGGACGCTAAGTCGAACAGAGTCCACGCTTGCAATATTTCCCTGTAACCTTCTTTCCGCTGAAGTATCGGACTGTTCAAGGCTACAAACTGTGCCTGTTTCACCTCCTTGAAGAATCCATAATTTAGATAACTCTCCAATTTGATGCAACAAACATGAGCCTCACGCTCTAGACGTTCGGATTTATGCTTGCTTATCTGATAAATATAATCGCAAAACTGGGCAAAGGTCTGCAGTACGAATTTCACAAAACGGTTTTCCTGTGTATCAACAGTATCTTCCTTCGATTTTACCTGTATCGAACGGGGAAGACTTCTTAATCCTGCAATATCCTGACCGTTTGGAAGTTGGATTCTGTTTGTTGAAGTTACAATCTGGCGCACTCCGTCCCTACCGAGGCGTTTCACACTGCTTATCGAGCGTTCCTCCACAGTATCGGTCCATCGTTTTACAGGATTATACAAAATCTTGTTGATGGATTCATCGAACTCGTCGCTGTCGATTATGGATTTTACAAACGCGAATTTCTGATAGAGTGTGCGCTGGTCGTCGTCGGTGCTGGGCTCAAATTTCTGAGATACCGGCGAGCCTGACATCATTACCAATTCAGTATAATAGTTGGTGATATCGTTCAGCATTTTGCGGTAATCGCTACGGTAATTGGTTTTCTGCGACTGTACCTCAAATGTTACTATATCTATGAATTCGCCATTATCATTGCAAATTTTCAGATCCAAAGTTCCTACATAATTGCCTGTAATGATAGAGCCTTCGGATGGATTGCGTCTTGATGGTTTGATAACGGCGCTTGGCTCAAAATAGATTCCATTGGGCAGTACATATTCATATTCCTTGCCCTCATACAACTGATGGCGCGCTTCGCCATTCTCTTCCGCGTCGTCAACATCATTGTAGGTGTCGCCTTCGTAGAAAAGTTGCAGTTTGCAATTATAAAGTTGAATACTTAGTTTGCCCATGATTTATTAAATTAAGCCTCCGCGAAACTTGAGAAACCGTTGTCCAACATTGCACGATACATACGCATAATCTTTTCGGCAGATTCCTTGTATCTGATATCGGCGGATTGTAAGTTGTCCTCACCTTCGATATCAATAGGATTCTGTGAATAGCAGAGTCGCCACAAGGCGTTGATTGTCTTGCCAAGTTTCTTCTTGGATCCGTGCAACTTGGGCAACATCTTTTGAAGTATTGCTGTATCGAGCGACAAATCTTCTCTAAGTTCGCTTTTCGACAATGCTATATATCTGAACATCTCGGCCAATGTTCGATATCCGAACTCCGAATTTACAGACTTCAACTGATTGAAGAAACCAAGCAGAATGTCCTTGGTAGCATCGGAACTATCATATTTGGGCTCTTCCCTTGTAAGTTTTACAAAATCCTGCGCCATATTAGCGCAGACGGAGTTGGCTCTATTCTTATCGATTGGAGCCTGATTCTGAAGGAAGGAGTCCATTTCGTCAGAAGAGATTTTGAACTCTATTACATTGGCTCTATCCAAAACCTTGGGGCTGAACATATAAGTGGTTTCGTCCACATTGATAGTGCCGATGATATATAAATTCTTGGGCAGAGCCACAGATTTTGGTGTGTTGTCGGTATCAGAGCCGTTCCACAACGGAATTTCCTCATTGGATTCCATTACACTGAGAAAATCAGCAAAATAGCGTTCCACTACACTCATATTCATCTCGTCAAGCACCAGGAAATAAGGCTTTTCGGGATTGTTTTGAGCGTTTACAAGCAAATCCACCACACATTTCTCGGTCTTTACATACTCATTGCTGTTCAAGGCATTGGGATAACCGAGAAGAGGTTCCCTGTTGGTCCAATCTGCACCAACGGGAACAACCTTAAGTTGCTCATCAATGTTCTCGCAAAGGCATTTTGCAAAAGCCAAAGCCAACTGAGTTTTTCCCGATCCCGCCAAACCGCTGAGAATTACAAACGGCTTTGCCATCAACGAATATGCAAAGCGCTTAATCAACGTGTCCGAATAAATCAAATTAGTTGATTTTATGGCATTGATGATTGGGGTGATGGAAAAATTAATTTGAGAAATCTGAGGCTGTTGAGGAGTCAGATTTCCTTCATTACTATCTTCATCTTGCCTTTCTCGAAAATTTCCAGACAATAACGCATGTTCGTCGTCAAAAAGTAAACACAATGCCTGATATTTATTATCATCAGGTTTTATATATTGAACAATAAATGATCTTCTGATTTTTTCGAAAAGCAATAAAGCATCTTCTTCAATATTATCACCATTTTCAACCAAAAAATCATACATTTCTCTAGTCCATCGGCAATCTAAACCGTTTACTTCAAAATGAATTGGAGAGAAATTTCGTTCATTAGATTTATGGGCAATATTAATACCTATAGACTCACTACCCTGTTCAACTCCAAAAAAATCTCTAACAACTTTTTTTTGAAGTTCTATCTTATAATCTTGCCCAATTTTAATCTTGCATGCATAAATAACATTCATAATAACCTAACTAAAATAATTGAAAAAAGCCCATTTATCATATCGTCCCCAAGGAACGTCTACATCATATTGTTCTGGAGGAGTAGATGAAAAATTCATAACATTATCACCATCTACTTCAATTAAATCTGAATATTGATTAAGTACATACTTAACACAACCAATATTACCCATTTGACCACCACATAATGCAGCACCAGCTGTTTCTAAATTATTTTTAGAAGGATGATTCTCCAAAATGTCAGTTAACCCAAATAATAAATTGACAGATGGAATAATATTTATAAATCCTCTTTTAGTAAAAGGATTTGGAACATAATAACGTCTCATCCACTTTTTCATATACTCTCTTGCCTCTGAGATTGAAATATCATGGTGGAATCTAGGTATATATCTTTCGTCATCTTCATAATACAAGCCGAGTTGAACTGCTAGTTGATATGGTGTATGAAAAAAATCACCTGTACATCTACTGTGCATATATTGACGAAACTGGATTTTGGTCATTTCATCCTTTGGAAGCCATGAAACTAGTTCTACAACAGTATCAGGTGTTGCGTTTCTCCATTTACACAAAGGATCAGACTTGGTCACGTGGTATTTTACCATAGACCTTCCACTTGGATTATTAGTATTAAATTCAAGATTTGACATAATTATTTATCTTAAATTGTTAATTTAACCACAACTCAATAAGAGTTTGCTCACGCCTTTCTACTTCCTCTAATTGTTCATTCTTTTTTCTATTAAGTTCAATATAATCATAACCTAAGATTGACAATTCCGTTTCGCCTAATAAACCTTCTTCTAATGCAATTTGAATAGTCCATTGCTCAGCAATTGCCCTAGCTATACCAGGGAAAGTTTTGCTTCTCAAAGTCCTACGTTCTTCGGCTGTTTTAGCTTGGGTAAATGCATCAGAATACCATTTGGGTTGTTTTTTGCCACTTTCAAAAACAATCCACTCTCCTGTATCATCAGTTTCCTTACTTGGATGCAAAGGATTCAAATTCTTAAGCCACAAACAAGTACCTTTAGAAAATGGATCACCGAACATATATGGTTGAATTTTTTGATCAGGTTTTCTCCAACGTGAACTCATAATACCAACAGGATTTTCAATCGCTATCCTCTTAATATTAGCATTCGCCAAAAGCATAAAAAAGTTTGCGCCATCTTCTCTATCCTGAGCTCGATTCGGATACTTAGGATGAGGTCGTCTTTCCTCGATAGGCAAGCCCTTGTCGTCTGGATGATAATACCATTGAGCGCCACTTACTGCAAGATATGTGCATGGAGGGTGAGCAACCATTAAATCCCAATCACCTTCAATGATTGCTTCATCGCCATTTTCCAACGTCAAATCAGTTTTATCCAAAACCTTAGTTACATCATGATGGAAATGCCATTCAGGATGGCCTCCACTACTAGGCAGCAAATCACAACTATATGCGTTTTGTCCTAATTTTCTGAATGCCTTACAAACAGCTTGACTCTCCTCGCAAGCAATTAATATGTTTAATTTTCTTCTCATCATTTGTTATTAAGTGCGTCAGCCAATGCCAATGCAATATTTTTTGCAAACTGAACAGGAACGGCATTTCCTATCATCTTAAAACAATATGGATTTGAACCCAAAAATTCAAAATCCATAGGGAAAGATTGCAACAATGCCGCTTCTCTAATAGTAATGGTCCTTAATTGCTTTATATCAGGATGGATAAACATATACCCATCTTTTTGTAAATGCGCAACTATAGTTGGCGATGGTTTATCCCATTCAAGATTTCTATACTTTATGTGATTTGAAGTATGCCCAGTAACTTCAGTATAATACTCCATTTTTTCCTCTTGAGAACACATGTTCATATTCCTGATTAACCAAGTTTTAAATAGTTTTTGATCTCTATCGCCATGGTAACGAGAATAATGCTTGTCGATTGGAGCACCGCCTTGCTGTCTATGAGATATTGTACTTCGTCCCTCCTTAATTGGAGTTTCCAAAGGTAAAAGCACAGGCAAATCACCTATCGCATCACGAACCGTTTTGTGAGGACTATTACTTTTATAATTTGTAACACTTTGATAAAGGTCCTCCAATACATAATCACTCTGTTTGTTAACTCCGATTATTATAATACGGTTTCGCTTTTGGGGAGTCTCGAAGTCTTCTGCGCAATAAATTGAATCTTTAAGTTTTTGAGGGTTACGTATTTCATAACCAATACTATCAAAAGCTTCAAAGATTCTTTCCTTTACAGGTTTATCACCAGGGCATGCACTAAGTAAACCAGGCACATTTTCAAAAACAAAAGCCTTAGGTTTGAAATAATCAACGATTTTAACAAAACTCTCAAAAAGATAGTTTCTGTAATCATCTTTCATTCCAGTAGGGCTTTGTGCTCTTCCTGCAATAGAATAGGCTTGACAAGGAGGGCCACCAATTATCAAATCAACAGGCAAACCTTCGGTTAACCCCTTGATACCATTATCTTTTACAAAATCAGAATTATCTTTACCATATTTCTCCAACGATTCCTGAGACCAATTTCCATTAATAAGCTCATCAGTTTTTTGAACATCAAAACACACAACCCTATCCAAGGCTTCCTGCTCTGAATGCCCCCATTTCTGAACTAATCGATGTCTCAAAGTTTTAACCATTGGCATTTCCCACTCTACATGTGCCAATGCTTTATATTTGCCTGATTGAAGGAATCCTTCACTTAAACCACCGCAACCTGCAAATAAGTCAATAAATGTAAATTGTTTTTCTGCCATTTTGTATAAAAGAAAGGTATGGGCAGAAACAGATTGTTCTTGGGGTTCTGGTAAACCTGTACTGGCAATAAGCATCGAACCCACACCTTATGTTTTTTTATAAAGTGTAGAATTTCAGTTGCTTATCTCCCAGTCATAAGAAACGTACCAGATTTCAAGAAGGGACAAAAAGCTAAAATTCGAAATATGTTAACTGTAAATACATAAAAAAAGCGCAAGCCTCTGATTAACTGTCCGTCTTAACTTGAGGTTTAGCACGACCTTCCTAACAACGAACAACAGACGCTCACGCAATATGAATAACACCTAAGGCATGCAAGCAGACACAATATGCCCACCGCACACCTCAAGTGATGTATTCACAAAAACGTAAGCATCATCTCTGATTCGTTTTTGGTTAGGAATCTTAAAAGTGCTAATTTCAAGTTAACCCAAACAAAGCATTAATGACGCTTTTTTTATGTATATTTTTCACCGCCCGGCATAGCCGAACGACAATGCAAATATAAGAAAATTTTTCGGTAAAAGGAAAATAAAAAAGTAAATAAACCCTCAGAAACAAACTTTACAACAGAAATTCTAATGCAAAACTCAGCGAAATTCAACAAAAAATCTTGAATTTCGCTGAGTTTTGCAGAGAAAAATTTTGGCGATTAAACTGATTTATATACCTTTGCATAAAAATAAGCCGCACAAAACTCATCAAAAAAAACAGGCATAAAATTATGAAATATTCAAGCATAATAGGACGCGAGAAAGAGATCGGGATACTGGAGCGCAGATGCCAA
>JAZQPB010000107.1:0-6260 GCA_045628165.1 Bacteroidales bacterium | reverse complement strand
ACATATAGCCGATATCATAGCCGGAGCATACAACAATCTGTAATTATATCAGCTGAAATGCAAAAAAACGCCTCCCACACATCTGAGAGGCGTTTTTTCGTTGCAAATCTTTAAACTTTTAATCTTTAAACTCTAAACTTTAAACTTTAAACTATTTCATATCCTTTTTCACGAAATCCACCACCTGCTCGGCAAAGGCCTTCATGCCTTTCTGCGACGGGTGGCCGTCCTGCTTCTCGATGTCGTGGAGCTCTATGAGCGGAATGCCGTAATGACGGCAGATTACACGCATCGACTCAGAGATGTCGTCCCTGAGCTCGGAGTTGAGAATGAAGTAGACCCTGGCCATCGGATAATTCTGCTTGATGGTGCTGCAGAGGCGCGCCATTGCGGGGCGGAAGTACCACATATCGGTCTCGGTCCAGTTGGCGTACTTGTATTCGCCCACCTTCTCGCCGCTCCAAGAGTCGTTGGTGTTGCAGCAAGAGAGGATTACATCAGGCTCGCCGAGATAAGCCACTCTGGTGTTGAAGCTTCTGGGCTGATAGCACTCGTCCTGATAGCCGTGATAGCCAACTGTGCTGCCGCTGTAGGAGTTGTTGGTCTCCAGCTCCCAGCCCATCTTCTCTATCACCTGATGCCACCAGGTGTGCTCCACCTTGCATACATCGTTGTTCTTGTCGCGGTAAGGGCTGTCCTCGGTGAAATACCAGCTCTCGTTGGAGGCAGGAGTAATATAGCCCTCGAATGTTGAGTAGCTGTCGCCGAAGATGGTGACCTTGGTCTTTTGTTTTTGGGCATCAGCTGATAACGATACCAATGCCAGCGCCACTATAAAAAATATTCTTCTCATATTGTATTAGTAAAAATTATACATTTTGATATTGATTATTTTACTATCCAAGACAGTCCCTTTTCGGTTAACCGATATTTCTGAGTTGGACTATTAGGACTATCTGGTTGAGACAACTCTACAAGGCCAGCCTCTGTAGCAGGATTCAAATAATTACGTAGGAATGTAGGTCTGCTTTTAAACCCCAATTCATTCATCATAGCTTGAACAGACACCAAAGATTCCTTAGCTAACAAGCCAAGAAGCCTCATCATCTGATCTGACAGAACTATATTTTTACTTGTATCCTTACTTGTATCCTTACTTGTATCCTTTAAGTTGGCTATCCTGGGAATATCCACGAGGAATCCACCAAATTTGGAAGAAAATGTTGGCAGAGGATGGTTGGCAGCCTTAAAACTATCAACAATCTTGCGATATCCTCTACCCCAAACCTCAACAAAACCCATCTTATAAAACACCTGAGCTATATTCTTGTTGCGGGGACGAGAGCAATGTTCATTCAGCAAAGTTTCAATAGTATATCCTTCAGGCAAATCACCTTCGTTCCATAGCCAAATATGATCATCATAAACCTTCATCTGAATATCTACACCAAGATACAGTTTATGAATTATGGCATTATAGACAATCTCGCGTAATGCATCTTCAGGAATCTCCAATGATTCTATACGCTGCATACCTTCGTAGCGAATAGGGGTGCGTAAATATTTGGAACGCAACAAATCAAATACTCTATCCGCCATTTGAACAAGATCTCCCTCCACCTCGTCCTGGAAAATAAGATCGGACTCATCGTTACCAAACCTGCCAATCCTAAATCTTGCACAAGGGAAAAATTTCAAAGGCTGTTTTCCAAACAAAAGTATCGCCGCAGTTTTTAGATTTCCATTATCATCAACCAAAAACAAGTTCCGCAATACAGTTTCCGTTGTGCTATCAATTGAAGATTCGGGCATTCTTCCTGCGCCTATAGCCTTACGCAAGAAATATTCTACAGCCTCCCTGTCAATATCCTGCAAGTTGGCACCTTGTACTATAGTATCATCCCATGACGTTCCTATTTTTTTCAAAAGGAAATCATGCAAGGCAGCCCCCGTGAGTTCCTGAGTGGTGGATCCAATACGAAAATAATACTTGCCATGATAACTGACAGGCATATTAGAAGGCTCTACACCAATACTGATATACGACAATTCATTATCAACAAGAAGGTCCACATCCACCTTTATGCCCATAGACATAATAACCTTGTTAGGAATATCCTCCAGCAGTTTCTTGCAAATACTGGAGGACAAACCAACAATGGTATTATCATCGCGAACCCCAATAAATATATTGCCTCCTTGAGAATTAGCATATCCACAAATCCATTTCAAGTATTCATCTTTCCAAGACTCTTTATACTCAATATTTTGGCATTCGCTTCTCATAAATTCGCTAATTGTAATTATTCCAGATTGATAGTTCCCTGGCCATCGTCGTCGTAGCGGATTACCTCGAACTCCGGGTCGGGCCAGTTGGCAGGATCGTCGTCGGGATTTTCATCGCTATCAGCTGATGGCGCATCAGGATTGTGCTCAAACTTCATGGTGGCCACCTCGTAGTTGCTTACACGCTTGCCGCGCGCGCGGAGGCTCTTCTCGCCGATAAACTCCACGGCATCGATGCTCTCGGGCGGACGGCTCTCGTATTTGCCGCCGAATGTGATCTTGAGCAGCGGATTGGGATCCACGGTGATGTCGTAGAACTTGGACTCCTCGTTGTCGCCAAGCAGGAAAACCTCCTTGTCGGTGTCCTCTATCTTGAATCTCTTGAGATAGCAGAAACCGAGATCCTCGTCGTAATATGCGAGCGAGTAAATCTCCTCGGGGTCAAACTTGCGGATTATTACGATGTCGTCGTCGAAATGGGTGCTGAGGTCGTAGCCGGTAATGCGGTAATGACCTGTCTTGCAGATTACTACAATCTTGTCGTCGCCGGAGAACTCGCCGAGGAAGTCGCCGTGCTCGTCGGTGTTCAGACGGCTGATTGTGGTATCGAACCAGAGCTTGATGCCGCCCAGTGTGCTAACTCCGGCGCTGGCCCTCGAAATCTTGTGGACAGGATACTTGGTAACGATGTTTCCCATGGCCTGACGGTTCTTGACGGCTATGGTGCCGAAGTCGAACTCCCAGCTGCGCTTCTTGAGCTTGGCCTTGGGTTTCAGCAGCACTTTCACGATTTCTGCCTCGCCATTGCTATTAGCTGAAAAATACGTAACCTCGGTGTGCGGAGTGCCCTGTGTGAGGTCGTATTCCTTGTCGCGGGTGATTCCCTTCACGTTGAATCGCTTGGCGTATGTGATGCCGGTGGCGCCGTCGCGGTAGATGGCGTTGTAGATGGTGCGCTCGTCGTTTTTGCGGAACACATTTATATATAATACGTCGGTTCCGATAAAGAACTTGTCGCTGATTTTCGAGATGGTGTATTTGCCGTCCTTGTGGAACACAATCACCTCGTCGAGGTTAGAGCAGTTGCATACGAAAGTGTCCTTCTTGAGGCTCATTCCGGCAAAACCCTCCTCGTAGTTCACGTAGAGTTTCTCGTTGGCCACCACAACCTCTGTGGCCACGATGTTGTCGAAGTTCTTGACCTCGGTGCGGCGAGGATATTTCTTGCCGTACTTGTTCTTGATTCCGGTGTAATACTCTATTGAATAGTCGATTATGTGGTCCAGACGGTACTGGGTCTCCTCCATCTGCTTCTCCAGGCCCTTGATGTAGTTGTCGGCCTTGAAGGCGTCGTACTTGGAGATACGCTTGATGCGGAGCTCGGTGAGTCGTGTGATATCCTCCTCAGTGACAGGCTTTTTGAGCAGTTTCTTGAAAGGCTCCAGGGCCGTGTCGATGGTCTCCACGATGGCCTCCCATGTCTCGCAGTCCTCGATGAGGTTGTAGATGTGGTTTTCGATGAAGATTTTCTCCAGCGATGCGTCGTGCCAGCTGTTCTTGAGCTCGTTCATCAGGATGTTGAGCTCCTGGGTGAGCAGGCTTACGGTGCGGTCCACCGAGTGCTTCAGGATCTCGGTTGTGTTCATGAAATGAGGCTTGTCGTTCATGATAACGCACGAGTTGGCCGAGAGCGAGATCTCGCAGTCGGTGAAAGCGTAGAGCGCGTCGATGGTAACGTCGGGCGACACGTCGGGATTCAGGGCAATCTCGATGCGCACATCAGCTGCCGTCTTGTCGTCGATGTGCTTTATCTTGATTTTGCCCTTCTCGTTGGCCGACTTTATGGATTCGATAACGGAATCGGTGGTGGTGCCGTATGGAATCTCGGTGATGGCGAGCATTCGCTTATCCACTTTCTCTATCTTGGCGCGCACACGGAGCTTGCCGCCTCGCGCACCGTCCTGATACTTAGATACATCGATGCTTCCGCCGGTCAGAAAATCCGGATACAGCACAAATGGTTCTTTTTTCAGGCAGCTGATAGAAGCATCTATCAGCTCATTGAAGTTGTGGGGAAGTATCTTGGAGCTGAGACCCACGGCAATACCCTCCACGCCCTGAGCCAGCAGAAGCGGAAACTTTACGGGCAGGGTAATCGGCTCCTTGTTTCGGCCGTCGTAAGAGAGCTTCCACTGTGTGGTCTTGGGATTGAAAACCACATCGAGTGCCAGCTTGCTCAGTCGCGCCTCTATGTATCGCGGAGCGGCCGCGCCATCGCCGGTCAGGATGTTTCCCCAGTTGCCCTGGGTATCTATCAGGAGGTCTTTCTGTCCCAGCTGAACGAGGGCGTCGCCTATCGACGCGTCGCCGTGGGGATGGAACTGCATGGTGAAACCCACCACGTTGGCCACCTTATTGTATCGGCCATCGTCCAGGCGCTTCATGGCGTGGAGAATGCGGCGCTGAACGGGCTTGAGTCCATCGTCGATCTCGGGCACCGCGCGCTCCAGAATTACGTATGAGGCGTAGTCGATAAACCAGTTTTTGTACATACCTGATACGGACTTTAGGTGGAGGTGGTTTTCCACACCGCCGCCTATCTTCTCGTCGCTGTCGGCATCAGGAGTCAATCCGTTTTCGTTGTTGATATCGTCAGACATTATATAATAATAGTAGTGTTGGGGTTAACAAAAAAGCAAGGAAAACCATACAAATTTTCCAATATGGCAAAGATAAAAAATTTTTTGTAAACAATCCAAAATTTTTTTCACGCCATCAGCTGAAATGAATAATACAGAAGGCCGAAAAAGATGCGTAGATTTAACATTTTTTTAATGAAAAAAGTCATCAAAACAGCGTTATAATTAGAAAAAAATGCAGTATTTTTGCAACTTGAAATGTAAAGGTGCAACCATGCGCTTACGTTTCGAGTCATACGTATTGGAATAACTCAAAAAATTCATAAAACGTTTAAATTTTAGGAAAGTCATGAGACAGCTAAAGATCACAAAGTCAATCACCAACCGCGAGAGCGCATCGCTCGACAAGTACCTTCAGGAGATCGGCAAATACGAGCTGATATCCGTGGAGGAAGAGGTGGAACTGGCACAGAGAATCCGTAGAGGCGACCAGTCAGCAATCGAGAAACTCACGAGGGCCAACCTCCGTTTTGTAGTTTCCGTTGCCAAGCAGTATCAGAACCAGGGCCTCAGTCTGCCAGACCTCATCAACGAGGGCAATCTCGGATTGATTAAGGCTGCCGAAAAATTCGACGAGACACGAGGCTTCAAGTTCATCTCCTACGCGGTATGGTGGATCCGACAGTCCATCATGCAGGCCATCAACGAGCAGAGCCGCATCGTACGTCTCCCACTCAACCAGGTGAGCTCACTGAGCAAGTACAACAAGGTGATGAGCGACTTCGAGCAGAAGTACCAGCGCAAGCCATCGCCAGAAGAGCTGAGCAAAATCCTCGACCTCCCGCAGGAGAAAGTGGTGGACACAATGCGAGTATCGGGCAAGCACGTAAGCGTAGACGCCCCATTTGTACAGGGCGAGGAAAACAGCCTTCTCGACGTATTGGAGAACACCGACTCTCAGGTAGCAGACGGTAACCTCATGAACGAGTCACTCAGCAAGGAAATCGAGAGAGCATTCTCCACACTCACAGAGCGCGAGCGTGCCATCTTGAGATACTCATTCGGCATAGGATGCCAGGAGCTTAGCCTCGAGGAGATAGGCGACCAGTACGGCCTTACCCGCGAGCGAGTACGCCAGATCCGCGAGAAGGCAATCCGCAGACTCCGAAACACCTCAAGAAGCAACCTGCTGAAGGCTTATCTGGGATAAAAAAAGACACATAAAAATTATTTTGCACAAAAGGTGAAAATTTCGTAAGAAATTTTCGCCTTTTTTATATTTTTTTTTTACATTTGCGCTATTAAGGCAAGGATTTTGGTATTGCTTTATAAAAA
>JAZQPB010000106.1:0-15350 GCA_045628165.1 Bacteroidales bacterium | reverse complement strand
CAGCCTTTATGACCGGTATCGAGCGCAACGCCGACGTGGTTCAGATGGCCACATACGCTCCTCTCTTTGCTCACGTGGGGGGTTGGCAGTGGAGACCAGACGCCATCTGGTACGACAACATGAACTCGTTCAAGACCTGCTCATACTACGTTCAGCAGATGTACTCGCTCAACAAGGGCAACAACGTATTGCCTCTCACCATGGGCAAGAAGGTAGTGGCCGGCGACAACGACCAGGACGGTCTCTTCGCATCGGCAGTAATCGACAACCGCAGCAACGAGGTAATCGTTAAGATCGTGAATACCAGCAAGAAGGCTCAGCCTGTTACATTGAACCTAAACGGCATGAAGGGCTCTCACAATGTAAAGACCATCACACTCGCATCAAGCGACATGGATGCCGACAACTCATTGGAAAACCCAACCAAGATCGTTCCTCAGAACGGCACATTGAAAGCTGATGGCGAGAAAACCACCGTCCTCAACGACGAGCTCCCAGCCATGACCTTCAGAATCTACAAGATTCAAAAGTAGAGACGCGCCCTTGGCACGTCTCAGGCACGTCTCAGCGCCCCTGGCACGTCCAATAAATAAAAAATGCCTCCTGAAAAATTTTATTTTCGGGAGGCATTTTTTTATTGCTCATCTGGATTTTCAGGTACGGCTATTTCGCCCTGCAGCAAATATAGATTATCGAGATTGTCTTCAGGCGCACAGGCCGTGGTGTCGGCTGGATTGCAGATTGTGGTATCGTATGGCGCGGGCATTCCCTGAATGAGAGGCTCCTCGTAATTGCCATCAGCTGAAAAAGGATTGCAGCTAACGGCGTTGAAAAATGTAAACCCTGCCGCCAATCCTGCCAATACTACAGACTTTCCGCTGCGCTGACGGTTTGCCAGTTCCGACTCTATGTACCGCAGCTCGCTCTCGCATTTGGGACAAGTGCCGGTACAGTCGCCCTGGTAATTACATTCCGAAACATGGTATTCAATACCATTGGCATCCGCTATCTGCTTGCGGATTTTCTTGAGTTCATTGCATGTGTATCTTCCTTTCATAGTAGTTAGTGTTAAAAAAAAATTTCAGCAAATATAGAAAAAAAATAATGAAACACACAAAAAAAAATTATCTTTGCAAAAAAAGTAAATAATATGGAAGCACCATTTATAGGAATATCACGACACAGATTGCAGACCGACGGCAATGGAGTCACCACATTGGCGGCGTTCAACGGCTGTCCGCTCAGATGCCGGTACTGCCTGAATCCGCAGTCGCTCACCGAGAAAGGCATCAGAGAAAGCATATCAGCTGATAGCCTACTGAAACGCGTGGCCATCGACAATCTCTATTATCTGGCCACGGGCGGAGGAATCACATTCGGAGGCGGAGAGCCACTGCTGAGAGCCGACTTCATAGCCGAATTCTGCAAGATGGCTCCCAAAAGCTGGCGCATTACGCTGGAGACATCGCTCAATGTGCCTCTGGAACAGCTAATAAAGGTGACGGATTGCGTATCGGAATTCATCGTGGATATCAAGGACATGAATCCGGAAATCTATATCAGCTACACAGGCAAAGACAACTCTCAGGTAATCAGCAATTTGGAATACTTAATAAAAGCCGGCCTCGCTGATAGAATAATAGCGAAAGTTCCGCTGATAGAGAACTTCAACACCGACGCCGACTGCGAGAGAAGCGTCCAGAAACTCCGCGAAATGGGAATCTCGAGGATAGAGAGGCTGAAATACATCACGGCAATCAAATCTTGACTCCTATCAGAATATTATCATCAAGCTGCTTGTAGCCGTTTTTCCAATCATCGACGGCCTTCTCGATTATGGCTTTCTGCTCGGCAACATCATTGCCGCCTATTTTGGCAAGGAGCTTGAGAAGACACTTGGTGGAGAAATGCTTGCACGAATTGTGGGAATCGTCGGTGTAGCCAAACTGATCGGGAATGCCGTCGCTGAACATATACAGAACGTCGTTTTTCCTGATTTCGATTTCGTGGTTAGTGAAATGGCGGTGCTTTCCAAGGTAAATTCCAATTGGCATCTTATCAGGCTTAAATTGCAGAATCTCGCCATCGCGCCATATCCAGAGCGGACGGTAGGCTCCGGCAAACTGGAGTTTCATATTCTCGTAATCTATCATCACAAGGGCGAGGTCGATGCCGTCCATGTTGATTCGCTGACCGCGCTCATAGAGTTCGTTGTCCTGACCGAGAGCGCGCATCAGCTTCGATCTCAGCAAATCCAGAATTATTGACGCCTTCAGCTCGCCGGCCATATTCACCACCACCTCGTTAAGGAGGCTGATGCCGAGCATGCTCACAAAAGCGCCCGGCACACCGTGACCAGTGCAGTCGGCGCATACCAGCACATGATAATTGCCCACCTTGTTGGCCCAGTAAAAATCGCCGGCCACAATATTCAACGGCCTGTAAATGAGGAAATAATCACCGAACAATTCGTCCATGTAGTCGGCCTTGGGCATCGACGCATTCTGGATATTCTTGGCGTAATATATCGAATCGGTTATCTGCTTGTTCTTCTCATTCATCTCGAGCAGATGCCTGCGCTTGCGCACAAAACTCTGACCCACAAAAACCGCCACCAGCGATACCAAACCCAACAGCATCCAAAGACGGGTACGGCGCAGTTTCTCGTTCTCCACCTCGGCCACATGCTCCTTGTGCTTGGCTTCCAGAACCTCGTCAAACTCCATGCGGTCATAGTTCTGGGCCAGCACCACGGCATCGGCCGGAGATAGTTTCTCAATATACGATTGGGCGTAGCGCTCAGTGTATTTCAGCAGACTGTCCTTGTTGCCTAACGATTGGTAATAACTTTTCCAAAGCATATTCAGCTCCAGCGACGATCCGTTGGAAAACGCTGATATAGAATCAATAATGGCAAAAGCGCGGTCGTATTTCCCGGTCATCAGATAGTAATAAGACCAGCTTTTGCATCTGTAGGCTTCCACCTCGCTGTAATTCTGAAGACTGACAAAATCGTCTATCCTCCTGCACATCAGCAGCGCGCTGTCGGCCTTCTGTCGCAGCTTTTGTCCCCTGTAATGATAAAACTTCGACTCGCAGAAGAGCGAATATACATAATTGAAAATCAGCACTTTCTCATCGTCAATGTATCGAGTATTCATACATTCGGCCTTGTAAAGATAGTCCTTGGCCCTCATGATATCAGAGATATCACTGTAATTGAACGAATTCTTGTATTTGGTAACATACACATCGCCGAGATAGACCAAATCGGAGAAAATTCCCTCGTCGCTGTGCTGGAGCGAATCCAGGTGCATGCACTTCATCAGGGTCTGCTCGGCAAGATTGTATGCCGACATATCCGAATAAATAACCTCAAGCTCCCAGAGCTGTCTTATCATGTAGACAGTATCCTTGTACTGCGAGAAAATTTCGAAAGCCATCTTTCCGTACTGCTCGGCCTCGCGTATCAAACCCTGTGCATCCTTGATACCGCTCAACAAGTAAAAATGATACGCCCTTTCCTTCTCCATTCCGCACGAATCGCAGATTGGAATACCCTTCATGCAGCTTTCGGTAGCCTTCAGATAATCGTTTTTGTAATAATAATACCATGCAAAAAGGCCCAGCGACTTATTCACATAGAAATAATGCTTGTGCCTCTTGGCAAGATCCATGAGCCTCTGCGCCCACATGCCCACAGAATCCACATTAAAATGAAGTCGTCCAATCTGTTGGCACACAGACAGTTTGCATGTATCATCGTCACTCATGCCATGATACACCGATATCAGGCTGTCGAGTTCCTGGTCCTCGCCGGTCTGGGCCAGAGAATTTGCCGTCAGCTGAAAAAAAACTAATAATATGGCTATCAAGAATCGCATTCAGTTTTATTGTTTTGGGCAGCTAATGGCGATTAAATCCGCACACCCACCAATATGTTGTCGTCCAGCTGCTTGTAACCGTTACGCCAGGTATCAACCTCATTCTCTATAATTGACTTCTGCTCATCAGTAGGCAACCCGCCAATCTCCGTAAGAAGTGATAGCAACTTCTTGGTAGAGAAATGCTTGCACGAAGTATGTGAATCGTCGGTGTAGCCAAACTGATCGGGAATGCCGTCGCTGAACATATACAGCACATCGCCCTTGCGGATTTCGATATCGTGGTTGGTGAAATGCCGGTGCTCGCCAAGGTAGATTCCTATAGGCATCTTGTCAGGCTTGTGCTGTATGATGTCGCCATCGCGCCAAATCCACAGCGGACGGTAGGCGCCGGCATATTGCAGAGTCATATTCTCATAATCTATCATCACCATGGCGAGGTCCATGCCGTCCATATTGATACGCTGTCCGCGCTCATAGAGGTTCTTGTCCTGACCGAGGGCATTCATCAGCTTGCCGCGGACAGAATCCAAAATCTGGGAAGCCTTGATCTCGCCAGAGAGATTGGTGGCCACCTCGTTGAGCAGGCTGATACCGAGCATACTAACGAAAGCTCCCGGCACACCGTGACCCGTGCAATCGGCGCATACAAGCACATTATATCTGCCAACCTTTTTTGCCCAATAGAAATCGCCGGCCACAATATTCAACGGCCTGTAAATCAGGAAATAATCTCCGAACAGCGAAGTCATCAGCTCGTCCTTGGGCAGCGAGGCGTTCTGGATGTTCTTGGCATAGTTGATGGAGTCGGTTATCTGCTTGTTCTTATCGAAAAGGGCATCACGCTGAGCCATAATCTCCTCCTTCTGCTGATTGATCTCCTCGTTCTGAAGAAGAATCTGCTGATTCTTAGCGCTCAGCTCCATCAGATGCCTGCGCTTGCGTATGTATCTGTACATCAGGAACAAAACCGCCAAAACTGCCAGACCTATCACAACTATATAATAGACCCTTATCCTGAAAAGCCTTTCAGCCTCAGCCACCTTCATCATCTCGCGCTCCTGCTCGAAATCCTTCTGTGCCTGATGCTTCGTGCAGTTCACGATATCCATCGGCGAGTTCCGTTCCAGCAAAGCCTTTGAACATTTTGACGCATACAGCAATGCGTTTTCATAATCGCCTATTTCGGTATAGTAAATCCGATACAAAAGAAATAATTCAAGTTCATATATAACAGATAACTCAAAAGAATCCAATAAATATTTGGCCTTTTCGAAATTTCTAACTGACAAATTGTAATAAATCCAAGATAAAGATAAAAATGACTCCGCATCCTCAATATCCAAGGTTTTTACCAACTCTTCCTCCTTGGTGCAAAAAAAATGTATACTATCGACTACTTCCTGTCTCCTTTTGCCCGAATACTTATAATAATCCAATTCAAAAAATAGTGACTGTATAAGAAGTTTAATAGTAAAAACATTATCGAAATCGTCATTAAGACCAAAATTAAAAGTAGAGGAGGAATATTCCTTAGCCTTTTGAACCAAAGATATGTCACTTAGCCCATAAAAAATACCGAAATTAATTAGGTATAATTCCGCCTTGGAAGATAAAGTCTTGAAAATACGATTTGTATTATTTACAGAGGAATCAAATTTCATTGCAACATCTAGAACTGAATCTGCCAAATCAAAAGCAAAGAGGTCGGAATAGATTCTACTGAGCTCATCATTCACGGAATTGGCCAATACGGAATCTCCCGACAAATATAAATAATGCTTTGCACTATCTATATATTCCTGACATAATTTATAATCAGCCAAATCCTCATTATTTGCTGCCAAAATACGATAATGATTACCCAAATTATGCCAATCATGAATAGATTCTGCCAGACGGATTCCCTCGTAGCTAAACCTTATAGATTCGTCATAATTATTCTGATAATAATAAGCCCAAGCCAGAAAATACAAGGCACTACCCTTATAATTAGGCATTTTGTGTCTGTCGGCAAGGGCTATCAGCCTCTCAGACCACATAATTGTGGAATCCACATTATAATGCAGATAGGCTATATCTTTGCAAATCAGCACCTTATTGGTATCATTGTAGCTCATGTCATGATACAACGATATCAAGCTGTCGAGCTCAGCATCCTCACCGGTCTGCGACAGCGATACCATCGACTGGAAAATTATTGCAAACAAAAGTACTATGCGGCGCATTATTGAATATTTTACCAAACAAAGGTATCAAAAAATTTATATAAATACAAAAAGGGACGCACTTTTTTAAGTACGTCCCTTATATTATTTTGCTATCAGCTGATATAAACTAAACTAAAAGCATGAATCTATCACCCAGAAGCAGGCGGCACCGGCGAGGTAGCCTATGAGTGCCAGCCAGCTGATATGCTTGAGATACCAGCCAAACTCGATTTTCTCGAGACCCATGGCGGCAACACCGGCAGCCGAGCCGATGATGAGGATGGATCCACCTGTACCGGCCGCGTAGGCGAGCAACTGCCAGAATGTACCGTCCTGTACAAAATCAGAAACGCCCGAAGCGGCTATCTCGTACATACCCATTGATCCGGCCACGAGAGGTACATTATCAACTATTGATGAGAGCACGCCGATGGTGAGGCCGATGCCGTAAGTGTTCTTGTTGAAAGCAGAATCGAGCACGCCCGACATTGCAGCAAGGTGACCGGAAGTCTGCAATGCCGCCACGGCTGTAAGGATTCCGAGGAAGAAGAGGATTGTAGGGGTATCAACATCGGTGAGGATCTTGATAACCGAATTCTCCTTGTGGTCGCCGCGCTTGTGGTGAATGATATCGGTAATCAGCCAGAAGAGGCCGAGTGCCAGAATCATACCCATGTATGGAGGCAGGTGGAGAAGTGTCTTGAGTACAGGCACCATTACGAGCGATCCTACACCCCAGTAGAGACAGAAGCTCTGGAGTTTGCGCTCGTCAGCTGATACCAATGTAGTGGTAGCCTGCGGACGCTCGAGCTCGCCCTTGAGCTTGGAGCTCAGGATTATGAGCGGAACTATCATTGATACAAGGCTTGGGAGGATGAGTGTGGCCACTACCTTGCCTGCTGTAATCTGCTTGCCGATCCAGAGCATGATGGTGGTAACATCGCCGATAGGGCTCCATGCGCCACCGGCATTAGCTGCCAAAACTATCATACCTGCGTATATCCAGCGCAGGTGTTTGTCGCCCACAAGTTTGTTGAGCAGCGTAACCATTACGATGGTTGTGGTAAGGTTGTCGAGCACGGCCGACATGAAGAATGTAAGTATACTGAGCATCCAGAGCAGTTTGCTCTTGCTGCGTGTGGTAATCTGATCGGTGATGATGGTGAAACCGTTGTGCTTGTCGATGATGGCCACCACTGTCATGGCGCCCAAAAGGAAGAAGAGAACCTCTGAGGTCTCGCCCAGGTGATGAAGGCTCTGCTCCTCGATGATGTACTTTGAAGATGCCTCCTCGAACTGGAAACCCTCGTCGGCGGAGTGCTCTGCCACGTATTCCGACCAGCCTCTGTTGGAGAGCTCGCCCTCCGAGTCGGTCATGTTGAGAATTGTATTCTTTCCTATCACGAAAAGAATCCACATGATGGCGCCGAGCATCAGGGCTGTGGCCGCCTTGTCAATCTTAAGTTTATGCTCCAGTGCGATGGCCGCATATCCCAGAACAAAAACTATAATCATTAGGATAAACATAATTTTTTATAGTGTTTTATTATTAAATTTCCGTTGTTTTAGTTTCTAAAATAACGGGTGCAAAATTACAAAAAATAGTGATAACAACAAAATATTATCAGCTAAATTTCACAAATAAAACATCAAAAATCATGCAAAAAAAAAGCCAGTTTCTCCTTTATTTGGCCAACATCGGAGAAACTGGCATAGACATTTAATAGTCTATATTATATCGAAAAGGAATTATTATTCTGAAAATGGTACAAGATTGATTGACAATCCGGTATCTTCCATGTAGTTCATGATGTCATCGCGCATATCGACGTCCTCCTCATGGAAATACCAATTTACAACCACATCACATCCGCTGTCCTTGTACTTCCTGAAATCGGTAAGCATTGTGAAAATCCACTTGGATGTGCTGGTATTGAAATATGTAAGCTTGAAAGTAAATACAATCTTGTTGTTGGTCTTGAAGTAGTTGTGTATCCAGTTTACCAACGGAGTATAGAACTTGGCAGTCTCCTCCAAGAACGACTCGCCGGAAATGGAACACTCTCCCGTTGCGGCATCAAAATCAACCGAGGGCTGAATAAAGTTGCCTTTGCTAGCCTTAATGTGTATATCTTCCATAACTTGGGTTGATGGTTAATAATGTTATTATTAGAATGGAATGATGTTGATATTGAGTCCGGTATCAATCATGTAGTCCTCAATATCCTCCTCCATATCCGAATCGTTCTCGTCGTAGTGCCAGTTTACGGTCACATCGCCTCCATCGTCCTCATAGTCCTTGAGCACGTTGAGAAGATCCAATATGCATCTTGACGTACTTGTATTGAAGTACGTGAGCTTGATGATGAATGCTATAGGCTTCTTGATCTTGGATGTATACTCGTCGAGCCAGTCGATGAGCGGCTTGTAGAACTCCTGGGTGTCCTCAAGGAAGCTCTCGCCAGACAACTCACAGATGCCTGTCTTAGCGTCGAAATTTACCGAAGGTGTAAAAAAGTTTTTGTGTGAACCTTCTATCACAATATCTTCCAATTCCATATTCGATGTTTTATTTTATATGTTGACCAAATTTATAATCAGTGAATATTAGTAATACTTAAATCCAAAACTATGCCGAAAATGCATTAGTGGCTGGATTTTTTGATCTTGACTGCGATCGAGAAGAAAGATTCCTCGTCGCTTACAGGAGTAAGCTCTATGTCGAGAGGGCTCTCGGCGGTAAGCGCCACCTGAATAAGACCGATATTACCTGAGTTTTTGTTGGTGCCGTCCTTGGCGAGACGCCTCTGCTCACGGCGGTATTCGCGGAGCGAGTCGCGGTCCAGGGAGTTGATGATCTCACATTTCTCTATTACAGGCTCTATGTCGCTGTTGCGCACCACGTTGCCGGTAACGAATGTATATGAATCGCCGAATTCGCCTATTACGAGAGTGCCCATTCCGAGTTTGCGGCCCGATACTGTGGTGCAGTTTTCGGCGCTGTAGAGCCATACGTTCTGCGCAAGCTCCATGAAAATCTTGAAGATCTTGCTTCTGGCCTTGTCGTTGCCGTCGTTGGTTACAATCTCGATATTGTCGCCGATTACGGTCATTATCCTCTCGTCGATAGGACCCTTGTAAGATACCAGAATGTTCTGATGCAGAAGATTATGGTATTCGTACAAGCTGAAGTCGTATTTATCGTCTATCTTTTCCATATATCTGTTATAATGGTGATACAATTACAATTCGGGAACCGGAATCTTGTTGATGTCGAGACCGGTCTCCATTATGAAGTCTTCTACTTCCTCAAGCTCCTCGTCGGAATCCTCATAAAACCAGTTTACGGTAACCTCGCCGCCGTTTTTCTGATACTTCTTGAGCATATCGAGAATATCCACAAGACACTTGGAACTGCTTGTATTGAAGTATATAAGCTTGAAGTCGAATGTAATCGGCTTCTTTACAGTCTCGGTGTATTCCTTGATCCATTCAAAAATAGGAGTGTAAAATTTGGTTGTCTCCTCAAGATAAGACTCGCCCGCGATCTCGCAGTGGCCGGTAGCCACCTCGAAATTTACTGTTGGGATAAAATAAGCCTCATGTACTCCTTTTATGTGAATATCTTCCATGTAAGTATGGTTTTATTAAGTTTATTACTCTCTGTTTCTTCTTCTTGGTCTCTCTGCCTCGGCAGGATCCTCTTCCTTGTTTATCCTTACGCTCACGATGTAGAAGTAGCTTCCGTCCTCGCACTTGATGAGCGAATATTCAATGGGATTGCCCGCCGTGAGGGCCACCTGGATGAGACCGATGTTGCCGCCTCCCTTGGCTCCGGCCGGCATGTTGCGCTGCAGCCTGCGGTATTCCCTCAGCTTCTCCCTGGTCATGGAATTTATGTTGTCGCATTTTTCCATCACGGGGATTATGTTCTCCATTGTGGTCTTGTTGCCGGTGGAGAACTCAAAATATTTGTCGAAGTTCCTGATAATCATAGTGCCCACGCCCATATCAGACCCCTCGCCGTTTAGCTCACGCTCCAGGCTGTAGAATGATATGTTCTGCGCCAGCTCTATGAAGATCTTGAAAACCTTCTTGTTTATCTTGTCGTCGCTAGAAAGCGCACCCTCTATCTCCTTGGCCAGTACCGACAATATCTCCGTATCGAAGATACCAGTGTAACTGATAGCCACGTTGTCGACGGTTCTATGCTTTAATAAATTTTCGCTTTCCATATATATAAAATTCTTAGTACGAATTGTTAACTCAGTGTAATATCGTCAAAACAATAATCAAACCAAAATCTCATATTGAGTGACAATTATGCAAGACTAAAATCAAGCATCAGCTCAAAACCCTGAAACTCAGGACCTTGCACACGAGAAATCAATACATGATATCAGTAAAATTTCTCTTTTCAAAGTTAACAATTTTTAATCGTAAATTACAAATTTTTTTACAATTATTTTTCAGTTTTGTACAAAAAAATAATTGCCGACGTTTCAGCTATAATCATTTTCAAAAAACATACCATATTTTTTGCTATCAGCTGATAACAAATAAACAATTTATTGTATCTTTGCCATAAATTATTGCAAGATGAGAAGAACTGCTATACTCGCCATGCTGATATTACTGACTATCAGCTGCATGGCACAAAAACAGACCGAAAATCCGCGCGACAGATTCCTGAAGGCTGTATTCACCGACAGCACGGGAACCAGGCTGCCATACCGCCTGCTTAGGCCGCAGAACATTGCAGACACGGCCAAATATCCCGTAATTCTGTTTCTGCACGGGGCCGGCGAGCGCGGATCCGACAACGAGGCCAACCTCACATATATAGATAAGGTGTTTGCAGCTGATAGCTTTATGCTGGAGCACCCATGCTATGTGATTGTGCCTCAGTGCGCCGAAAACTTCCGCTGGTGCGAGACCGACTGGACTCTCCCCTACCACACCATGCCGGCCAGGATGTCGAAATACCTATCGGCCGCCAACGAGCTCCTGGACAGCGTGGCCGCACTGCCAAATGCCGACATCAGAAGACTTTACGTGACCGGAATGTCGATGGGAGGCTTCGGCACATGGGACATAATATCGCGATATCCCGGAAAATTCGCCGCCGCGATGCCTATATGCGGAGGTGCCGACGAGAAACAGGCATGCAGGCTAAAACACATTCCCATACGGACTTTCCACGGAACCACCGACAAGCTGGTGAAGGTGCAGAGATCGCGCAACATATCCAGGGCGATACAGGCATGCGGAGGCCAGCTGATAAAATACTACGAATTTCCCGGAATGGGCCATCTGATATGGGACAAGGTATACTCCAATCCCGAAAACTTGGACTGGCTGATGAGAAACAAGAAAAAATAGCATCACCTTATTATATATATATAATGAAATACAGATACCAAATACTCATGATATTAGCTGCCGCCTCGGTGCTGATAGCTATATACTCTTTCATTACGCCCACCGCCACGATAGGCCAGACCGAGATCAAGAAATCGGGAATAAGCACTTTCGTGATGGGCGACACGGTAACTCCTATTATAAACGGTGTGTACCAGAGCGAATACAATCCTCACCTGGTGATAGACACCAGCAAGCAGAAGATTCTGCTGATAGGCGATTCGATGCTGGAGCAGTTCAGATGGAGGCTGCGCGACTACTGCCACGAAAACGGACACGAGATGGCATCGGTAATCTGGTACAGCTCGCAGACCGAATGGTACGGCATCACCGACACTCTGGCATATTTCATCAAGAAGGAGAAACCCACATACATTATCCTGATTTTGGGAGCTAATGAGCTGTTTGTGAGGGATATAATAAACATCCGCACTCCGTATGTAAGGCATATTCTGGAGCAGATAGGCGAAATCCCCTTTATCTGGGTGGGCCCTCCCAACTGGAAACCCGACACCGGAATAAACGACATGATAGTGGACAATGTGGGACTTAAGAAATATTATCCGAGCAAAAACCTGACATTCAAGAGGTTTGCCGACGGAGCGCATCCCAAGCCTGAATCCGCTTTTGCGTGGTGCGATTCGGTGGCGGAGTTCATAATGAACAAGAGCCGATACCCGATAGTGCTGAATCCGCCCACAAAGAAATACAGCGGATCGCCCAACACAACAATCCTCCAGCCCTGGAAAAAGTAAGAAGAAAAAATTTTTTTCTTAAAAAAAATTTGGGTATAATTATTGAATTGTCTATTTTCGTAAAAAATAGATAAATGAGCGATCAGGCGCACCAGCATAAGGAAAGAATCAGAACGGGCAAGTTGCTGTCGATAATGGTGATAGTGATTCTGCTGCTTCCCCTCATAGTGGCACTATGGAGGGAATGGAATTTCTATGCCGGCGCCGAAGACAACGAATCGATAGCCAACTTCCTGAAATTCAGATACTCGGCGCCGATAATGATTCTCGTGGACATTACCTGCATATCAGCTGTAATACTGCTCTGCTGGTTTGTGATAAAGATAAACAACAGGATAAAAACCAGCGAGATGTTTGTGGAGATGGCCACGGCGGCCAATGCCCCGGTGCTGCTGATTAACAGCAAGAATCAGCTGCAATGGACCAACATAGGCGCCATAGAAATGTTCAAGGACGACGATCCCGAAAACATTGCAAATCTGATAACGGGCAACGAGCTGGCCAAGAGCAAGATAGAGAAATGCCTGGAGACCAAGGCGTCGCAGACATTTGAGACCGAGCTCAAGACCGAGAACAACAAATACTGGCTGTACGTAACCTTATCGAATGTAACCAACAAGAACAATGTGAGCCTGATATGCGTGACGATATCCAACATATCGGACATGAAGGAGGCCGACGAGAAAATAGCCAACCAGCAGCGCGAGCTGCAGATGCAGACCGAGATGCTCTCGCTGATAACCGCACAGATGGAGGTGCAGCAGGCCGGTGTCACCGAGCAGAACGACCTTCTGCAGGAGCAGAGCCGGAAGCTGGAATCGCAGGCCGAAGCCCTTAAGCAGGCATTCAGCGAGCTGGAGGAGCGCAACAAGCAGATTATCACCAAGACAAGCTACATCACCGACTCCATAAAGTACGCCCAGACCATTCAGGAGGCCATGTTGCCAGACGAGAGCCAGCTGAAGGCATTCTTCCACAACTTTATAATCTACAGGCCCAAGGACATAGTGTCGGGCGATTTTTACTGGCTGTCGATGAACGAGAAATACATCTACGTGGTATTGGGCGACTGCACCGGCCATGGAGTGCCCGGAGCGTTTATGAGCATGATAGGAATAAGGCTATTAGCTGAGCTGATAAACGAGCAGAAAATATCCAAGCCGTCGATAATACTCGAAACCATGCACTACAAAATCCAGATGGTGCTGAAGCAGGAACTCAACGAAAACAACGACGGAATGGATATAGCGGTATGCCGTCTGGAAAGGATTAAGGACGGCGAATACGACTGGCAGCTGATGTATGCAAGCGCCAAGCAGCCTATATACATTGTGCGCAAGGGCAACCTCGAAGAGGCCGAACAGTCGGAGGCCGACCGCAGAGGCATTGGCGGACAGACACTTGCCGAATGTTTCTTCTTTGAGGACAGGGTGCTGAACCTGAACAACGGCGACAGAATCTATCTTACTTCCGACGGCATCAAGGACCAGAACAACATAATGCGCAAGCGGTTCGGATCGGCCAGGATGAGAAAAATTCTCGCCATGACCAGCACCGAAAAAATCGAGGACCAGAAAAACTCCATCAGCTCGCTGATACTCAACTGGCAGGGACTGGAGGAACAGCGCGACGACATCTCCCTCTGGGGATTTGAGCTGAGCAACATAAGATAAATTACGAATTTCATAATTATTTTATTTGAATTTCAGCACCTTGGCCGGTTCCATTCTCGATACGGCCATGCTCGGGATAATGAGCATTAGCGACATTCCTACCACAACCGCCAGGTCGATGGCCACAAAATACCAAAGCTGAAGCTCGCAAGGAACGTGGTCCACATAATACGACGACGCATCGAGCGGAATGAGATTGAAATAATGCTGAACCAATATCAGCACGAGAGCCAGACCGCTGCCGATAATCACTCCCCTGAGCAGCACATAAAGGCTCTGGAGAATAAAAACCCTGCGTATCAGCCAGTTGGATGCGCCAAGAGATTTCAGGAGACCTATCATAGATGATTTTTCGAATATAATAATAAGGAGTGCGGTGCTCATATTAACGAGCGCCACAAAAAACATGATTCCCAGAATCACCCAGACATTCATCTCGATAAGTGCTATCCAGCTGAAAAGCTGACCGTTGGTATCCCTCACCGAAAGCACCCTCATCATAGATCCATCCTGCGCAATGGCATATCCTGCAATGGAGCGCACAAGCTCGGTCATCTCGTCGAGGCGGTCAAAATCGTCTATCATCACCTCGAAACCCGTAATCTGGTCGCTCTGCCAGCCGTTAAGTTTCTGAATCTCGTCGATGCTGATGTAGGCAAACATCTTGTCGCTCTCCTCCAGGCCGGTGGAATAGATGCCCGAAACCGTATACTTGCGCATCCTCGGAGGATTCTGCACAAAATACGAAACGAGATCGTCGCCCACCTTAAGTCCCAGCAAATCAGCCATCTTCTGCGATATTACGATGAACTTTCGGTTGTTTTGGCCATTAGCTGATATATCCACACGGCCGTCCACGATATTAGACTCTATGAAAGAGAAATCGTATTCGGAGCCCACGCCCTTGAGCACCACGCCCATGATATCCGATCCCGACTTGAAGATGGCAGGCTTGTAGGCATAGCGCTGGATATGGGAGATTCCGTCCTCGCGCTCCATGGATGGAAAGAAATCCTGATTGGAGCTGATGGGCGTTGATTCGAGGTTGAGCGACGATTCGCGGTTGATGATATTAACGCACGAGCCAAAACCCACAACCTTCTGCAAAATCTCGTTGCGGAAACCTATAATCACCGACATCGAGACAATCATCACAAAAACCGACAGCGCCACGGCGGCCGTAGCAATCCTCACAAACGGAGAATCCACACCTTTATTATCGTTGTTGGCACCGGCCACAAGACGCCGCGCCATAAAAAAATCGAGTCTCAATTTGCTAAAAATATTAATTATACGCCACAAAGATAAGAAAAATGAAGCAAAATACATAAATTATCAGATTTAATAATTAATTTTGCGCAAACATTAACCAACTACTAACTACTAACTACCAACTACCAACTACTA
>JAZQPB010000105.1:0-38164 GCA_045628165.1 Bacteroidales bacterium | reverse complement strand
CAGGAGGCTGAGGCCCTGGTCCTCCTTAGAGTATTCTGTGTATGGGAGCTCGCGTTCCCAATCCTCACGGCTTACGATTGGGTTTTCGCACGATTCCCAGCGCTTGGGGATGTATATTTTACGTGGCATCAGGAGTCTGCTTACCTTTACAGTAACCTCGGCAGGGAGTTTCTGACCGTTGATGTTGGTGGACGATACGCGCACCTCGCTCAGGTTGGTCCTGTCCATAATGTTGAATCCCGATGGGGCGGAGATTCCGAGGAAGAGGCTTCTGTAGCCTGCTGATACTGTGGTGTTTGTGCTGCGTGTCTCGCCGGTGGCATCAGTTACCGAGGCTTGGATGGTGTAGTTGTATTGCAGGAACTCGCTCTCGGCCTGCTGAGGATCGGGCACGGCGGTAAATTCCACCTTGAATTTTCCGTCCTTGTCGGTGGTGGCCTCGCCGAAATCTATAACCTTGCTCTTGGCGTTGAAACCCCAGTACCACCATCCGCGCCACTGAGGATTGCGTGTTACGGTGTATTTTACCTTGGCGTCGGCAACATTCTGGCCCGAATATGTGCTGGCCTGGCCCTCGATGCTTACCTTGCCACCTATGCGCACCTCGCCCTCCACCTCGCCGAACGATACCTCGAACTTGGGGCGTTTGTATTCCTCTACCGAAACGCTGTGATGGCATCCCTCGCATCTGATGGTGAACTCGCCGTTGGCAAGTCCTGTCGGGATCACGAATTCTCCGCTCACGCTACCGAACTCGTTGGTTTTGATGGTAATGTCGTGAATACATTTGCGGTTTACGTCGTCGATGGCAAGGCGCAGAGTCTTGTTGGCTGATACTTTCGATTCCTTGTTGTTGCCATTGTATGCTATCACCTTCCAGTAGATTGTCTGACCCGGACGGTAGATGGCGCGGTCGGTAAATATCTGAGCGTGTGACGATTCGATGTCGTTGTTCTTGTAGGCCTCAGGGATGTTGCCGTGGCGGATCACCTTGTCGTCGCCCACTGATATTGTGTATTCAGCGCTGTAACTGTTGTTTTTGGCTGGGATTACTACGGTTCCGTATTTGTCGCTCTTGTAGGTTTCGTTTATTTTCTTGTATCTTTCGGTCAGTTTGATGTTGGCGTTGGCGATGCCCTCACCGGTCTGGCGGTCAATCACATAGAAAACGCAGTTGTCCGCCATCTCCTGCGATTTCACGATGCAGATGTTGGTGGATTGAATCTGGCAGATTGAGTGAGTCTTGTTTTTCTTGAAGTCGAAAACGTCCTCGCAGTCGCCTCCCAGTATCACGTAGTTTCCTACGGGCAGGGCGTTGATTATCATCTCGGAGTTTTTGTTCTGATAGTCGCCGGTATTTACGGTGTTGAACTCGTAGCTTCCGACGGTCTCGCACTTGTCTTTCAGGAACTTGAGACGCTCCTCGTTTTGCCAGATTTTCTCGTATTTCTCCTTGTCGGAAAGTTTCAGCACCTTTATATATAGTTTGCTGATGTTTCGGTATTCGGCCTTGATTGGGAATTTGGATTTGGGGCTCACCATCTCCTCGGCGGTCAGCGATAACTCGGCAAGTTCGATGTTGTGGATGAGTTTATCGCAAGCCTTGCCGTATTCCGTATCATCGAATTTTGGGTCCTGGCAATACTCGGCAGTCTTGTGGCTTTCTTGATATTTTTTCTCCTGATACTGATGGTCGGCGATCTCGTAAGTCAGCCAGGCCACAATCTCAGGCTTGTCGTATTTCTTGCGCATCAGCTCCAGGGTTTTCTGATACTCCTGACCTGACAACTCGTTGGTGCTCTTGCGCTTGTAGTATTTCAGACGCTCGAGGGTGGCGTTTACGTAGGCGAGCTGGTTCTCATCGCCTTCGTGAGCCTTGGCAAGCATCTTGTAGTTCTCGAGACGGCGGTTGTCCATCGACTCGGTCTCATTGTTTTTGGGGCTGAAATTCAGGAACTTGTCATTAGCTGATACCAACTCCAAATCCTGATATGTGAAATCGCTGGCCACTCCAAATTGCGAATTCATATCAAGATAGTCCCACGCGAGATAGTCGAATAGGGTAGGGCGGAATCGGGTGTCTATCTGGCGCTTGTCGGTATCTATCAGCACAGAGAAATCCTTTATCGGGTAGTTTACGAGTGTAGCTGACTCTGCGATGCTGAGTTCGTAAACGGTGCGGACCTCCTTCTCGAAACGCTCGGTGCACCAGGTGTTCATATCTGGGTCGGTGTCGTTTTCAAGCTTGGTGCGGTTTTGGATGCTCCATCGCTGACTATTGTAATATTCCTCGTAGAATTTGGCTATGATATTGTAACTGAGAGCCTTGAATTCGGTGGGCAAAGTTCCGGCCACCTCACGGAATTTCATCAATTCTATCGTGTAGCTTTTCACGAGGTTCTCTTCGTCTTCCTCCACCTCCTTCACATAGTCGATGCTGAAGATGTAAGACTTTATCAGTTGCTGATAGTTTTTCTCGCTCTCGGCGTTTTGCTGAATCTCGCGCACCTTTGCGAGTGCGGATTTCGGGAGACGGTCCTCGTCGAATTTCTTGACCTCCTCCCAGGCTTTTGCATAGTCGAAATTTCCTGTTGGCATTGTTATCTCGGTATTAATGGTTTCGAATTTATTTGTGTTCTGATACCAGTGGTTAATGGCGAATCCTCCAGCAATGGAGAATGTATGCGCCGTGGCGGTAATTAGGTGTTTTAGTTTCATAATGTTGTTTTTGTTGTATTTAATTCAAGTTCTGGAAGTTTTCGTTTTAAACAAGAAAACGCTCTTGTTTTGATTTTGAACAAGAAATGCTCTTGTTTTGATTTCGAACAAGAAAACGCGCTTTTTAGGCTCTTCCTCGTTTTTGGAGCGCAGAAAACCGGTTATTAACATAACCAAGAAAACGCTTAACGCTAGAAAACAAAACATAGAAAACCTTCAGAACGGAGTTTTTTCCCGTTTTGTTTTCTAGCGTTTAGCGTTTTTTTGCCAAAACTTGTTTTGGCGGTTTTCTAAGCACTCCAAGTACTATTAATGTATTAAAGTGCTGTTTTCTTGTTTATAATCCTCGCTAAATTCCAGACCAAATTTAATGATGATTTTTTTATTGACAAAGGAAAGTGTGTTAATAAACAAAAAAGCCGTGATAATTTTTTTTTATTGCAAAAAATTGGAGTATTGATTTTGTTTGTGTATATTTGTAAAATTAAAAATATGCTATTATGTTGACAGCTACAAATACAACGGTTTTCAATCCTGTTCAGATGCAACTTCTAACGGTTTTCAACAATGAAAGTTCCGAGGAAAGGCTGAACGAGATAAAGGTTTTGCTTATGAATTATTATCAGGAAAAATTAGACTCCCATCTTAACAGTTTATGGGATTCTGGTGTTCTTGATCAGAATCGTCTTGACGAGATTGCTCAAATGGATTTACACAAGGATTTGTAATGGAAAGAATTGTTTTAGATACCAATGCTTTAATCCAATGTATTCCCATTAGGAGCAAATATCATATTATTTGGAATAAGATTCTTGATGGTTCTTATCAGCTCTGTGTAAGTAATGCAATATTAAATGAGTATGAGGAGATAATTGAGAGACTCGTTGATGTTTCTACTGCTAAGTTTGTCATTAACGTTATTCTCAATAATCCCAATACTGTTTTTATAAATCCCACATTTAATTTTGTCTTGATAGTGGCTGATCCAGATGATGACAAGTTTGTTGATGTAGCGGTAGCAGGACGTGCACGTTTTATCGTTTCTGATGATAAACATTTTAATGTGTTGAAGAATATACAATTTCCTCGTGTTGAGGTTGTCCGTGTAGATAAATTGTATAGCGATATTGTGAATCAAAATAACTAAAAAATACCATCTAAACTATGGAAGAAGAAGTAATCCAAACCGCCAACCGTCCATTAATCCTCATCACCAATGATGACGGAATATTTGCCAAGGGAATCCGCGAGCTCGTGAAGGCCGTTAAGGATCTTGGCGAGGTGTGGGTAGTGGCGCCCGACAAGCCTCAGAGTGGCAAGGGCCATTCGGTGACTCTCGATATGCCTCTCTGGTACAGCAACGCCAAGTGCGATGAGGCCGACCACGCCTACAAGTGCACCGGCACTCCTGCCGACTGCGTTAAGATGGCTTTGTTCAGAATTTTGGGACGCAAGCCTGATATCATACTCTCGGGCATCAATCACGGAAGCAACTCAAGCATCAATATTCTCTATTCGGGAACCATGGGCGCCGCAATGGAAGGGGCGCTTCATCAGATTCCGAGCATAGGATTCTCGCTCCTAAATTTTACGCCCGACGCCGATTTCAGTACTGCGGGCAAGTACGCACACGATATCGTTAAGAATGTGATGGCGATGGAAAACAATCAGAATGTTTGCCTTAATGTAAACATTCCATACGGCGAGCCGGAGAATATCAAGGGAATTAAGGTTACGCGTCAGTGCCCTGGCGAATGGAGAGAGGATTTCCAGAAAAACTATCACCCGTCCAACAAGAGGCCATATTACTGGCTTACAGGTGAATACAGAAACAACGCTCCCGAGGCCACAGACACCGACGAGTGGGCGCTCAATAACGGCTACGTTTCGGTACAGCCCGTAAAGGTGGACAATACTGACTACGAGATGATGGGACGGTTGAGTTTCTGATGGAGAAAAATTAGTTGTTGCGCATATAGCGCTGCATGAATTCCTTCATGTCGGCCTTGTTGCCCTGCTTAAAGTCGTACGGAGGTACAAGATAGTCGTCTGATATCTTGTCGTATTTTACATCGTCGGCCTCCAGCTGCATGTAGAAATCCATTAAGATGATATCAAATTTCATAGGAACGCCATCCAGATTCTTGAAAGCGGTATTTGTGTTGGCGTTCAATATTTTAATGTTCTTGGTGTACCAAATGTTGATGTCCAGATTCTTTTTTGGGCAGTGTGCAACGGCCTTCTTGCAGAGGTATCCGGCCACAGTAAGTGTGTCTTCGGTATAGGTATAGCTGATATCAGCCATGTCGTCGTATCCAAACGCCGACTGACTGCTGTCCTGCACTATCACCATGTTGTCGCCGTTGTAGGGAATATTTATCGAGGCGTAGTTGCGTCCCTCATCGTATCGGCTCACATATCTTATCTTGAAAAACGCATTTCCGATATAGAGCGCTGTGCTGTTGTCCTTGAAATACAAGTTTACTTTCTTTGGGAACAGCGACAGGAGGTTGTCCTTTTCCTTGTTGTAGCTCCATGTCATCGGGTAAGAGATCTCGTATTCTATTATGCCCTCGTCGGTTACTCTTCCGTCGCTGTTTACGCAGCCTGCCATTGCCATTGCCGATACGAGGCATATTATAAGGTATGTGATGTATCTAAGCTTCATCGATTGTTCTTATGTTTGATGTTTTTTTACGAGTTGCAAATATAAAAAACAATTGTAAATAATTCCAACTTTTTTTGTTTTTTTCCGAAAAAAAATTTCATATATTTGTTCTCTGCAATTTCACAGAGTGTTTTATCAGCTAATACCAATATTTTTATGAACAGATTTTTATATCAGCTAATACGTGTTTTATTGATAATGCCATTAGCTGCCATAGCCATATCAGCTGATGCCCAGGTGCATCTGGCCGATACTTCCGCCAACAGGATTCTGGGCGAATACAAGGTGAACACCGCTTTCCAGGCCGGCGAGGAGCTTACGTATCAGCTCAAATACGGTTTCATAAAGGGCGGAGAGCTCAAGATCAAGGTCTATTTCGAGTCGGTGGGCTACGATTACTATTTCCACATCGTGGCCAAGTGCTACACCACGGGACTTATCTCCAAGATGGCCACCGTAAACGACATTTACGAGTCGTGGATAGACATATCCACCGGCCTGCCCATAAAGGCCATCCGCAATGTGACCGAAAACAAATACAAGCGCTACAACGAGGACCTCTTCTTCCAGGACTCGCTATATGTGATGAGCATGAAGAGCGGCCGCCACGATATGGCCACCAAGACTTTCGACATAATCTCAGCATTCTTCTACGCCAGGAGATTCATTTTTGATCAGCAGCTGAAACGCAATGAAACCACCATGACCCTCAACACGTGGTTCAACGAGGACCTCTACAATCTGAAACTCAGATACAAGGCCACTGAGAAGGTGAAAACCGAGTTCGGAAAAATCTACTGCCTGAAATACGTTCCGGTGCTCGGCGAGATGTCCACATTCAAGAAGGAGGACGACATGCAGGCGTGGTTTACCCACGATATGAATTTTGTGCCCGTAAAGATACGTATAAACATGCCATTAGCTGATATACACTGCGAGCTGATAAAGTACAGCAACCTCAAGAATCCCGACGGACTGCTGAAATAATGCGCGGCGCAAAAAAATATTGTATGTATCAGCTGAAACATAAAATATTTTTATATCTTTGCGCAAAACTATAATTGATGGCTGATTATGGAAAAAAGTTTATACAACGTCTTTTTGCGAAATGGACAAAAGGCGATAGAGTACGTTATGAATTTGAGCGAAGAGTTCAGGCTGATAGCGACCGCCGCGATATTGGAGTGTTTGAGGCTGGGATACCCGCTCAACGACATGGAGATTACATCCAAAGCCCGCGAGATGCTCAGGCTGCAGAAGGTGTACGCCTGATAGAAACGGCTCGCCTAAATGGCCTGTATGTGCCTAAGTCTCAGTGGGATAGTTTCGGCGACCGCAAGAGGCTGCCCTCGGGCGAGAGCATTGTGTTCCTGAGCGCCGATACATCGGTGGTCACAAAGATACGCAATCCATTTGCCAAGGCCGCCATCAAGAACCTGTGTCCGCCGGATATAATATTCGAGCACCTGATACACAATATTTTTTTTCCTAACACGCATTACAAATTTGCGGGCATCACCGACGATATCGACGGTGTGCGCATTATACTCCAGCAGCCATATATTCCCATGAAATTCATATCTCCGTCGCAGAAACAGATCGACAGGTATCTGCTCGACTTCCTGAAACTGGAGAAGGAAAACTCTTATTTCTACGGAAACCACCTGATCTCGATAACCGATGTATCGGCCGAGGGCGACAATGTGCTTGTGGATGAGGCCGGAACCCTTTATTTTATCGACCCGATAATCAGGCTCAAGAAGCCCGCGCGCGAGATTCTGGATTATTATTATAGTTTGATGGATTAATTGAGATGCTTAGATTTTGGTTTACGATATTATTGACAGTGTGCGCATTATCGGCGCAGGCGCAGACCGGTGAGGACGATGAGCTCGACAGCCTGATAAATCTGTATCACGGCATGAGCGATCAGGATACCGCCAAGGTCCGCGTGTGCAAGAGTATTGCCAAAATGCATTTCAATATCGACAGCACCCTTCTCTGGGGGCACAGGCTCGAGACTCTGGCCGTGCGCCACTCCATGCCCGATATTCAGTCGGTGGCCAATTATTATATCGGCTGGGCGTATTTTTATCTTGACGATTACCCAAATTCCCTTGATTATTACACCAGATCCGTGGAGGTGGCCCGCGAAAACGGATGCCATCTTGAGGAGGGCATAGCCGAAGTGGCCCTGGTGGAGTATTACCGCTGCGTGGGCGAATTCAGCAAGAGCGAGGCCCACAGCGACATCTCTCTCGATATATTCCGCAGCGTGGGAGATTCAGTGCAGCTGATACGTGCCATGCGCACGCGCTCCGCATTGTATACATCGCAGTTTATTTACGAGCTGTCGGAGCAGACACTGCTGCAGTGCCTGCATCTCGATTCGCTGGTGGGCAATCAAAGCGAGATGTGTCTCGACCTCTCGCTCCTGGCCGAGTGCAAGCAGCTGCAGTACGACGCCAATTTCATGGATGCCGATATCTCACTGCTCCAAGAGTGCGCCATGTACGCGCTCAAGGCTTATTCCATAGCCAACAACCTTCCCGACAAGTATCTGTCGCAGTCGTTCATTATCTGCTCCATGGTGAGTGAGTTCTTCAAGCCAAACCACGAGGTGGCCAACCGCGACAGGAAAATCGCCGAAATCTACCAGTGGATACAGGAGGAGAAATCATTGTCGGAGCTTATAGGATCGGAGGAGTCGCAGGTGGACGTTCAGCTCAATCTGGCCAACTATTACAGCATAACAGGCGATTTGGACCGAGGCAGGCGCATCCTCGATTCGCTGGAAACCATATACGGACAGGTGGGCGACCAGAATCCCTACATCAATCCGCTATGGTATGCCATCATGTATAATTGCATAGCCCGCAACGACTACAAGAACGCCATGCAGTATTGGAACAAGATACAGGCCGAGCGCTACAAGCTGATATCGCCCGATAATGCCGTAAGGTACACCCGTCTGATAGAAAACGAGAAAGCCGAGCGCGAGAAGGCCGAGCACGCATTGTACGAGCGCCTTATGGTGACACGCTACATTGGCGTTATAATCCTGATATCCATTGTGCTGGGAGTATTGGCGGTATTCTATTTCCACAACCGTAAGCATCACCGTCAGCTGCAGGAAAAAAACAAGTCCATCACCGATTCCATACATTACGCGTCGCTCATTCAGCAGGCTGTGCTGCCCACCAGCGAGGTGATGCAGAATCTCTTCAACGACTACTTTGTGGTATACAAGCCGCTCAACATCGTGGCCGGCGATTTCTACTGGGCCAACAAGACCGGCGATCTCAACATCCTGGTATGCGCCGACTGCACGGGCCACGGAGTGCCGGGTGCATTCGTGAGCATGCTGGGTGTGAGCCTCCTAAACGAGGTGGCATCTAATGTGGAGGCCGATACCACAGCCTCCAGCGTTCTCAACAGACTCAGAACCAAGATGATGACATCACTCCGCCAGGACCGCGACCGTTTTATGCGTGGCGAATCCACCAACATGGACGGCATGGACCTCGCCATTGTGATGATAGACTATCAGCGGATGACACTCCAGTTTGCCGGGGCCAACCGTCCCCTGTGGATATGCCGTGGCTCCGAGGTTGTTATCTACAAGCCGGATCCCATGCCCATCGGCGTGGGCCTTGTGAGCGACCGCGATTTCCACAACTACATAGTCCCCATCCAGAAGGGCGATATGCTCTACATGTTTTCCGACGGCATCACCGATCAGTTTGGCTACACCGACGAGGCCCATACCATCAGCAAGCAGTACTCGACAAAGCGCCTGGCCGGACTTCTCTCGGGATTGTGCAGCCGTCCGCTCCAGGAGCAGAAACAGGCCGTGGAGCAGGCCATAGAGTCATGGCGAAACGGATTCAGGCAGATAGACGACATTATACTGATAGGTGTCAGGGTGTGATTTTTTTTGTTATCAGCTGATGGCGTTATTAATGGAAACTCGGGCAGGTGTCGCACTTGTTGCTCTTTCGCGTTATCCAGTGCTTGAAACCTAATGCGAAACCCATCGCCTCGGGATTCATGTGGTAGACTACGAAGGAGAAATCGTTGTGCTTGTTCAGGTAATAATTGTATTCCACCTCGCCGCTCAGCCAGTTCATCTTGGTCTGGAAACTTCCGGTCTTGTATACGCCCTCATCCACATACCCGTCGAAATTCTGCCAGGTTTTGCGGTAGAATACCTGCGGACCAAAACCTATATTCACCGAGTGCTTGTAGATCTTGAACATCCTGAGCCTCAGCATCACCTGAGAGCTCATGGCCAGAGTCTTCATCTCGTCGATGCGCACTGTCTGGGCAAACTTGAGGCTCACCACATCCGACGAATACACCTCGCCGGCTATCCTGATGCCCGGCTCCAAGATGGCCTTGCCGCCGTCGCCGGCCTTCAGCTTGTATATGGGAATATTCTCGCCATCGCCAAAATCGAAGCCGATGCTGGTGAAATCGAGACTCAGATTGCTCTGCGCCATTGCAGATAATGAGGCAATTATGCCAACTGCCAGACTTAGTAATAATCTTTTCATTTCTTTACAGTTTTGCTTATGTAACGCTATATTAGCTCAAAAAATTTCCCAAAATTACTCAAGATTTTTCTTTAATTGAAATTTATTTATAATTTTGATACCTGAAAACTAATAACATCTATTAGCTATATGTACACATCCATCACTCACAGAGGCGAATCCGTAAAGGACAAGATGATAGAGAACTACTACATTCTCAATCAGATAGTACAGTCCATAGATACCGGAATACTCATCATACACAATGGCAGGCTGCTGCATGTAAACAATGAGACCCGCCGCATATCGCAGCGCACATACCGCGATATCGAGCAGGGGCTCATGGAATGTGTGGCCCCGGCTTACAGAATACTCGCCATGCGCACATATTTCATGGTGCTGCGCGGCGAGCACGACCGTCTGGAGTGTTTCATAGATATATTGCTGCCCTCGGGGGCACCCAAGACCGTAAGATGCAGATTCTCGCGCATCAGGATCATGGAGACCGACGCCATTTTTGTATCGGTTCACGATCTGCTGCAGACCTACAACAGATCCGATTCCACACCCAACGGCGTGCTCTGCCGTAGGTTCAAGAGCGACTACAGCAGGATTTTTGCCGAGCCGTACGATTTCGCCATACTGCTCGATGAGTACCACATCATCACCAACATCGGCCTCAAGTTCCGCTCCATCACTGGATTCAGCAGGTCGCAGTACATAGGCCGGCGCTTCGATACGCTTCCCGGTCTCGATCCCTGCAGCGAGGTTGTAAAGATGCTACGCGACATATCAGGCTCCACCACCCACAGCGCCGCCAGCTCCACGCGCATATCCATACGCATCAGCGGAGGGCGCACGGCATGGTTCGTTATCTCCTTTATGCCCATAAGGTTCCGCGCCGTGAGGCTCCGCACCTGTGTGCTCTTCCGCCTCGATTCCATCTCAGATTCTATTCCGTATAGTGCAGCTAATGGCAATATCTCTGATATTCCCCAATACGACTTCGGCGGCAAGACGGTGATAGTGGCCGAGGACGCCGAGATCAATTTCATTCTCCTGAAGAAAATCCTCGAGAAAACCGGAATCAGGATCCTGCATGCCCGCAACGGATGCGAGTGTGTGGAGCTCTATGAGCAGAATCCTTCGGTATCGCTGATACTCATGGATATGCAGATGCCGGTGATGGATGGCTATCAGGCTGCCTCCGAGATCCTGAAGCGCGACAAGTCGGTGCCGATAATCGCCCAGACGGCTTTTGACCTGCTGCCCGAGAGGCAGAGGATTATGAATGTGGGATGCGTGGATTTTGTATCCAAGCCCATAGACCGCAAGGTTCTGCTCCAGAGCATCGCCAAGGTTATCAGATAGCGGGCTTACAGGATATCACGCCATCAGCTGATATAATAATAACACATACAACATACAAATACAGCATGGATTGGTTTCAGCTAATAACAGGCATATTGGGAGGCCTCGTGTTTTTCCTCTACGGTATGGACCAGATGAGCTCCGGACTCAAGAGCGGTCTCGGCGACAATATCCGTACCATACTTACACGCTTGAATTCCAATAGGTTCAGCCTTATGTTTACCGGCATACTCGTTACTGTGATTACACAGAGCACCGGCGCCACCACGGTGATGCTCATCAGCTTTGTGGAGACCCACATCATGCAGTTTGCCGAGACTGTGCCGGTGATCCTGGGAGCTAATATCGGCTCGTCGGTCACCAGCCAGATTATCGCGTTCGATATTGCCGGATACGCCATTGTGCCGGTCATAATTGGTTTTTTCATGAAATCGTCGAGCCGTGATGTTATCCGCGACGGCGGCAATGCCATTTTCGGATTCGGACTCGTGTTTTTCGGAATGCAGTTTCTCGGCAAGTCGGTGTCGGTGCTCAAGGATGTGCCGGCTTTCACAAGTTTCATCACATCAGCTGGAAATCCCTTTCTCGGACTCCTGGTGGGCACTCTGGCCACCTGCGTGATGCAGAGCACGGGTATGTTTGCCGGCATTCTGATGGTTTTTGCGCGCGAGGGTCTTATTGGCGTGGAGCAGGCTTATCCCATGGTGATAGGATCGTGCCTCGGCACCTGTCTCCTTATAGTAATAGCGTCGGTGGGCACATCCACCCAGAGCAAGCGCACAATGATGGCCCATGTGCTTACCAAGTTTCTGGGCGCGGGCATTTTCCTGTGCCTTACTCCGCTGTCGGTGCCGTTTCTGGAGTGGTGGTCAGAGTCGCTCGATTCGTCGCCCGAGAGGTTGATAGCCAACATACACCTTTATTTTAATGTAGGCATGGCGTTTTCTCTGCTGCCGTTCACCAATCTTCTGGTGATGTGGATAGAGCGCATTGTGCCTGATAAGACCGCGCCCGATGCCGTGCCGCATCTCCGTTTCATCGACAACAGCGTGATTGCCATGCCTCAGTCGGCCATGGAGCTGTCGGTTTCGGAGACCGCCACTCTCATCAAGCTTACGGGCCGCATTGTGCGGAATGCGATTTCGCCATTTGTGGATTACGATCCCGGCAATGCCCAGACCAAGCGCGACAATCTTAAGATTCTCAGCAACATCGATGTCAAGGAGAGCAAGCTCGGGTTCATAGAGGAGGAGGTGCGCAAATATCTCTTCCAGATAGGACGGCGCGATATCACACAGAGCACCACACGCCAGATATTTGCCCTGCTATCGGTGCTGGAGCAGACCGGCAGGATAGGAGAGGTGGTGCACAGGAGCATTGTGCCTCTGTATCAGAAACTTTCGGTGCTTAATCTTACATTCTCTGTGGAGGGCATCAACGAGATAAAACTCTATGCCTGGGAGATAGGCAACCATTTCGGCAATCTCGTATCAGCTGTGGAGAAACGCAGCTCGCGCGACCTCGAGCGTCTGCACGGCGATATAGAGCTTACCAAGAAGAACGCCGAATCGCTACGCATCTCACACATCAAGCGCCTGATGAGCGACGACGCCAATGTGCGCATGACCCACGAGATACATACCGATCTCATTGATTATCTGGCTGATATAGCCTCGATACTGTCGTCGATCACATATTCGTTCAAGAGTTCGGTGATAGAAGCCGGGGCATGAAAAAAAAGTTCCGATTTTATTTCACGTTCTCAGAATTATTTACCAAATTTGCAACATATAATGTTCAAGCAAATTAATGTATCAACTTATGAAAAAATTTTTATCACTGATAGCCGTAATAGCAGTATGCCTTTTCGTATCCGCATGCGGCGGCAAGTCTCCCGAGCAGATGATGGTAGGCAAATTCAAGATTACTGATATCACCACCGACCAGAATCTGAACGACAACGACCGCGCCGCGGTTCAGCAGTTTATGGAGGAGCTCAAGCAGAACTCGAGCTACGAGCACAAGAGCGACCACTCGCTTATCCTCATCATCAACGGTCTGGAGCAGCACGGCACATGGGAGCTTCTCGGCGACGACCTCCAGCTCCAGTACTGCCTTGAGGGTCAGTCTGTTATCAAGCAGGAGATCAAGGAGCTCACCGACAGCTACTTTGTACTTACCACTCGCGACGAGATAGGAACCACCACTGTAACTACTTATACCAAAGAATAGTTTTTTAGAAATTGGAAAAGATACTAATACAGTACCCGAAAAGCGCGCTTTCTCTGGCTCAGGACATACAGAGCCACATCAGGAAGGCGGGCTTTGCCTCCACATTGGGATGCACCAGGATAGGCGGCGACAAGAATCCGCCCAGCGTGATAATTGCCGTAATCAACTCCGACGCCATAGCCGATCCGCAGATGGTTTCGGTGCTCGATGAGGCCTCGCAGAAGCGCATCAATGTGGTGCCATACGTATGCTCCAAGCTCCAGCCGTCCATCACGGCCAACTTCTTCCTTGATGAGCACGTGTGGATAGATGCCGTAGACCAGCAGCAGCGCGCGGCTCTCGACGACCTGGCCGACTGCCTGAAAAACAATCTCGCCATCCTGAGCCGCAAGGCATCCAAGAAGACCGATGCTCCTAATCCCAAGCCAGCTAATGGCGGCAAGAACGACAAATCCAAGACTCCGGCCGGCGACAACGGTGGTATCTACAAGAAACTCTTTTTCGTGGCGCTCAGCGTTGTGGTTTTGCTGTCGCTGATGCTTGTGGCCGGCGGCGGAAATATGACCAACCGCGAGGCAAGCAATCAGATGGCCAATCTATCGAACTCGAAGAACAACGGCAATGTCCAGGTTCAGCTTAGCCAGAGTCTCCGCCGCAGCGAGGAACAGCTTGTGGGCACCTGGGTGGCCAGCGGATACACCGACAACCGTTTCCGCGCCAATCGTCAGGACAGCCTTGAGCATCAGCAGCTTGTGGATTATCTGCTGAGCGGTAACGCCAAGATGATAATAAACAGCAACAAGACATTCAGCCGTCTGGGTTTTTCCGGCGACGGCAATCCCGAGACCGGCGAATGGGAATACGATTCGCAGAGCAAATACCTGAAGCTGAAACCTACCGGTGTTAATCAGTACGATGTGGTTCAGATTCAGGATATTACCGATGACAAGATGGTTTTTGTGGTTCAGGAGAAATACGAAAACGCCAATATCATCACCAAGATTACATTTACAAAGATTTAGCTGAAATGAAAAAAATCACTTCCAAATACATTCATGTATTGGCGGCCTTTCTGCTGATGGCAATGCAGTGGTCGTGCGGCGCCGATACCCACAAGCTCCTGGAGGGAACATGGAATCTCAAGAAATCCACTATCCCGAACCTCGACTCTGTGGTGCAGGTGCGCAGCGACGAATGTACACGCGGCCTTTCATCGGCCCTCGAGATGGTGAACACTCAGCTTGATACCTGCAAGAGCGAGCCCAACAGGTCGCTGCTCATCATCAAGAAAAACGAGCTCGAGAAAAGCATCGAGGATGGATCGCCAGAGAATATCAAGCGCCTATTTGAGGAGCAGCAGAAACAGCTTGCGGGCGAGCTTAATATCATCTTCGGCTCCGACGGTAAGCTAGTACTCTTTATCGGCGACGACCACACCGTGGAATCCAACACCGGCGCGTGGACTCTGCAGGGCGATACCATACGCACACTTTTCGACAACAATCCTTCTGAAAACCTCATTATCAGGAGCATATCAGCTGGCAGCCTTGAGCTCGAATCTCATGCCATAGATGCCACAGGTGTAGATCTCATCTTGCAATTCTCAAAGATTTAGTCTTGCTGATTGTTGATGATTTTGCACTATATATATTGCAATTATCCAAATTCGTTTTATATAAGGTGAGAGCGCTTGATTCTCACCTTTTTTATTTATATATTTGCCACTAAATCATTCATTCAATCAATATGTTAAAGAAAATTCGTGTCACATTGGCCACCCTTTTCCTCATTGGCATTACAGCCATGTTTTTGGATTTTACGGGTGTGGCTCATGCATGGCTGTCGTGGATGGCCAAGCTCCAGTTTCTGCCGGCGGTACTCGGCCTCAATCTTGCCGTAATACTTTTTGTGCTGGCTATCACAATTCTTTTTGGCAGAATTTACTGCTCGGTTATCTGTCCTGCGGGAGTATTCCAGGATGTGGTGGCCCGCATAGCAGACAAGTTCGGCAAAAACCGCTACTCATCCAGCAAGGAAAACAAGGTTCTCCGTTTCACTGTTCTCGGAGTTTTTGTGCTGCTTATCCTTTTGGGATTCACCGCGTTGGCTTCCGTAATAGCTCCTTACTCGGCCTACGGACGCATTGCGCATAATTTCTTTCAGCCTGTATATCTGTGGATTAATAATCTCCTGGCATCAGTGGCCGAGCATTACGACTCGTACTCGGTATATACCGTGGATGTATGGATTAAGGGCGGCGCGGTGTTTGCCATAGCTGCCATTACATTGCTGGTGTTCACCGTATTGGCATGGCGCAACGGCCGTACATGGTGCAATAATGTATGTCCTGTGGGCACAGTACTCGGCTACGTGGCCAAGTTCTCCATCTTCAAGATCCACATCGACAAGAGCAAGTGCGTACACTGCACCCTCTGCGAGAAAAACTGCAAGTCGGCATGTATAGATTCAAAGTCCGGCACCATCGACCACACTCGCTGCGTATCGTGCATGAACTGCATAGGCAAGTGCCGCAAGGGCGCCATCAAGTTTGGCAGGGAAGCCAAAGTTTCTGTATCAGCTGATAGCAAACCTACTGATACCAACCTCCGTGCGATGCTCACTACCGGCGCAGTGCTTGCCGTATCGGGAGTGGCAAAGGCTCAGGAGAAGACCGTGGACGGCGGATATGCCGTAATCGCGGATAAGAAAATTCCTGTTCGCGAGACTCCTGTGAAGCCATCGGGAAGTATCAGCTTGAAGAATTTCCAGAGCCACTGCACGGCATGTCAGCTGTGTGTATCAGCTTGTCCTAATGGCGTTTTGCGTCCAAGCGGAAAGCTTGAAAACTTCATGCAGCCTGAAATGAGTTTTGAGCGTGGATTCTGTCGTCCTGAGTGCACACGATGCAGCGAGGTCTGTCCATCGGGCGCCATTCTCAGGATTACCCGTGAGGAAAAGACCGCCATCCGTGCCGGTCACGCCGTATGGGTCAAGCAGAACTGTCTGCCTGCCAAGGACGGAGTTTCTTGCGGAAAATGTGCCAAGATGTGTCCGTCGGGCGCCATTACAATGGTTCCAATGGAGGAAGGCGGCAAGGTGATGATTCCGGCTCTCAATTCGGAGCGCTGTCTTGGCTGCGGTGCCTGCGAATACTACTGCCCGTCACGCCCGTTATCAGCTATCTACGTGGAAGGCAACGACGTACACGGTGAATTATAATTGCGAATTACGTTTTTAAATTACGAATTACGAATTACGAATTCTCTATTCTTTAAACTTTAAGCTTTAAACTTTAAACTTTAAACTTTAAGCTTTAAACTTTAAACTTTAAACTTTAAACTTTTGACCTCAATATGAGCAACAATATAAATAGACGTGAGTTTTTGGGAATTGCGGCGGGCGCTGCGGCTGTAACAGCCATTGCGGCCTGTGGCGGCAGTTCCGACAATAATTTGGTGGATCGCGGAGGCACCACCAGCGTTTCCAAGGAGATTCCAACCGACAAGATGACCATGCGCACCAATCCACGGACCAAGGATCAGGTTTCGCTCCTCGGCTATGGAATGATGCGTCTGCCCACCACATCCAATGTTTCGGCACGCGAGAGCGAGGACGAGATCGATCAGGAGCAGGTGAACAAGCTCGTGGACTATGCTATTGCGCACGGTGTAAATCTCTTTGATACATCGCCTGCATACTGCAAGGGACGCAGCGAGAAGTCTGTGGGTATTGCCCTCAGCAAATACAAGCGCGATCAGTATTTTGTATCCACCAAGCTCTCCAACTTTGCGCCTCAGCAGTGGAGTTTCGAGGAGACCAAGAAGATGTACGAGAATTCAATGAAGAATCTTCAGGTGGATTATCTCGATTATCTTCTGCTTCATGCCATTGGAGGTTCGTCTGCAGCCGGCGACTGCATTGCTACTCTCAACGCCCGCTACATCGACAACGGCATTCTCGATTTCATGCTCAAGGAGCGCGAGGCCGGCCGTATCAGAAATCTCGGTTTCTCGTTCCACGGCGATATCAAGGCTTTCGACTTTCTGCTCTCTCAGAACGACAAGTACCATTGGGATTTTGTGCTGATACAGATGAACTACGTGGATTGGAAATGGGCCAACGAGCTCAATCCATCTAATACCGATGCCGAATATCTATACGCCGAGACTTGGGAGAAACGCGGAATTCCCGTTTTCGTAATGGAGCCTCTTCTTGGCGGCCGTCTCGCCAAGCTGCCTCAGAGTCCTACTGAGATGCTTCTTCAGCGCAAACCTGAAAACAGCGTGGCCTCGTGGTCGTTCCGCTGGATTGGCTCTCATCCGGGTGTGCTCTCAATCCTTTCGGGCATGACATACATGGAGCACCTTCAGGACAACTTGAAGACTCTCGCCCCATTGGAGCCCTGCACCGACGACGACAACCAGTTCCTTCAGCGTGTGGCCGATGAGTTTGTGAAATTCCCGCTCATTCCATGTACCACTTGTCAGTATTGTATGCCGTGTCCTTACGGAATCGATATTCCGGGTGCGTTCTCACATTATAATAAGTGTGTAAACGAGGGAAGCATAGCAGTAAGCACCATGGACGAGAATTTTGCCGAAGCGCGCAGAAAGTTCCTCATCGGTTACGACCGCAAGATCGAGCGTCTCCGTCAGGCTGACCACTGTATCTCATGCGGAATCTGCAAGCCGCACTGTCCGCAGAATATCAACATTCCGCAGAAGCTCGCGGATATTGCCAAATACATGGAAAACCTGAAACAGGAAACACTTTAGTTAAGTGATTGAAGTGATGAAGTGATTGAAGTGCCGGAATGGTTGTTTGTGACCATTTCGGCACTTCTTTTTTTGGGGACGAAGTTTTCCTCTTACGAAGGTTAAAAGAAATCTTAAAATTTGTAGAACTTATGTTAATTTGTTGTATTTCAGCAGAATGGATTTTATGTTAAAAAAATGTTTTCAAAATCCTAATTTTTTGTCAAAATTATTTGGTTAATAAATATTAAATACATATATTTGAATGTTGATAAGGAATGTAGTTTATTTGACATTACATTGCTTATCAGTATCTAAATAAAGTTACAATAATTTATACAAATAATATGGCTAAAACAAAAGAAAAGAAGCAAACCCGTGTGGAAAATACCCTGCTGATAGAGACAGCTTGGGAGGTTTGCAATAAGGTAGGTGGTATATATACCGTTATCAGATCCAAGGTGCCTGAAATGATTAAGGCCGTTGACCACGACAATTACCTCTTGCTCGGTCCTTGGTTCGAGAACAACGCTAAAAATGAGTTTGAACCTAATGATAGTATTGAGGGCCCTATTGGCGAGGCTGTAATGGCTCTCCGCAACAATGGCATCGATGTTAAATATGGAAAGTGGCTTGTAACAGGATATCCAAATGTAGTTTTGTTTAATCCTTACTCGGTTTTCAACAAGCTGGGCGAGATTAAATACAAGCTCTGGGCCGACCACTACATCCAGGTTCACGACGAGCCTCTTACCGATCAGGTTTTGGCTGTAGGTTACTGTGTAACAGAGTTCTTCAGAGTTCTTTGCCGTCAGAACAAATATCCTCAGAAAAATATTGTAGCCCACTTCCACGAGTGGATGGCCGGTATGCCTATCATGGATCTCCGCCGCGAGAATCTCCCTGTTAAGACCGTATTCACCACCCATGCTACAATGCTTGGTAGATACCTGGCCATGAACGACCACAATTTCTATGGCAACCTTCCATTCTACAACTGGGAAGACGAGGCCAAGCACTTCAATATCTATCCGATCGTTCAGCTTGAGAGAGCCGCTGCTCACGGTGCGCACGTGATGACAACAGTTTCCGACATCACCAACGAGGAGTGCAAGCATCTCCTGGGCCGAAACTGCGATTTCATCCTGCCCAACGGTTTGAATATCGAGAGATTCGAGGCTCTCCACGAGTTCCAGAATCTCCACTTGCAATACAAGAAGCAGATCAACAACTTTATCCGTGGTCACTTCTTCCAGTCGTACTCGTTCGATCTCGATAAGACTCTCTACTTCTTCACATCGGGCCGTTTCGAGTATCAGAACAAGGGATTCGACCTCACACTCGAGGCTCTTGCCCGTCTCAACTACAAGATGAAAAAGGAGAATGTGGATGCCACTGTTGTGTTCTTCCTCATCTCACGTCAGCCATACCATTCAGTAAATGCTCAGGTGCTCCACTCCAAGGCACTCGTTGAGGAGATTCAGCGCAATACCGAGGAGATAGAGCGCGACCTCGGCCGTCTGCTCTATAAGTACGTAACCACTCAGAACGGCAAGTTCGAGTTGCCTGACCTCCGCTCTATGGTTAATGAGACAATGGCCGCCAAGCTGAAACGTAACTATCTGGCATGGAAGAATCCTAACCTCCCAACAGTTGTTACCCACAACCTCGTAAACGATTCTACCGACCCGGTTCTGGTTAAGCTCCGTGAGTGCAACCTCGTAAACAACGCCGACGACAAGGTAAAGGTGGTTTATCACCCAGACTTCATCAGCGTAGATAATCCTCTCTTCCGCATGGATTATCCTCAGTTTGTACGTGGATGTCACCTTGGCGTATTCCCAAGCTACTATGAGCCATGGGGTTACACACCTCTCGAGTGTATGTGTAGCGGTTTGCCGTCCATCACATCAGATCTCTCAGGTTTCGGCTCATACGCTCAGGCACACTTCGACAACTGCGAGAAGATGGGTCTCTACATCGTAAACCGTGGTTCGGTGGGCTTCATGGACAGCGCCGAGCAGCTTGCAAATCAGATGCTCCGTTTCACCAAGACCGAGCGCCGCGACCGTATCAATATGCGTAACGGTATCGAGGAGGCTTCTACTCACTTTGGCTGGAACAATCTCGCTGAGAATTACTTTGCCGCTTACAAGAGCCTCATTCAGGAATAGCCTTCAGCTGCAAAAAACATAAAACAAAAAAAGGGAAAGTGTACCAAACGCTTTCCCTTTTTTATTTGTGAGTTCGATGAAAATTTGTTTGCCTCTCTCCCTACGGGACCTCAATTGATGTTCCGCAATCGCCCGTCCCGCAAGGGACAAAGAGATTTTAAAAGATTTTTGCCCTAAATTTCGGGCACATAGGAAGAGATTTTTGATTAATTTTGAGCGAAGCGACGTTATTTAATTTCATCGAACTCACGTTATTAAATAGAGATTTTTTTATCTCTTTCTCTTGTAAATCTCGTTCGAATAGTTGTTTATGAAAATCGTGCTGTTTTTCACAAGATTTTCCGATTCGCGGATGCTGGTGCTCAGCGTATCGAAATTCGAGTAGATGGCCCAGTCGGCCATCGATTCGGTAATTCCCTCATCGTCAGTAATATCCAGCAGAGTCAGCTTGATGCCTTGCGCGTATCCAAGTTCGGGATTGCTTATCAGCCTCTTGAAATTTTGGTCGCAGAGCACATAGTCGCCCTCATTTGCCGAGCTCTCTATCATGTTCACGGTCCTCAGGTCCACCTTTATCTTGGTCTTGTACCTCACCGACGCATCGTCCACGCTGTGGTCGGTCAGGATGCTGGCCATGCTTGTCACCATCAGCAGGCACGTAATTATGTATTTGTTTGGGTAGCTGATGGGCAGGGTGGATATTGCGCAGCCGGCCAGTACAGCTAATAGCGAGATTGCCGCCAGGTTCCAGCTTTCGGTGTTGCCAGTCAGCGAGTTGCAGATGTAGAGTCCAAGTATCATCATCACGCTATTAGCTCCCATGTCCCTCACAAAATACTGCGTGGTTTTCTTTATCTTGTTCACTATCAGCACTATCAGTATTACTCCCGTTATTGCGAACCGGTTTTGTGCAGCTGATACGAAATATATGTTTTCCACAAAATTAGACAGGCTTGTGCCGTTGTATCTCATCGAGAATTTTCCGCAGACCATCAGGCTCGCGCTCTGCACCGCTATCCATATAATAATGGGCATGGCCAGCAGCACGCTTTTTCCCGAGCTCCAGTCGCGGTACTGAATCCTCAGATATGCTATTATCAGGATTCCCGATGCCACCACTCCCGAGATGTCGGTGAGCGCGGCTAATGTCATCAATATTGTACTTCCTAAATATTTCTCCCTGAAAAACAGGTGCATGCCGCCTAATATACAGGCATTGAGCATCATCTGAGGCAATACGAGTCCGGTCTGAGCCATGTATACATTCTGCACGCACATAAGCGCCGCCGACATTACTCCGGCCTGCACCGAGAAGAAGAATTTTCCGAACTTGTAGGCTATTATCATCGATATGGCTGAGAATGCCATGGCCGTGATGTGCAGCATCATTGCGCCCGTGCCGAGTATTTTTGCTATTCCGTAATATATCAGCGCAAAAAAGTTGGGAAACTCCACGTATCCGTTGTTGTATACAAGACCCAATCCATTGCTGTTCAGATACATAATCGAATCTGTCATCAGGCTGGCCTCGCTGTAGCAGTACGGCATCGCGGTCATGGGTATGGATACCGCCGATAGCAGTATGGCAGCTAATATCAATGGTATATGGTATTCCAGTTTGTTGTTTTGTTTCATTTTCATTCTTTGCTTTTGGTCTGATTGTCAGCTTTTTACTTGTCGCCAAGATACCACATCGTCTCCTCGCCGATATTGAACACCATGTCTATGATGCTCATATTGGGCGCGAATGGCATTTTGCAGTCAAATACCTGAGGATAAGGCTTTTGCGTGTAATAGTTTTCTCCCTCGCTCTGCTCCACCTTGGGGTGTATGATGTTGCGCAGGTCGTATGTATTGCTATCAGCTGATATAATACCACTGCCGTGCACATAATCCTGCGTGAGGCTTATGCGTGCCTTCATGCCCAGAATCTCCATTATCAGATTTATCAGCTGGGTGTTGTAGTCTATCAGAAAATCGAATTTCTTGGTGTAGAACGGCTGAAAATCGTCTCTGAAATATTCGAAATACGGCGATGAGTTGTAGGCCGAAGTTATTGCGTGCCAGTGTTTTGGCTGCCAGTTTTCGGTGTAGGATATTCTTACGTCCTTGGTCAGCTGCTTGGAGTTGGCTTTCACCACCGGAATGCTCAGGCTCATGGGCCCGCCTTCGGTGAGTATCTGGCAGCGGTTGCGGAAGCTCTGTTTCGGAAACGATTCCCACTGCTCCACATCGGCGCCGCCATTCTGTGCCAACGCCCTAAAATACTGAATGTTGGGCAAGTATGCTGTACTTAATAGTAGTCTTGACATCGCTGTTGAATATTTTCAGCAAATTTAATAATAAATATAGAAAAATCAATACCAAGATATTGCCTTTGTTAAAGTTTTTTTCTTAATTTTGGAATTTAAACAGAGCTTCGGCTGTGTTGCTGGTTTGTAAAGATGTTTTTACCTTAATCTAATAATTACGAATGATGAGAAAGATACTCAAATTCCTGGGTTTCACAATTTTGGGCTTTCTGATTCTGCTCATTGTGATTCCTGTTTTCTTCAAGGACAAAATGCTGAACATGGTGACCACTGTGGCGGCCAACTATGTGGATGCGGATGTGGTAATCGGCGATTTGGACATAAGCCTTATCTCCGATTTTCCGGGCTGCACCGTTACTCTCGAGAATGTCTCCGTAGTGGGACACAACGAGTTTAAGGGCGATACGCTCATCAGCTTTGATAATCTGGATGTTACAGTAAATGTGATGTCGCTTTTCGGCGGTACTATCAAGGTGAAGGCTATCAATCTTGATAATCCGAGGGCCAATGTGATTGTTACCAGCGCCGGAAGGCCAAACTACGATATTGCCATCAGCGACCCTGATGCCGCTGAGGAGGAGGTTCCCGTGGACCTGCCTGATACTTCAGGTTTCTCGCTGAAACTCAAGAAATTGCAGGTTAATAATCTCTGTGTTAATTATACCGACAGCATCACCGATGTTCATGCCAAGATCGATAATCTGAATTTTGGCCTCCGCGGCGATCTCTCCGACAAGGAGACCATCCTGAATGCGCTCATGGATATTGCAAAGCTTAATGTGCGCATGGGGCCCATTATCTACATCAACGATGCTGTGGTAAATCTAAAGAGCGATCTTGATGCCGACCTCCAGAGGATGAAGTTCACTTTCCAGGAAAACACTTTCAAGATCAACGAGCTTGGCCTCGAGCTCGACGGCTGGGTGCAGATTCCTGATACTAATGTAATTATGGATCTCACTTTCGGAACCAAGAGCACCGACTTCCTGAGCGTGCTCAGCATGGTGCCTGCCGATTATGCCAAGGATCTGGAGGGCGTAAAGACTTCCGGCGTCTTCAAGCTTGAGGGCGGCGCCAAGGGTCAGTTCAATGCGGTTTCGTTCCCTGCTTTCTGGGTTGATTTTATTGTCGACAGGGCGCGTTTCCAGTATCCCGACCTTCCTAAGTCGGTGGAAAACATCGATATAGATGCCCACGTGATGTGCAACGGCAATCTCGACAGCATTTTCGTGAATGTTCCGATGGCGCGTCTTGAGATGGGCAAGAATCCTGTGCTCGCCAGCATCAAGGTTCAGACTTCGGCCAAGGACATTTCGCTGAACGGCAATGTGAACATGAACCTCGATCTCGATATCGTGAAGGACGTGGTTCCGCTTGAAGACATGACCATCAGCGGACTCGTGAAGGCCGACCTCGCTTTCAACGGCAACCTTTCGGCCATCGACAGCGAGCGTTACGATCTCTTTGATGCCAAGGGCGACATCAATCTCACCAAGTTCCGCACCGTGATGCCAGATCTTCCTCCTGTGGATATCCACACTGCGCATCTTCAGGTTTCGCCCAAGTATGCACAGCTCGATAATTTCAGCATGAACCTCGGCAAGAGCGATTTCCAGCTTAATGGTACCATCGATAATATTTTCCAGTACCTTTTTGCTGACAGCACTCTAAAGGCTTCGTTCAATTTCAACAGCAATCTGCTGGATGTAAATGATATATATTCTTACGACCACAGCCAGCCGGCGCCTGAGACTCCGGCCGTGGCTCAGGAGACCGCATCTTCTGCCGAGGCTCCCGAGATTCCCAAGAATATCGATTTTGCGCTCAATACTCAGATCGGAAAGATTCTCTACGATTCGCTCGTTATCGATAATCTCTCCGGCAAGGTGATGCTCCGCAACGGCGCCGCATCGCTCAACAACCTGAAAATGAGTATGCTCGGCGGAAATGTTTTCCTGTCGGGTCTCTATGATGCATGCAATCCGCGCAAGCCAAAGGTAGATCTTTCGTTCGATCTCAGCCAGGTGGATATTCAGACTGCGGCTAATACATTCAATACAGTTCAGCAGCTTGCGCCTATCGCCAAGTCGGCCCACGGAAATGTAACCGCCAAGGTAAACTTCAAGTCCGACATGGACCACGAGCTCAATCCGATTTTCAACACTGTAAACGGCGACGGACGACTGATAACCAACGAGATAATCATCCGCGATTCCAAGGTTTTCAACCTCATAGGCCAGGCCACCAAGAAGGATTACCTCAAGAATCCAAAGATGAAAAACATCAATATCGGATTCCGCATCGAGGATGGAACAGTTGACATCGATTCCACAGGATTCAAGATCAACGACCAGGACGGCGCATTCTTCGGCAAGCTCGGTCTCGACAAGAGCCTCAATATGAATGTGGGACTCACACTCGACGGCACAGCCGCCAACGATGTGCTCGGCAAACTGGCCGGATCCGACCGCGCAGGCAATCTCCTGGTATTCGCCAAGATAGGCGGAACTGTGGATTCGCCCAAGATTTCGGGATTTTCTACATCGGCCACCGACGTTATCAAGCAGGTGGTGGAGGAGAAGGTTCAGGAAGTAAAAGCCAAGATGTCGGAGGAGGCTCTCAAGCTGATAGCTGATGCCAAGGCTCAGGGCGACAAGCTGATAGCCGAGGCCACTGCCAAGAAGGAGGCAATGGTGAAAACCGCCCGCGATGCCGCCGACAAGGCCAAAGCCGAGGCTCAGAAAGTTCGCGACGCCGCCATCGAGAAGGCCAGGGCCGAATCAGACAAGCTTGTGGCCAAGGCCGCAAATCCAATAGCGAAGAAAGCCGCTCAGAAAGCCGCCGACGAAGCTGTCGCCAAGGCCACCAAGGAGGCCGACAAGGTACTCGCCACTGCCAATCAGAAGGCCGACGAGTCTGTATCAGCTGCCGAAAAAGCCGGCGACAAGCTCATAAGCGAGGCCCGCAACGCCGCCGACAAGTTGACCGCCGAGGCCACCAAGAAGGCCGAGAGCATTTCCAAGTAATTCTAATATTTTTTAAGATTCCAAGGGTCCGAAATTGCATGGTTTGTGCATATATGTTGCTGAAACATTTATGCGTTCCGCGCAATTTTGGACCCTTTAATTTTATGACGACTATGAGAAAACTATTATCAGCAATCTTACTTATGCTTTGGTCGTTGGGCGCTGTGGCTCAGGACCTTCCGTGTGCCACTGTAAAATCCCGCGACCTTGCCAAGCGCTATACCGACGCCCGCAATCTCATGCAGAGCAATCTCGATCTGGGCATCAAATACATGGCCGAGCTCGCCAAGGTGGTTCCCGAATATTATCCGGCCACACTGGAGCTTGGCCGCTATTACCTCGGCAAGGCCAGGGACGCGCACATCAGGTTTCAGCAGAAAATGGCTGTCGAAAATTCCGAGAAAGCTGTCAACTATCTGTTGCTCAGCCACAAGCACTGCAATCAGTACGACAGCTGCCGTGCCGCATTCATGCTCGGCGAGTGCTATTTCCTCACCAGAAAGTACGACGATTCGCGCAAGTATTTTATGGAGTTTTTGGCAGCTGATGGCAAGGCTTTATCTTGCCTTCAGCTGGCCAACAAGCGTCTGGAGATGATAAACGAGTATTTTCAGCTGATAAACAATCCTATAAAGTTTGAGCCGAAAATGCTCCGTAATGTATCCACCAGAGACGACGAATTTCTTCCGCTGATCTCTCACGACGGAACAATCCTGCTCTATACACACCGCTACATGAAACGCGGTGGCGACTATACCGAGGAGCTGATGCAGAGCCGTCTCGACACTATCGACGAGATGGGTGAGATTTTCAGCCCGGGGCAGCGCATGAAAAACCCCTTCAATATGGGAAGGCTTCAGGGAGGCGCGTCGCTCACTGTCGACAACCGCATTCTCTATATCACCATCTGCGGACAGGACAACTGCGACATCTATTTCTCCCGTTTTCAGGACAATCAGTGGCAGCCGCTCATCAAAATGCCCAATACTGTAAACACCGAATTCTTTGATGGTCAGCCGTCGGTGGATCCCACCGGCAATGTCCTGTATTTCAGCAGCAATCGTCCCGGAGGATACGGCGGATACGATATCTACAAGATAGAGCGCAAATGTGAGGATTCGCTCTGGAGCCCGCCCATCAATCTCGGCCCTACCATCAACACCGAGTTTGATGAGAAGACGCCTTTTATCCATTGCGACGGCAAGACCTTGTATTTCTCCTCCAACGGTCACGGTGGGGTAGGAGGCTTTGATATTTTCCACTCCCGGCTTCAGCAGAGCGGAATTTTCGGCAAGCCTGTAAATCTCGGCTATCCGCTCAACACCGAAAACGACGAAGTGGCCTACATCGTGAGCGCCGACGGACGACGCCTCTATTTCTCGGCCAAGCTGATGAGCGGCGAGGGCGGCTGGGATATTTACTGTCACGATCTTGACCGTGAATCCAGTCCCGGCGAAGTGCTCCTAATCAAGGGAAAGGTAACCGACGAGAACGGCCAGCCGGTTGCCGGTGTGGATGTTGACCTCACCGGTCTTAGAACTTACGAGACATCGCATTCCACCACCGACAGCAAGACCGGCGAATACGCCGTAACAACCGCCATCAATCACGATGAGGATTACATGCTCACACTCAAGAAGAAAGGTTACTTCTACAATGTGCAGTTCATCAATCCCGATTCGGGCAATTACGTGCCGCCCACCATCGAGGATGTCACCATCGAGAAAATTAAGACAGGAGTTCCCGTTCAGCTCGAGAATGTGAATTTCGCATTCAATTCCAGTCAGCTGACCGACCATTCCAAGGCTTACCTTCATCAGTTGTCGATGTTCCTTCTGGAATATCCGAAATACAACGTTGAGCTTCTGGGCCACACCGACGCCATCGGCAACGAGGAGGAGAACATGGCGCTCTCTGTCCGCCGTTGCCGCACGGTATACAATTATCTCGTAATGGCAGGAGTAGACGCCAAGCGTCTCAGCTACAAGGCTTTCGGAAAAACATCTCCAACAGCCACCAATGCCACCTATCAGGGCCGCGCCCAGAACCGACGGGTGGAAATGGTTCTCAGCGAGGACAAGAAATAAAAACAAAAAAGCCATCATAAAGATTGATTCTCTATGATGGCTTATATTTTATTGATTATTTTGCTTTGCCATTTCTTCGTCGTAATACTTTTGTATGAACGGACGCAGAGGGGCGATATCGTTGTTTATTGTATTAAAAATCTCCTTTTTTTCGATTTTGTAATACCCATGAACCAAAACATGACGCATGTCAGTTATATTTTTCCATGGAATTTCTTTATGAGTTGCTCTAAATTCTTTAGTCAGCATATACGAAGCCTCTCCAATAATTTCAATATGTTTTACGAAACCGAAAAACAAAATTGGATTTTTGGCAATATCTTCCATTGAATATTGCTCCTTATACAGCAACAGCGTGTCTATCGAGCTCAGAATGTGCTCCAGCCTTCCAACATCTTTTATTTCCTCTCTCATATATCAAAATTTTATCATGTTCTACACTTTTTAACGCAAAGTTCATAAGACAGCCGTCTTCTACCAAATCAACTTTTTTGTTGATTGCTTCTTCCAGTCCATTCATTATTCGTACAATTGTGAATAATGATATTGCGACATTGTTATGGTCATATTGCACGAGGATGTCCACGTCGCTGTTGCGGCGGTTTTCGCCACGGGCGCACGATCCGAAAATCCATGCCTTTAGTACAGGCTGGGTTTCAAGGTAATCCTGAATCTTTGGTATCAGTTTCTCTATGCTTTTCTTCATCATGGTTGTCTTGTTTTTGAGTTACGGTGCAATATTAATTATTATTTTTGATATTTGCAAAAAAAAAAGCATGGATTCCTTTTTGGAGTCCATGCTTTATCACTTGTTTTATTATTCTGTTTCTAACAGAGTCTCGAATTAGAGAACGTTCATTGTATCGAGTACGCCGAGGGTCTTCTTAACGGCTGCTGCTGAAGCGTCGAGGAGAGCCTTCTCATCGGCGTTGAGCTGGAGCTCGATAACCTTCTCGATACCGTTGCGGCCGAGGATTACTGGAACGCCGAGGTACATATCCTTCTGGCCATACTGGCCGTCAAGGTATGCGCATACAGGAACGAGTCTCTTCTGGTCCTTCATGATGCACTCTACCATGTAAGCGGCAGAAGTACCAGGAGCATACCAAGCTGAAGTGCCGAGGAGGTTGGTGAGCTCGCCGCCGCCTACCTTTGTGCGCTCGATGATAGCCTGGAGCTTATCAGCTGCCACCAACTCAGTAACAGGAACGCCGCCTACTGTGGTGTAGCGTGGGAGAGGAACCATTGTATCGCCGTGGCCGCCGAGAAGGAGAGCCTGGATATCCTGTGGAGTTACGCCGATCTCCTCAGCGAGGAATGCCTTGTAGCGTGCTGTATCCAATGTGCCGGCCATACCGAATACCTTGTTGGATGTGGTGCCTGCCACCTTCTGAGCGGTCTTGAATGCTACGTATGTCATTACGTCCAATGGGTTGGATACGATGATTACGATAGCATTTGGAGAAGCCTTCATGGCTGCCTCTGTTACGCTCTTTACGATGCCGGCGTTTACACCGATAAGGTCCTCGCGGCTCATACCTGGCTTGCGTGGTACGCCTGATGTGATTACGATTACGTCTGATCCTGCAGTTGCATCATAGTTGTTGGTGAAACCCTTGATCTGGTGGTGGAAACCAGCGAGTGATGATGTCTGCCAGATATCCAATGCCTTGCCCTCTGCGAGGTTTGGCTTAATGTCCAACAATACTACCTCTGTTGCGAGGTCTCTGCGTGCGATTGTCTCTGCACATGTTGCGCCTACATTGCCAGCGCCGATTACTGTAATTTTGCTCATTTTAGTATCTTTTTAATTTATGTAATCTTACGTATTTTTCTTATCCAAAATTTGATACAAATATATAAAAAACTCTTTTACATTGTCAAAATAAAATCGAATTTTATTTAAAATTTTTTTTTGAGTATTCCGATTATTTGTATTACTTTTGAAAAATATTTTGTTTCAGCTGATATGGGAAGAATACTTGCTATAGATTACGGTGGAAAACGCACGGGCCTGGCCGCTACCGACCCGAGCAGGATTATCGCGTCTCCGCTCGAGACAGTGGATACCACCGTCCTTACGCCTTATCTCAAGAATTACATTCCTAATAATAAGGTGGACCAGATTGTTATAGGTTTCCCCGTGAATCCCAATGGCGGCGAGAATCCTATCGTGAAACAGATCAGGCTTTTTGCCGACAATCTCAAGCGTCTCTTTCCCGATATTCCCATCGACTTCTATGACGAGCAGTACACATCCAAGCAGGCTGTTTCTGTCATGGTGGCAGGCAATTTCGGAAAAAAATTCCGCGCCACAAAAGGAAACACTGACAGAATGGCAGCGGCACTCATTTTGCAGGGATGGATGGAGGAGAACTTTAAACTTTAAGCTTTCAACTTTAAACTTTAAGCTTTAAGCTTTCAACTTTAAACTAATTATTTAAAAATCATGATATTACCGATTAGTATTATAGGCACCTCGGTTCTCAGAAAGAAGGCCGAGACTATCAGCCAGGATTATCCAGAGCTCAAGCAGCTGGTTGCAGATATGTTTGAGACTATGTACAAGACCGAGGGCGTGGGCCTGGCGGCTCCGCAGGTAGGTCTGTCGATAAGGCTGTTTGTAGTGGATGCGGCGCCCATGACCGACGACGAAAACGACACTTTCACCAAGTCTTTCAAGCGCGCATTCATCAATCCCGAGATTGTGGAGTATTTCGGCAACGACGTAAACTACAACGAGGGCTGTCTCTCTATACCTGGTCTCCACGAGGACGTCAAGCGTCCCGACGGCGTAAAGATCCGCTATTACAACGAGAACTTCGAGCTCCAGGAGGAGACACTTACAGGAGCGTGCGCACGTGTGGTTCAGCACGAGTACGACCATCTCGACGGAATCCTCTTCACCGACAAGGTGGGACTTCTGCGGCGCAAGATGATTAAGAACAAGATCGCCAATATCTCGAAAGGTAAATTCGAGCACACCTACAAGGTGAAAATGGGATAAATAATTAAGTATTAACCAATAAATAAAAACTTCGACATTATGAATTTCGAAAAAACTTCAAATCCTGCGTTCTCCACCGAGCGTTTCAAGGAGGCTATCAGCAACTTCGCAGGTACCGGTCAGATGACCGTAAAGGGCACAGCCACCAAGTCGCTCCTTCTTCTTGCACTGGCTTTCCTTACAGCTACTATCACATGGAAACTCGTTGGCGTGGGCAGTTCAGCCGCAGTGCCTCTCATGATCACAGGCATTATCGGTGCTTTGGTGGCCGCCATCTTCTGCTGCGTTAAGCAGGAGAAAGCCTACATCTGGGCTCCAATCTACGCTCTCTTCGAGGGTCTCTCACTCGGTGCTATTTCGGCAACGTTCTCAGAGATGGTACAAGGCATCGTGCCGGTGGCGCTCTTCCTCACCCTCGCTATTACCGGCGTGGTATTCGCCTGCTATCACTTTGGCGTGCTCAAGGCCAGCAACACCTTCATCAAGGTAATCACATACGCCACAATGGGTATCGGCGCATTCTACCTTATTTCGCTTATTCTCAGCCTGTTCGGTGTTCATATCAACACCATGAGCATGGGTCCTATCGGTCTCATCATCCAGATCGTGATTGTTGCCATTGCCGCACTTAACCTCGTGCTCGATTTCAAGACCATCGAGGACGGCGTAAATCAGGGCGCTCCAGCACACTTCGAGTGGTATGCGTCATTCGGCCTCATGGTGACCCTCGTATGGATCTACATGGAGATTCTCCGTCTCCTGCTCATCATCGCAAATGCCAGCAGAGACTAATTCTATTTCGTATCAGCTGCACTGATACATAATATCACACAAAAACGGCGGTCCGGGTAAGTAATCCGGTACCGCCGTTTTTCGTATTTTATTTTTTTTCAGCTGATGGCGTGATATTCTCCATGCTAATCCAGATACTTGAGAATAATCTCCCTGTCGGCCGGCACGAGGTCCAGTTTAAGCGCCTCCTCCTTGGTGAAATAGCCTGAGCTCCAGTGCTCCTTAAGCTCAATTTCGCCCTCCAGGAGCTCTATGATGAATGGGTAGAGCTCTATCTGGAATTTGGTGTAGTCGTATGTGATGGGCATCAGCTCCTTCAGGATGATGATCCTTACTCCGAGCTCCTCGTCCCATTCGCGGTGCAGGCAGTCGCTCTCAAACTCGTTTTCCTCAACCTTTCCGCCGGGAAATTCCCAATAGCCGCCCATCTGTTTGGCTATGGGGCGCTGGGCCATAAAGTATTTGTTGCCCCGTTTTATTATTCCGCAAGTTACTTTTATCATTTTGGGTTTGGGTGTTTCTTTTATTTCTTGCTTATGTTCTTCAGTTTCATCTCGTTGGTGTGGTATACCAGCGAATTCTCTGGCACAGAGCTCGTTATCCATACGTTTCCGCCTATTATCGAGCCTTGTCCTATTACGGTTTCGCCGCCCAGGATAGTGGCGTTGGAGTATATTATCACGTTGTCCTCCACGGTGGGATGGCGCTTGGTGGATGCCAGCTCCTTCCTTACCTGGAGAGCGCCGAGTGTTACGCCCTGGTATATCTTCACGTTGTTTTTGATGATTGTCGTTTCACCTATTACAATTCCTGTGCCATGGTCTATGAAAAAGCTCTCGCCTATCTCGGCGCCGGGATTTATGTCGATTCCGGTCATCGAGTGGGCGTATTCGCCTATAAGTCTTGGTATTAGCGGAACTCCGAGTTTCTTGAGCGAGTGGGCTATGCGGTAGGCTGTTATCGCAAAAAATCCCGGATAAGTTATTATCACCTCGTCGATGCTTGCCGATGCGGGGTCGAAATCGCAGATGGCCTTGGCGTCCTTCATCAGCATCTGGTAGATTCCGGGGAGCTCCTGCAGAAAATTCAGGCAGATATCCTCCATGCTGCTCTCCAGCTCTTTCTTTACGGGCAGCAGCATCGATGTAAGCATATTGCTCAGGTTGTATAGCGCCGATTCGTCCTCGGTGCAACTCATTGTTTTTCTGGCGTTTATCGGGAACAGGATATTGAAGCACCTGTCCATGAATTCTCTGGCCTGCTTTTTAGAAGGCTTGTCGATGCTCATGCCGCACTGCACTTGGTGTAGTTTTTCAAGCACGTCTGTTATTACCGACTCTTTGTTTTTGTTGGTGTTTAGCATTTTATTTTTTAATTAAGTGACGCAAAGATAGTGTTTTTTTGAGTTTTTTGATTAACTTTGTCGCATAAAAAAATTATAAAAGATTCGAGAAAATGAATAATATTTTGAACACCAGTTTCGATACCCTGTATCTGTTTGCGGGCATGGTTCTCTTCGAGTACATTATCGCGCTGATAATGATGGCCAGAAGAAACCTTAATCTGCTCCGAGTATTTTTTGCCGTGCTGTCCGGCAATGCCATCAGCGCGCTCATGTGTCTCTTCCTGCCGTCGGGCAGCAGCGACCTGGGTTATTACACCTGGCTTGCCATTGCGTTTGGCGCCTCTGTGGTGGTGGAGTATTTTATCTACGTGGCATATTTCCGCGACCGTGAATACAGCTTCCGCAATATCAGATTCTTCTTCTGCTCGCTGTTCGCCAATCTGGTTTCCTTTACCGGAATAGCGCTCTTGCAGCATTTCGAGGTTATCGATTAGTTTGCCATCAGCTGATACAATAAAAAACAATACATGCAAAAATCCCATCCTCCAGAATATATCCGGGGGATGGGATTTTCATTTTTTGGGGTATTGCAGCTAATGGCGGTTTTTAGTTTTTGCTCTGTACTGTACCCTTTATTGAGAGTACCACAGGGCTGTTTTTGGCATTGCTGTATACCGTGATGGTCTTGCTGAAGCTGCCGATGCGGTTGCTGTCGTATTTCACCTTGATTTTGCCACGGCCCTTGCTTGGAATCGGCTCGCGGTTCCATTCGGGAGTGGTGCATCCGCAGCTTGTGGATACGTTGTTGAGTATCAGGGGGGCTTTGCCTGTATTCACGAACTCGAATTCATACGAAACATCAGAACCTGCCTCCACATTTCCGAAATTGTGGTCGGTGTATTTGAATGTAATCTCCACACCGTCTACAATTGACGCCTCAAGCTTGGCAAGGGAGTCTCTCTCGGCCTGTGCCAGTGAATCCTGAATTTTTTTCTGCTCTCTGGCCTCGGCTCTCATTTCTCTCCTTGTCTTGTTTTGGGCTTCGGAGTCCTGACAGAACAGCGCCGATGCGAAGAGCGCCAATACTGTCATGATAAGATATTTTTTCATGTTCTTTTGTGATTTTATTGTTTGTAATTTGGGTTATTTCCCTTCTTAAACTTCACTTTGGGTGATTTTATTTCGTATGGAAGCGAATTTTAAGATTTTTTAGTCAAGAGTGTGAACCACGAGACCGCTGCGGAGCTTAGGCTCAAACCAAGTGGTCTTAGGAGGCATGATGTTGCCGGTGTCGGCAATGTTGAGCAGCTGATCCATGCTTACGGCGTACATTGCGAAAGCGCACTTCATCTCGCCGCTGTCCACTCTCTTCTTGAGTTCCTGGAGTCCGCGGATACCGCCCACAAAGTCGATTCGCTTGCTGGTGCGGAGGTCCTGAATGTCGAGTATCGGCTCCAAAACCTGCTTGGTGAGGATTGTTACGTCGAGCACGCCGATTGGGTCGTTGTTGTCGTAAGTGCCGTTCTTGGCGTTCAGCTTGTACCAGTTGCCCTCAAGGTAGAGGCTCATCTCGTGGAGCTGGGCAGGCTGATAGATGTCGGCGCCCTTCTTCTCGATGTCGAAGCTCTTCGAGAGTTTCTCGAGGAACTGCTCGGGAGTGTTGCCGTTCAGATCCTTGATTACACGGTTGTAGTCCATGATCTTCAGCTGATTGTCAGGGAAGATTACGGCCAGGAAGTAGTTGTACTCCTCGTTGCCGGTGTGGTTTGGATTCTTGCTCTTGCGCTCCAGACCCACGCGTGCGGCGGCGGCTGTTCTGTGGTGACCGTCAGCCACATACAATGCAGGAACCTTCTCTGCGAAAAGCTTCTCGATTTCGGCATTGGTCTTTGGGCAGTTGATAGTCCAGAACTGGTGACCGAAACCGTCGTTTGATACAAAGTCGTAGTCGGCCTTCTGATTCTTAACGATATCATTTACAATGGCATCGATCTCGGGAACAGCGCGGTAGCTGAGGAATACAGGCTCGGCGTTGGCGTTCATGGTGTTGATGAGTACCATGCGGTCGTCCTCCTTGTCTGGACGGGTGAGCTCGTGCTTCTTGATGATCTGATTCTGGTAATCCTCGCAGAAAGCGGCGCCGGCAATACCGTACTGAGTGCGGCCGTTCATAGTCTGGGCGTAGATGTAGAACTTTGGCTCGTCTTCCTTAATGAGCCAGCCCTTCTCCTGGAAGTTCTTGAAATTCTCCACCGACTTGTTGTAGACAACCTCTGAGTGAGGGTCCATGTTGGGGTCGAGGTCAATCTCGGCTCTTGTGATGTGGAGGAATGAGTGCTCGTTGCCCTCGGCCATCTTGGCGGCCTCCTGGGCGTTCATTACGTCGTAAGGCAGACATGAGAGCTCTGCCGCGATATCTTTCTGAGGTCTAAGGCCTCTGAATGGTTTTACTGTTGACATTTTTAATTACCTGTTTTGTTTATTGAAAATTCGGACACAAATTTAGAAAATTTTTTTGTAAAACAATGCAAAAAAATAGTAAATAAAAAAAGGAGATTTCAGCTGAAATCTCCTTTTCTATATTGTGCCGAAAAATATCTGTTTACTACTTGTTTACCTGGAACTTCTTGTTGCCTGTAGCGAAGAAGTCAACAATCTGGTTTGCAGCTGCAAGACCTGCGTTGATGTTGGCCTCAGATGTCTGAGCACCCATCTTCTTAGGTGTAGAGAAGTAGCGGTCGCCAAACTTGAGGAAGTCCTCGTTGGCATCAGGCATGATGTCGGTGATGTACTTGATGTCCTCACGCTCAGCCATAAGCTTCAGGAGCTCAGGCTCGTTGATAACCTCCTTGCGGGCTGTGTTGATAACAACACCACCCTTCTTCATCTTGTTTACGAGAGCGTAGTTGATGCTCTGCTTGGTCTCAGCTGTGGCTGGGATGTGGAGAGATACGATATCGCAAGTCTCGAAGAGAGCGTCCTGGTTGGCAACAGCGTGAACGCCGGCAGCCTCGATGGCATCAGCTGGGCAGAATGCATCGTAAGCGTAAACATCCATGCCGAAGCCCTTGGCTACGCGTGCCACATTGCGGCCTACCTGACCGAAAGCGAGAATACCGATCTTCTTGTCCTTGAGCTCAGAGCCTGACTTGCCGTTGTAACGGTTTCTGGCGGCGAATACGAGCAGACCGAAAACGAGCTCTGCTACTGCGTTTGAGTTCTGGCCAGGAGTGTTCATTACCACGATGCCGCGCTTTGTGGCAGCCTCGAGGTCTACGTTGTCGTAACCTGCGCCTGCGCGAACCACGATCTTGAGATTCTTGGCGGCGGCCATTACCTCGTCGGTTACCTTATCTGAGCGGATGATGATTGCATCTGCATCTGCTACTGCGTCGAGGAGCTGCTGCTTCTCTGTGTAGCTCTCGAGCAATGCAAACTCATTGCCTGACTTTACTACTATATCCTTGATGCCATCTACTGCTACCTTGGCAAATGGCTTCTCAGTTGCTACTAAAATCTTCATTTCTTTCTAAAATAACTATCCTCAATTAATAATTAATAATTAACAATTAATAATTACTGATTGATGATTGATAATTTTATCCAACAATTGCTTTCCAAATAATGGAAAACAATTGTTAATTATTAATTTTTAATTGTTAATTGTAACTGGCTTAGTTCTCCTTCTCGAAGTCCTTCATAGCCTGTACGAGTGCGTCAACAGACTCCTCTGGGAGTGCGTTGTAGAGCGAAGCGCGGAATCCGCCAACGTCTCTGTGACCCTTGAGACCTACCATGTTGCGGGCCTTTGTGAAGTCGATGAACTTGCTCTCGAGCTCCTTGTACTCGTCGTTCATTACAAAGCAAACGCTCATGCGTGAACGTGAGTCGGCCTGTACTGTGCCTCTGAAGAGCTTGTTGCGGTCGATCTCGTCGTAGAGCTTTGTAGCCTTGGCGATAGCCTTCTGCTCCATAGCCTTAACACCGCCGTTGTTCTTTACCCACTCGAGGGTCTTTACGGCTGCGAAGATAGGAACTACTGGAGGAGTGTTGAACATAGAGTTCTTCTTGGTGTGGGTCTGGTAGTTGAGCATTGTTGGGATAGGACGGTCTACCTTGCCGAGAAGGTCGTCCTTTACGATTACGAATGTAACACCAGCGCAAGAGAGGTTCTTCTGAGCGCCGCCGTAGATGAGACCATACTTGGAGATGTCGAGTGGACGGGAGAAGATATCTGAGCTCATATCAGCTACTACTGGAACTGGGCTGTCGAGGTCGAAGAGCTGCTCGGTACCGTAGATAGTGTTGTTTGTGGTTACGTGTACGTAGTCGCAGTCAGCTGGGATTACGTAGTTCTTAGGTACAAATGTGAAGTTCTGATCCTTAGATGAAGCGATCTCAACAACCTCACCGAATAACTTGGCCTCTTTCTCAGCCTTAGTAGCCCAAACGCCTGTGTTTACGTAGGCAGCCTTTGTGCGCATGAGGTTCATTGGAACCATGGCAAACTGCAGGCTTGCACCACCGCCTAAGAATACTACGGAGTAGCCGGCAGGAATGTCGAGAACTTCCTTGAAAAGCTCTACAGCCTGATTCATTACTGCGTCAAACGACTTGTCTCTGTGAGACATACACATCAATGATACGCCTGTACCACCGAAATCCATAATAGCCTTTGCGGTCTCTTCTACAGTGTAATCTGGAAGAATTGATGGACCTGCGAAAAAGTTATGCTTCTTCATTTTTACTTTTATATGTAAGTGTTATGTATTATAATTTATCGCTTATTGCTATAGCTAATGCCGTGCCGCATTAGCGACTGCAAATATGCAAAATTCTTTTCATATTCAAGCTTTTTTTAGTGTTATTTTTTCATTTTATTTTCTTTTTGTTGAGTTAAAATTTGTTATAATTGCTTTTCTATTACTATTTACTCATAAAATTTGAAGTCTCACTCCTTTGTATCTCAGGTATTTGCGCTGTGCGATGTGGCTTTATTCAGCTAAAAATCAAAAAAAAATTTGTCTATTGAGATTTTTATGCATAACTTTGCACTGCTTTTCGGGGGAGTTTTCATTTTTTTCTCCTCCATTAGTTTTTATATTTTTTACTGTGGTAGACTACGTAGCTCAGCTGGTAGAGC
>JAZQPB010000104.1:0-8783 GCA_045628165.1 Bacteroidales bacterium | reverse complement strand
TGGCTACGATCCGACTTGGCCCGGTAATCGTAATCGTATTCGACGACGAGCTGATGCCTCTCTATCAGAAAACAGCCATGCAGCTCCGCGCCGCCGGCATCAACACAGAGATTTACTACGGCGCCAAGCGCGGCCTGAAGCATCAGATGGCATACGCCGACCGCAACAACTGCACTCTCGCCATCATCATCGGCGGCGACGAGGCGGCCAAGGGCGTGGCTTCGGTAAAGAACCTGAAGCTCGGCAAGCAGCTGGCCGCCACCATCACCGACAAGAACGAGTGGAAGGCCCGCGTGCAGAAGGAGATTCCTCTCGATTCCATCGTGGAGGGTGTAAGGAATATGCTTGCAGAATAGCAAATTTTTGCGCTCAGGTATTGTGTTTTTCTGAAAAATGTAATACCTTTGCGCTCATTATAATTTTTATAAGCAAACAACAAGAAAAACAAAATAATAGCAAATGGGTTTATTTTCATTTTTAACTCAGGAGCTGGCCATGGACTTGGGTACGGCTAATACCGTTATCATCATGAACGACCGTATCGTGGTGGACGAGCCTTCCATTGTGGCCATCGACCATACAAGCGAGAAAACCATTGCCATAGGTATGAAGGCTCAGCTCATGCATGGCAAGACTCACGAGAATATACGCACCATCCGTCCTCTGAGAGACGGTGTAATCGCCGACTTCAAGGCCGCCGAGATGATGATCCGCTGCATGATAAAGAAGGGAAACCGAAAGAAACTCTTCTTCAATCCGGCCATCAAGATCGTGGTGGGCATTCCATCGGGCAGCACCGAGGTGGAGCGACGCGCCGTACGCGACTCTGCCGAGCACGCAGGAGCACGCGAGGTTTACATGATTTTCGAGCCGATGGCTGCGGCTCTCGGTATCGGCATCGATGTGGAGGCACCGGAGGGCAACATGATTGTAGATATAGGCGGTGGTACCACAGAGATTGCGGTAATATCACTGGGCGGTATAGTATGCAATAGAAGCATCCGTATAGCCGGCGACGATTTTACCGAGGATATCATGGAGTACATGCGCCATCAGCACAATATCAAGGTATTCGACCGCACAGCCGAGGCCATCAAGATCAATGTAGGATCGGCCATTACCGACCTCGAGGATCCACCAGCCGACTATATGGTACGCGGACCTCACCAGATGACAGCCCTGCCTGTCGAGATTCCTATCTCTTACCAGGAGATAGCCCACTGTCTCGATAAGTCGCTCGGCAAGATAGAGGCCGCCATACTTAACGTATTGGAGCAGACTCCTCCAGAGCTATATGCCGATATCTTCAAGAATGGCATTCACCTCACCGGCGGTGGCGCACTTCTCCGCGGTCTCGACAAGCGTCTGGCCGAGAAGACCAACCTCCCAGTAAAGGTGGCCGAGGATCCATTGCACGCCGTGGCCCGTGGCACCGGCATCGCACTCAAGAATGTCGATAAGTTCCCATTCCTGCTTAGATAATGGAAGCGATACTCAAATTCTTATCCAAGATACATTTCCTTCTGATATTCATCCTGCTGGAGGTATTCTCTTTGGTACTTCTGGTAGGCAGTGATGTCAGAAGGAATTCTGTGTTTAATACCTCCGCCAATTCGATGGTGGGCCGCGTATACGGTTTCACGTCCAAGTATGCCGGATATTTCAACCTCAGGGAAGAGAATGCCGAGCTCATGGGACAGCTCTCGCAGATGAGGGCGCGCAATTATTCCTTTATAGCTGATACGTCTCAGTTCCGCAACTATCACGACTCGCTCGGCAAGCTGAAATACCGTTTCCTTACCGCCACCATCATCAAGAACTCCGTGAACAGGGCCAACAACTTCATAACCATAGATGTAGGCTCCGACCACGGCATCAGGCCCGATATGGCTGTGGTATCAGCCGCGGGAGTGGTGGGCGTAGTGGTGGCCGTGTCCAAGAATTTCTCGCTCGCCCTGTCGGTGCTTAATGGCAAGGTGGGTGTATCGGCCAAGCTGAAGTCGCAGAATTTCTACGGATCCATCACCTGGCCGGGCGACGACTACCGCTATGCCGAGCTCGACGAGATTCCTAATCATGTGGAGCTCAACAAGGGCGATACTGTGGTTACGAGCGGATATTCCGCCATATTCCCTCCCGATCTGCCGGTGGCCGTAATCGAGGATTACGAGCGCAACAGCGAGGACAATTTCTATTCCATCAAGGTAAAACTTCTCACAGACCTCAAGCGTGTATCCAATGTGATGATTATTGATAATCTCATGCAGCAGGAGCAGCGCGACCTCGAGGCTCTGGAGTCTAAATTTGTACAATAGTTTTTTTTTCATATAATATGGACATAAGGGCATACAGCAAGATTCTGCTTACGTATCTTGTACTCCTGCTGCTGCAGGTGATGGTGGTTAATAATATCATCATAGGCTCGTGGGGCATCACACCGCTGCTCTATGTGCTTTATGTGTTGGTGCTGCCGTTCGAGATACCCGGCTGGGTGCTCCTGGTGTCGTCGTTTGTAATGGGGTATTCGGTGGATGTGTTCTGCGATACTCCGGGCCTTAACGCCGGCGCGCTGGTGGCCATGGCTTTTGCGAGGCCGTGGATCCTGGGGCTAATATCTCCGCGCGACGGCTACGAGAGCGGTACGCGCCCGTACCTTATGGTGATGGGCCGCGACTGGTTTCTATCATACAGCCTTCCTCTGGTTTTCATTCACCATTTGGTGTATTTTGTGCTCGATGAGTTTGGTTTCGGGCATTTTCTGCGTACACTGGGCCAGACTTTCATCACCACAGTTATTACCGAGTTTTTTGTAATTATATCGCAGTTCATGGCTTTCAGAAAGTAGTTTATTTAAAATTTTTTCTTTAAATTTGCGTTCGATTACAAAAACATGTTTCTATAGATGACAGCAATCACAATAGCCCTCATAGTATTGGGAGCTTTGGGCACGATATTTTTCTCCGGAATGAGGGTCGCGCTTTCGGTGTGCGACAGGCTCGTTTTCGAGTTCGACATCAAGAACAACTCTATAAAGCAGGGCGTGGTTTTCCGCCCTTACGACAACAAAGAGCTCTGCGTTACCTTGATGCATACGGGCGAGATTGTGTCGGAGTGTCTGCTCGGCATAGGCCTGCTCGGCGTATTGTCGCTGTGCGGCGGCTCCGGCGTCATGGCCAGGATTCTGATACTTGCGGCATTGGTTACGGGTGCTCTCATGCTGTTCAAGACCGTGCCGTCGGCCATATTCGCGCGCAATGCCAACGGCGCCCTGCGCAAGCTGTCGCCGGTGGCTTCCACAATGTCGAATTTCATATATCCGTGGCTCTACATAGTGCTGTTTCCGATAGTGGCCCGGGCCAACAAGCGCGGCGAGGACAAGTTTTACGAGCTGATACCATTCTACAACAATCCCGCTCCGGGCTCTCAGCGCGACTACAGGAGCAATGATTTCAAGATCCTGCGCAAGGCCCTCGATTTCACCAACATCAAGCTCCGCGAGTGCCTTGTGCCGCGCAACGAGATTGTATACGCCGATATCACCGACAGCATAGATGCGCTGGTAAGGAAATTTGCCGGCAGCGGATTCTCAAAGATCCTGATATGCGACAGGTCGATAGATTCGGTATTAGGCTACGTAAACGCCATTTCGCTCTTTCACCATCCGCAGTCCATCCACAAGATACTTACCCCGGTGATAGAGGTGCCGGAGACCATGACCGCCGACCAGCTCTTCAAGCTCTTCATCAAGCGCAGGCTTAGCGTGGCCATAGTGATAGATGAGTACGGCGGCACGGCCGGAATGCTCACCGTGGAGGATATAATTGAGGAGATAACGGGCGAGATAGAGGACGAGCACGACAGCCAGGAGCTCACCGAGAGGCAGGTATCGGCCAACGAGTACCTTTTTGCCGGGCGTCTGGAGATAGACTACATAAACGACAAATACAAGATAAGCCTTCCCAAGACCGACGAGTACGAGACCCTGGCCGGATACATACTGAAGCTTAACGAGGATTTTCCGCGCAAGGACGACGAGCTCCGCGACGGAATTTTCAGCATCAAGATTATTCAGGTTACGGGGCCCAAGATAGAGCTCGTAAGGATAAGGGTGGGCGAGGCCAGGGGCCTGCAGTAATAATGCCATTAGCTACAAAAACAAAAAACATGATGACCAACGAGATAAAATACAAGATAATAGACTCCACCAACAGCGAGGCTCAGCGCCAGCTGCAGAATGGCGTGGCTCCCAAGGAGGATTTTGTGATAAGGGCCGATTTCCAGACCGACGGACGCGGACAGCGCGGCAATACATGGTATTCGCCCAATGCCGAAAACCTGACTTTCAGCTACGTGTTTTTCCCGCCCAAGCTCGAGGTGCAGAATCAGTTTATGCTGTCGCAGGCCGTATCGGTGGCCGTGGCGTCGTATCTCCAGGACCGCGGTGTGGAGGATGTGTCCATCAAGTGGCCCAACGATGTGTATGTGGGCATGAAGAAGATTTGCGGTATGCTGATAGAGAATTCGGTGAGCGGCCACTATGTGAAATACAGCATTGTGGGCGTGGGTGTCAATATCAACCAGACCGTATTCCCGGAGAATCTGCCCAACCCGACTTCGCTGTCTATAGTTACCGGAAAGCAGTATGACCTGGATGCGGAGTTTTCGCAGCTGATGGCGCTGATACGCGAGGGCCTCTACTTTATCTCGCGCAAGAACGCTCCGGCCCTCATGCAGAGATACAAGGGCATGCTCCTGGGCCTGGACCGCACGCTGATATACCGCAGCGGCGGCAAGGTTTTCAAGGGCATTATCCGCGATGTGGACAGCCACGGATACCTGCAGCTGGAGGACGAGGCGTCCCACGAGGTGCAGTCTTACGCCTTCAACGAAGTAAATTTAGTAATTCCCGAACAGAAAAAGGAAAACATCTAAGCCATGAAGATATTGTTGAGAATGCTATTAGCTGCCTGCATGATGATGATGGCGGGCGCCGGATACGCACAGTTTTACAACGGCCATCAGATGAATTTCGGCAAGAACAGGGTGCAGTATTCCGAGTTTGAGTGGATATACTACCGCTATCCCAAGTTCGACACCTATTTTTATCAGCAGGGCAAGGACCTGGCGCAGTATACCAGCGACAGGGCTCTGGAGATAATCCCGGAGCTGGAGAGGTATTATCAGACCACTCTGGAGCGCCGTGTGATTTTCATCGTGTTCAATAGGATAGAGGAGTTCCGCCAGAGCAACATCGGCCTGGAGACCGATGACATACAGACCAACCTGGGCGGCGTAACCAAGATTCTCGACAACAAGGTTTTTCTCTATTTTGACGGCGACCACAACCGCTACGATGCCCAGATACGCGAGGCCGTATCGGCCATACTGCTGAATCTGAAGGTGAACGGCGGAAAGGCTTTCCGCAGCAAGGTCTCTAACTCGGCTACTCTGGGTCTGCCCGAATGGTATACCAAGGGTCTGGCTTTCTATACAGCCAATCAGTGGAACGCCGAGATAGAGGATGTGGTGAAGGCCGGTTTCGAATCGGGAAGGTTCAAGAAGATTCAGTTCCTGACCGGCGACGATGCCAAGTATGCCGGATATTCGCTCTGGAACTATGTGGACCGCAATTACGGCCGCAATGCCATCAGCACCATCCTGTATCTCACCAATCTCGACAAGAATCCAAACTCGGCCATCAGGAGTGTGCTTAATATGAAATTCCGCCAGCTAAACAGGGAATGGAGGCAGTTTTATCTCGATAAGTTCCATATCCAGAATCCGGGCAAGAACCTTCCCCTCGACAGCAAGGACGGCGAGCCGATGGCCATAAGATACAAGCGCAACACATCGTATGAGAGGCCCATGCACTCGCCCGACGGCAGGTACACATTCTACAGCACCAACAGGCAGGGAAAATTCAAGGTGATGCTCGTGGACAACGAGACCGGCAAGTCCAGGAGGATAATGACCCGCGGCAACCGTCTGGAGCAGATTCAGGAATGCAATTATCCCACAGCGGCATGGCATCCGTCCAGCAAGCTGGTATCGTTTGTGATAGAGGAGAAGGGATATCCATATATGTATCAGTACAATGTGGAGAGCAGGGCTCTTTCGCGCCGTCTGCTGGCCAAATTCGACAAGGTGTTCTCGATGGACTATTCCGACGAGGGCCTCGATATCGTAATGAGCGTTCAGCTGAGCGGCATGACTGATATTCTGGTGATGAATGTGGCGTCGGGCGCCTTTGAGCGCGTTACCGAGGACCAGGCCGACGACCGCGAGCCTAAGTTTATAGAGGGCGGAGCTAAAATCATTTTTGCCTCCAACCGCCTTTCGGATACAATGAGGGTAGAGAAGGTGGACGACCACGACAAGTTCGGCAATACCTACGATATTTTTGTCTACGATTTCAAGAAGAAATCCAATGTGCTGAAACGCATCACCGATACCAAGTACGAGAACGAGACATCGCCCGAGGAGCTGGCCTACAATTCGTATACCTACCTCTCGGACCGCAGCGGCATCGTAAACAGATACGCCTCGGTATACGACAGCACCATTATCGCCATCGATACGGCTGTGCATTACAGCTACACCAACCGATACAGCCACGTGTCGGATTTTGACCACAACGCGCTTAGCATGGATGTGAACAAGCACGACCGCAAGGTGGACCTGAGTTTCCGCCGCGGATCGCGCTATGTAATGCGCCGTCAGGATCTCGATGTGGACAGAAAGACTCTGCCGGAGGTTTTGGAGACCACTTATTTCAGGAATGTATTCAACAGAAAACAGGCCAAGGCCGATTCTGCCGAGGCCGTGCGCAAGCGCAAGATGGCCGAGGAGCGCCGCCGCACCGACAGCATTGTGGCCAATCCGCCCAAGAATCTCCAGCACCCCGACAGCATGAGATACGATATCCTCAACTACTATTTTGAGGAGGAGAAAAGTCTTGCGCATCAGCTGATATTCTACGGCGAGGACATCAAGGCGCGCCATGCCAAGGAGAAGGCCGAGCGCCCGAACCAGAGATATTATTTTACATCCTTCTATACCGACTATCTGGTAAGCCAGGTGGATTTCTCGAATCTGTATGCAGGATATCAGGCATTTACGGGCGGTCCTTACTATTTTGATCCGGGTGCGTCGGCCTTCTTCAAGGTGGGATGCAAGGATGTTTTTGAGGACTACAGGCTCTCGGCCGCATTCCGTCTGGGCGGCAATTTCGACAGCTATGAGTATTATTTCACTTTCGAGGACCTGCGCCGCAGGCTCGACAAGCAGTATATCTATCACCGCAACTCGTATATCGAGGAGCTGGCCAACAATTCGCTGGCCAAGGTGGTGAGCAACGAGTTTATGTTTGTGGCCGGATATCCGTTCAGTCAGGTGTCGGCGCTCAAGGGTACTCTCGGCCTCCGCTACGACAAGGCCCAGTATCAGATTACCGACAGCCCATTCCTCAATCAGGATCCTATGCGTCAGCTCTTTGCCAAGGCCAAGGGCGAGTATGTGTTCGACAACTCCGTGATGCTTACCACCAACACTCCGAGCGGTATCAGATTCAAGGCCTGGAGCGAGCTTTACCAGCAGCTGGAGGGCCGTTACGACATCATCAACACCTGGGGATTCGATTTCAGGTATTATCAGAAGATACACAGGAGCCTGATATTTGCCTCGCGTCTGGCCGGCGCCACATCGTTTGGCACGGGCAAGGTGCTGTATTATCTGGGCGGCGTGGACAACTGGACCACTTTCACCAACGACATCAGCAAGAGGTTCGATCAGTCGGTGCGCATCGACCCCGACGAGAATTATATCTATCAGGCTGTGGCCACCAATATGCGCGGTTTTATCCAGAACGGCAGAAACGGCAACACCTTCGCCGTCATCAACAACGAGATCCGTTTCCCGGTGTTCCGCTATCTGGCCAACCGTACTCTCAACAGCAAGTTTATCAACGATTTCCAGCTGATAGGTTTCTTCGATGCCGGCAGTGCGTGGACGGGCCTTATTCCCGGCAAGGACAACGCCTACAATAAGTATGAGGTTACCGACGGCTCCATCACGATGATTATGGATGTGGACCGTCCGTCGATAGTGGCCGGCTACGGCTTTGGCCTGCGCACCACATTGCTCGGCTACTTCATGCGTTTCGACTGGGCCTGGGGCCTCGAGGGCCACGTGGTTCTTCCAAGGACGTTCTACTTCTCGCTGGGACTGGATTTTTGATGATTCCCCATTACAATCCCCGACCTCAGCGGTTTTTGCGGTTTGGTGGAGGTCGGGGCTACGGAGCGTGAAGGCCTTGCGGCCTGTGAGATTGCGCCGCCGATGCAATGTAAGAGGTCCTGTGGACCTCCACGCTCCGTAGCCCCGGCCATCACCATGTCGGATTGATGGATATGGCCGGGGAAAATGATGATCGTTATGGCCGGGGAAATGATGATGGATTTATCCGCCGTGTAATTTCGGGACGACACACGGGACAGCCCCCTATTTTCCTACCACGGGCGATGCCTGTGGTTACCCACGTAGTGGCCGCAAGGGCCACCGCTGCTACTGTGAGGCGTATATCTGTGTTTCACATATCAGCGAGCCCCTTGAGGGCTTTACGATGGTAACCACTGGCATCGCCTTTGGCTTTTATATGGTGAGGTTCCCTGCCGTATTTCATTTCAATCCCCGACCTCAGCGTTTCATTCGGTTTGGTGGAGGTCGGGGCTACGGAGCGTGAAGGCCTTGCGGCCTGTGAGATTGCGCCGCCGATGCAATGTAAG
>JAZQPB010000103.1:0-3323 GCA_045628165.1 Bacteroidales bacterium | reverse complement strand
CCGCTGTTGCGGTTGCTGTTGTTATTGTTGTTGTAGTTATGGTTGCTGTTGTTGTTATTGTTGTAGTTGTGGTTGCTGTTGCGTCCGCCGTTGTTGTATGTGTTGCGGTTGCTGTTTGAGCTGCGGTTGCCGTAGCTGTTGTTGTGGCTGTCGTGGTGGTGGTTGTCGTAGTAGCCATGATGTGTGTCATGGTGATAATCCCTGTGGCTGTAGTTGTAGTGGGGATTGTGGTGATAGTCGTAGTGATGCACATTGTGGTGATAATCATAGTGGTAATGATAATCGAAATGTGGATCGTAGTGGTAGTGCGATGTGTAGTGGAAAGGGTCGTAGTGGTACGCATAGTGGGCCGGATGGTGCACTATGGTGTAGTATGGCTGTCGCCAGAAGTATGAGGTGGGGCGGTGCCATACCGAGTAGTAGTGTGTGGAGTGGAATGGCGAGAGTATTATGGTATTGCGCGATGTTATGATCACCGAGTTGCAGGTGGCCACGGGGGCGTATATCTCGTCGTAATACACTGTGGCCCTGGCCTGCGGGCGGTGGAATCTCTGTATGCGCACTGCGTATGAATCGTATACATCGTCCTCTATGATATAGGTTTGTGCGTTGGCCATGCAGCTGATGAGCCATGCAGCTAATATGAGCAAATTCTTCTTCATGATGGTTTAGTTTTTCCGGGTTAATACTATTTGCTATTATAGACGGTTCAAAATTACAAAAACGAATGAAAAAACCTTGTAAAAAAACGTTAATATTGTTACTTTTGTGCGTAAAAAGGTAGAAAATTATGCGGAAATATGCTGTTATTTTGTTTTGCCAGCTGATGGCGATTGTATTATCAGCCCCATCAGCTGCACAAAAACACTACGGCAGCGCCTATGCCGAATCGGTGTGCGGTGCCATGAGCTGCGAGCGCGGGCTGCAGAGCGTGGGCCACAATCCTGCCGGCACGGCCTGGTGCGGATACGGAATAGGAGCGGGCTACATAAGCCGGATGGGCCTCAGCGAGGTGTCGGAGAAGCGGGCCATGGCGGCGGCTCCGCTCGGCAGATGTGTGCTATCAGCTGAATACCAATACTATGGATTCAGCCTCTACAACGAGAGCCGCGCCTTGCTGGGATGCGCCATGCCCATAGCCGGAAATCTGAGCGCGGGCATCGATATCAGCTATATGCGCCTGCACATAAGCGGCAGTCCCGAAAAATCGCACGCCATGGCCGGCGGCGCGGGGCTGCTGTATGAGGTTTCGGGCCAGCTGATGGCGGGGCTGTGGGTGAGCAACTTCACCAACTCGCAATACTCCAACAGCGACACCATACTGCCGGCATCCATCCATTGCGGTATCAGCTGCCATGCCATACAGGGATGCGCCATAAACATGGATGTAGAAAAATCCACCATGAGCCGGGAGATTGTCATGCACGGCGCGGCGGTTTTTCAGCTGATGGGATTTATGAGCGCAATGGCCGGAGTATCGAGCCATCCGCTCACTTTGGGAATGGGAATGGAGTTCAGAATCAGCAGTTTGGCCATGCAGTTTGCCGCCAGCAGAAACGAGCATCTGGGATGGACTCCATCGGCCTCGGTAATCTGGCAGATAAACAAATCAAAAAAAAGCGTGCCCGAATAGGGTGTTTTTTCAGAAAATATTATAATTTTGCAGTTTGGAATATTTGAACATAAAAACATACATCATAAAATGGCAGATTTCATAACCAAGAGAGCCGATGACTACTCCAAGTGGTACACCGACCTCGTACAGCAGGCCGATCTCGCTGAGAATTCGGCCGTAAGAGGCTGCATGGTAATAAAACCATACGGCTACACCATCTGGGAAAAAATGCGCGACGAGCTCGACCGCCGCTTCAAGGAGACAGGCCACGTAAACGCCTACTTCCCAATCTTTATCCCAAAATCATTCTTTGCCCGCGAGGCCGAGCACGTAAAGGGTTTCGCCAAGGAGTGCGCCGTGGTTACTCACTACCGCCTCAAGAACACCGAGGACGGCAAGGACATCGTGGTAGACGAGAACGCACGCCTGGAGGAGGAGCTGATAGTTCGTCCCACATCCGAGACCATCATCTGGAACACCTACAAGAACTGGATCCACTCATACAGAGACCTCCCTATCCTCATCAACCAGTGGGCCAACGTGGTACGCTGGGAGATGCGCACACGATTGTTCCTGCGCACAGCCGAGTTCCTCTGGCAGGAGGGCCACACCGCCCACGCCACCAAGGAAGAGGCTCTGGAGGAGGCCGAGAAGATGCTGAACGTATATGCCGACTTCGCCGAGAACGTACTCGCAATCCCTGTTCTCAAGGGCGTAAAGACTCCTACCGAGCGTTTTGCCGGTGCTCTGGAGACATTCTGCATAGAGGCCATGATGCAGGACGGCAAGGCTCTTCAGGCTGGTACATCTCACTTCCTGGGTCAGAACTTCGCCAAGGCTTTCGACGTGAAGTTCCTCAACAAGGAGGGCAAGCAGGAGACTGTCTGGGCCACATCATGGGGCGTATCAACACGTCTGATGGGTGCGCTCATCATGACCCACAGCGACGACAACGGACTCGTACTTCCTCCAAAGGTGGCTCCACTCCACGTGGTTATCGTGCCTATCTTCAAGAAGCAGGAAGAGGTGGCCGCCATCTACGACGCTATAGAGCCTGTAATCAAGTCTCTGAAGGCTCAGGGCATTACCGTGAAGTTCGACGACAGCGACAATCAGAAGCCGGGCTGGAAATTCCACCAGTACGAGCTTCAGGGCGTTCCAGTACGTCTGGCCATCGGCGCCCGCGACCTCGCCAACGGCACCGTTGAGGTGGCCCGCCGCGACACATTGGAGAAGCAGACCATCGCCATAGAGGGAGCTGATGCCTACATCGTGGACCTCCTCGACAAGATTCAGAAGAATATCTATCAGAAGGCCCTCGACTACCGCGAGCAGCACACATACAAGGCTGATACTTACGAGGAGTTCAAGGTGGCGCTCGACAAGGGCGGTTTCGTACTCGCACCATGGGACGGCACAGCCGAGACCGAGGAGCGCATCAAGGAGGAGACCAAGGCCACTATCCGCTGCATTCCTCTCAACAATCCTCAGGAGGACGGCGTAGATATGCTCACCGGCAAGCCTTCTAAGCAGAGAGTTGTATTCGCAAGAGCTTATTAATAAATCATTGTAGAGACGCTCTAAGTTTGTGGAGCTGAAAATCTATCGTTTTTTTAGGCACCAAAACTTTGCAGCGAAGACAAAAATATTGCATCCGCAATGACAGTAAAAGTCAGTTGTTTTATACCTTTGTCGTATTAAGGTAAAA
>JAZQPB010000102.1:0-2034 GCA_045628165.1 Bacteroidales bacterium | reverse complement strand
TGTCGTTGGTCAATCACATTTTGAAGACTGATATCGATCAGCCTACGATGGGTTTGCTGATATGCAGAAGCAAGAACAATGTTTTTGCGCAGTATTGTCTGGAAGGTTATAATCAGCCAATCGGCATTACCGCATACGAGGGTGTTCATATATTGCCTGAAAATTTCAACGATATTTTGCCAAGTATCGATCAGTTGGAGAAAGAGATTGATAAATGATAATTTCCCTGAATTTTACGCAATTTTGTCTCGTTAAAAAAGCGGATTGTACGATTGGCTTTCCAATCATACAATCCGTTTTTGTATCTGAAAATATTACTTTCCAAGTTTTGCTCCGTCCTTGAAGGCGTTGCCAACTGGCTGACCGAGAACACGGTAGGTGTTGCCGATGGAATCGTAACAGATAATCTGGATCTTGTCGAGGTCGGGATTGCCGTTGGCGTCGAGGTATTCCTCCTGACAGCGAACGTTGATAACGTCGGCTACCACGTTGCAACCTCCGCCTGGCTCTTCCTCGTTGTATTTCTGAGCCACCTTGCACTCCAATGTGATTGGGAAGTCGGTGAAAACTGGTGCGTTTACGTTCTCGGCCTTCTCAACGGTCCAACCGCAGGTTCTCACCTTGTCGGGATCCTTTGAGGCGGGAGTAATTCCCACGTAGTCGGCTGATATGTAGTTCTTTGCGTTGGCGAGCGCTACTGTAAACTCACCGTTGATGGCGAGGTTCTGGGTTGTGGTGTGCTTGCTGAGCGAGATTGTAATCTGCTTGAAATCCCACTGTCCAACCCACGCGGCGTTCATTGCGTTTGGTTTGCCCTCGGCGTTGTATGTGCCGATGATTGCTACTGGCATTGGTTGAAGCCAAGCCTTTGGTCCGAAATTCTTGTGTGCCATAATAATATATCTTTCAATTAAAGTATCTCTTTAATTCTTGGGAGCATTGTCTCGATGGTTGCGGTTGGCTCGAAACGCTCTATTACGTTGCCCTCGCGGTCGATGAGGAATTTGGTGAAATTCCACTTGATGTCGCTGGTCTCTCTCCAACCTGGCATATTCTTGTCGAAGATGTCGACGAGGATAGGGGTGAGGTTGTGTTTCGGGTCGAAATCTACAAACTTTTTCTGAGATTTCAAATAGGTGTAGAGAGGAATTTCGTTCTCGCCGTTAACGTCGATCTTGTGGAACTGTGGGAACTCGGTCTGGTAGTTCAACTGACAGAATGAAACGTATTCCTCGTCGCTCTCGGGAGCCTGCTGTCCAAACTGGTTGCAGGGGAAGTCGAGAATCTCGAAACCCTTGTCCTTGAGTTCCTTATACATTGTCTCTAACTCGGTGTACTGTGGGGTGAATCCGCAACGGCTGGCGGTGTTTACGATGAGCATTACCTTGCCCTTGTATTCGGCGAGGCTGATTTTCTCGTGCTTGGTGTTCTCCACCTCAAACTCGTATATTTTGCTATTGTTCATATTGCAACTGTTTAATTAAGATTGTTAGTAATATTAAGATGTGTCTCATTATTTATCGTTTTTTTGTTCGCACAGATAACACAGATGACACAGATTTTTTTTATTCTTTAATCTGTGGTGAATCTGTGTTATCTGTGTTGTCTGTGTGATTATTGTTGTCTTTTTTCTTCTTGAAATATGCTTTCAGACGGTTCCAACCTTCCACGCCGAGGATTGTGAGGCCTCCGTACTGGAAGGTTTTGGCCAATCCGAAAAATATCACCCAAAGCACGCTCTTGGTTCCTGCCGACAGCGACGGTATCGCCATTTGCGCAAACGAGATTATGTAGCACGGAATGCACAGCGCCAATACTATCACGCCCGTCTTGAACGAGAACTTTTTCAGGAAGTTTTGTATTTTTTCTTTCATTTTCCTGACAGACACTTTTCTATATATTGCTCAATTGCCTCGGGCTTCATTGTAGGTGCAAAACGCTGAATCACTTCACCTTTCTGGTTGATGAGGAACTTCTCGAAATTCCATTTGATGTCGCCGTTGTCCTTGCTCTTTCCGTTGATTTTCGAGGTAA
>JAZQPB010000101.1:0-9373 GCA_045628165.1 Bacteroidales bacterium | reverse complement strand
AATACGCATGAGTTGGTGGTCTTGCCGTGGGTGCCCGATACCGCAATGGTGGTATAATTGTCGGCGATGGCTCCCAGGGTGCGCGCCCTCTTGTACATGGAAGTCGGATCGTAGCCATGTCGTTCTGTGAGCCAAGGAGTTGGTGCCCATTGTTGTCTTCCTAAGCCCGCTTGGCCTCCGACTTAATACGCATGAGTTGGTGGTCTTGCCGTGGGTGCCCGATACCGCAATGGTGGTATAATTGTCGGCGATGGCTCCCAGGGTGCGCGCCCTCTTGTACATGGTATAGCCATTAGCTGAGAAGAACACATACAACTCGTTGGATACAGGAACGGCCGGTGTGTATATCACCAGCGTTCTGGAGGGATTCTGCTTAACAGACAGGGGCAGCTCGGCAACACTGTCGATGTATGTTACCGAGATGCCCTCATCCTGCAGCCTGTCGGTAAGCTGCGACCTCGTGAGATCGTAGCCTGCCACCTGCTTGCCCAGCGAATTGAAATACCTTGCCAGGGCGCTCATGCCAATGCCGCCTATGCCAAGGAAATACACATTATCTATTGTATCAAAAGTGTTCATTCTCCCGTGATTTGGTTCTATTAATCTGCGATGCTGTGCGAATGGTTCTCATCGAGCATCACCTGGATTCTGTTCAGGTAATTGGTTACCACATCCTTGTCGAAGCCCTTCTTCTGGAACTCCTTGAGAGCCTGTCCGAGGTACTGGAGCGATGCGGTGATGTTGTCCTGACGCTTCATGAACTCATTGAGCCTCTCGCGGCGGGCCTTTATGAGATTGAGCTTGTATACCTCCACGAGATTGCGCTTGCCGCTGTATGGCTGATCCACCACCTCGGCAAGGCGGGCCTCGTCGAATGCGGACTCAGGCACATTGGCCAGGTTCTGCTGAAACTCCATGAAGGTCTTGTTGAGGAGGTCGTTCCACACCTCTATGTCCTTGAACCACATCTCGCCAAGTCCGTTGGAGAGGTAGTCGGCCACGGCGTTCTCATCGTATCTCGACGACTTGATGAGATACTCCACAGGAAGCACCTCGGCCAGGGCGGCCGAATCGCCGAGCTCCCTTATGGCATCCACTATGGCCTTGCTGCACTTGGCGAAAGCTGCCGGGCGTCCGGTGAAACCATCATCGGCCAATACCGAATATTCATGGAGACCCTGCTTGTAGAGATACAGGATATTGAGCTTGGCGCGCGACTCGGAGTTGAGCAAGGGCTGAGGCTCGTAGCCTTCCTCCTGCTGCGACAGCACGCCTGCCACGGCGCCGTCGTAATCACTATCGAATATGATGTCCTGCACATCCTTGTAGGCATCTATCATATTGTCTATCAGCAACTCGCCCTGTGATGCGAGCTTGCTCTCGATCTTGGATTTGCTGAGCGACAACGACTCACCGGCGGATGTACCGCAACCCTGAAGCGCCACAGAAAGTACTGCGGCTACTGCCACGATTATATAAATTTTTGCGTCTTTCATATTTTTATAAATTTAACAGCGTAAAAATACGAATAATTTTTTAATAATACATCATTTTTTGTAAAAAAAAATGTATTTTTACATTTACTGAACCATTGCGATAATTTCGCCGGCTATCAAATCAGCTGAATTTTTAACAGCCAGCTTTGCAATATTCTCAGAGAACCGAACTCTTTTCACGCTGTCGGCACAAAGCGACTGCACACATTCAAAAAGTTTTTTCTCGGCCTCGGCGTCCGTAAGCATCATGGCGGCGTCCTTGTTTACGAGGGCCATCGCGTTTTTGGTCTGATGGTCTTCGGCCACGTTGGGCGACGGGATAAAGATAACCGGCTTGGCCGCCAGACAGAGCTCCGACACCGACAATGCGCCCGAACGGCTAACCACCACATCAGCTGCCTTGTAGGCCAGGTCCATGCGCTTAACGAAAGCCATCGGATGTATGCATGGGCAGTTGCGGCCTTCCAGCTGATGCATAATATCGTCGTAATAGTATTTGCCGGTCTGCCAGATAATCTGGATTCCGGCCTCCTGAAACTCGTCGATGTGAGCCATTATGCTCTTGTTGATGGTGCCGGCTCCCAGGCTTCCGCCCACAGAGAGTACGGTAATCTTGTTGGGGTCCAGGCCAAACTCGGCCAATGCCTCCTCGCGTGTGCAGGTATTGTAGGCTATATCGGCACGCACGGGATTTCCGGTAAACTTAATCTTAGAGGCGTCGAAATATTTCTCCATGCCGTCGTATGCCGTAAAAATCCTCGAGGCCTTCTTGGAGAGTATCTGATTGGTGACTCCGGCATGAGAGTTCTGCTCCTGCAATACTATAGGCACGCCCTGCTTGCTGGCCGCGCGAAGTATGGGTCCGCTGGCATATCCGCCCACGCCCACTGCAATATCGGGACGGAAATCCTTGACAATGCGGCGCGACTTTATCATGCAGGATATCAGCTTGAAGGGCAGAGTGATGTTTTTCAGCATATTCTTGCGCTGAAAACCCGCGGCCGGAAGTCCTATAATCTGGAATCCCGCGGCAGGCACCTTCTCCATCTCTATCTTATCCTTGGCTCCCACAAATAGAATGTCTATCGCGGGGTCTATCTTCCTCAAAGCCTGGGCAATGGCTATGGCCGGAAATACGTGTCCGCCTGTGCCTCCGCCTCCTATTAGAACTTTCATGGCTCTCTATGATATTATATCGTGATACAATCTGTATGTCTTGTTATTACTATCCTGCTATAAAAGGATAATCGCCAACCTCCTCGGTCTCCTGGTCCTGCTCTATATCCTGCTCGGTCTCCTTCTGGCCCGAGTATCTGGAAATATTGAGTATGATGCCGATGGCTACGCCCGTAAAGAGTATGGACGTACCGCCCATGCTGACCAGAGGCAGCGGCTGACCCGTAACGGGAATGATGTTGGACACCACCAGCACATGAGACACGGCCTGCAGCACAATATTGAGCGACAGGCCCACCACTATGTAGGCCGGGAAGGTCCTGTTGAGCCCCCGGACTATCGACACGCACCGGAAGAAGAATATCACGTATCCTCCCAGCACGAGGATGGCGCCCCAAAGACCGCACTCCTCCACTATTACCGCGAATATAAAATCGGAGTAAGGGTGCGGAATGCTGTTGCGCTGAACGCTGTTGCCCGGACCCTGGCCCATGATTCCGCCGCGCGCTATGGCTATCTTGGCCTCGGCGGCCTGGAAATCCTCGTTGTTGCGGTCGGCATCGTCGCTGGAGAATGTGGTGATACGGCTTACCCACGTATCCATACGCGTATGTATGCCCGCCACCTTGCAGAATCCTATGGTGAGCACGCCGAAGAGCGCAAGCCCGGCTATCATGTATCCCACCCACTTGAACGGTATCTGGCCCACCACCATCACTATCATGCTGGTGCCGGCTATCAGCAGGGCCGTGGAGAGGTTGGCAGGCAGTATCAGCAGGCACGTGACACCCACCGCCACCATGCACCATATAAAGGCCATGCGCTTGTCGGCCAGGGTGTTCTTGCAGGTGGAGAGCACCTTGGCGAGATACAGCATCAGGCTGAGCTTGGCCAGATCGCTGGTCTGGAATCCGAACGACGTGCCCGGTATGGTAAACCATCGCTTGGCATCGTTGGTGCTGTTGCCCAGCACCAACGTAAGCAGCAGAAGCACCACAGAACCCCAGAAAAACGTAGGTATAATCTTGGTGAGATTCTTGTACGACAGCCTGCAGAAAAAGTACATAGCCAAAAGGCCGGCCGACACAAAGAAGAAATGGCGCAATACGTAATAGGACGTATTGCCCGACTGCTTGTGCCAGGCGAGCATAGATGTAGAGCTGTATACCTCCACGGTACCCAAAATGCACAAGGCCAATGCTATAAGCCAGATGGTGGGATCGCCGAGCAGGTACTTATTGAATATACCCTTCTTTTCCATATCGTTGCTATTGTTTTTTCAACATCTCCTGAACGGCCTCGCGGAACATCTCGCCCCTCTGCTCGTAGCAGGTGAAGAGGTCGAAGCTGGCGCACGCCGGCGACAGGAGTACGGTATCGCCCGGTGCGGCCAGGGCGCGGCATGTGGATATGCACTCGGCCATGCTGCGCACGTCTACCACACGGATCATGCTGTCGAAAGCCACATGGATGGGAGTATTGTCTACGCCCATGGCCACTATCACCTTCACCTTCTGGCGCACGAGGTCGTAGAGCTGGCTGTAGTCGTTGCCCTTGTCCACACCGCCGAGTATCAGCACCACTCCGGGGCTCACTGTATCGAGGGCATACCATACCGAATCCACGTTGGTGCCCTTAGAGTCGTTTATCCAGCTTACGCCGTCCACCACTCCGCACGGCTCCACTCTGTGCTCCAGCGGCATGAAAGTATCGATGCTCTTCTGGATCTGCCCGGGCTGTATGCCCACCTGAAGCGCGGCCAGCGCGGCTGCCATGATATTGCACCTGTTGTGGCGTCCCTTTAGCTGGAATCCAGCTGATGGGATTACTATATCCTTGCCATCAGCTGATATGCACAGATCGCCGCCCTCCATATAGCATGCACCGGGACGCTGACCGGCGCTCAGCGAGAACGGCAGCACCTTCTGCTGGAATGTGCGGCGGCCCATCTCAGCCGATGTTACAGGATCCTCGGCAAAGTAAATGAAGGCATCCTCGGGGCGCTGGTTCTGAGTGATGCGGAACTTACTGTCGGTGTAGTTCTGCATCTTGTAGTCGTAGCGGTCGAGGTGGTCGGGGGTGATGTTCATGAGCACCGCCACATCGGCGCGGAAATCGTACATATTGTCGAGCTGGAAGCTTGAGAGCTCCAGTACGTAATAATCGAAATTGTCCTCGGCCACCTGAAGGGCGAAGCTCTTGCCAATATTTCCGCCCAGGCCCACATTGAGGCCGGCCTCGCGGAGTATCTTGTATGTGAGCTCGGTGGTAGTGGTCTTGCCGTTGCTGCCGGTGATGCACACATACTTGGCATTGGCGAACTTGCAGGCGAACTCTATCTCCGAGTTGATGGGAATACCCTTGGCGGCGGCCTTCAGGACGATGGGCGCGTCGTTGCGGATGCCGGGCGATTTCACTATCACATCGGCGTCCAGTATCATATCCTCAGTGTGCCGGCCCTGCTCGTACTGCAGGCCGTGGGCATCGAGCATGGCCTGATAGTTTTCCTTGATCTTGCCATAGTCCGATACAAACACATCATATCCTTTTTTCTTGGCGAGCACTGCGGCACCTATGCCGCTCTCTGCCGCGCCCAAAATCACAACCTTGCTCATGTTATATTTTTTTATAATATTTTGCTATCAGCTGATATAAAAACTATACGCTACCTGATCTTGAGGGTGAGCACCGACAATACAGCCAGCATCATGGCCACTATCAGGAACCTTGTAACAATCTTGGCCTCGGGCATGCCCTTTTTCTGATAATGGTGGTGGAGCGGAGCCATCAGAAACAGGTGGAGTCCCTGCCCGTATTTCTTGAGCGTATGCTTGTAATACCAGATCTGGAGCAGCACGCTGAGGTTCTCCACTACGAATATTCCGCAGAATATGGGCAGAAGCAACTCCTTGCGCACCAGCACCGCCAATACTCCTATGATGCCGCCTATGGTGAGGCTGCCGGTATCGCCCATGAAGATCTGGGCCGGATAGGAGTTGAACCACAGGAACCCGAATGTGGCGCCTATGAATGCCGATGTGAATACCACCAGCTCGCCCGCTCCGGGTATGTACATGATATTGAGGTACTGCGAGAACACCACATTGCCCGATACGTAGGCAAACACCAGAAGAGTGATGCCCGATATGGACGACGTGCCCGCGGCCAGTCCGTCGAGTCCGTCGGTGATGTTGGCTCCATTGCTCACGGCCGTGATGATGAAGGTGACCACGAGTATGAAAACCAGTCCCACGGCCCAGCCGTACTTGTCGGGATCCAGAAACCAGAGAATCTTGGCGTAATCGAACTCGTTGTTCTTGAGGAACGGCACGGTGGTTTTCAGGGTCTTTACATCGTTGCATCCCACAGCTGGCGAATCGATGGGCTGTGTATCGGCCTCCAGCATCTGGGTGACATCGGATGTGTTTACCCTTACGTTTTCCCTTACCACGATATCGGGGCTCAGGTATATGGCCAAGCCTATCACGACGCCGAGAAAAATCTGACCGGCGAGCTTCTTGCGGCTCGACAGGCCGTCCTTGTTTTTCTTGAATATCTTGATGTAGTCATCCATAAAGCCGAGAAAACCCAGCCATATAGTGGTGAATATCAGCAGTATCACATATATATTGCTGAGCTGGCACAGCAGGAGCACCGGCACCAGTATGGCGGCTATGATGATGATGCCTCCCATGGTGGGAGTGCCGGCCTTCTGGTTCTGGCCGTCAAGATACAGTGTGCGCACGCTCTCGCCTATCTGGTGACGGCGCAGCAGTCTTATCATGTATTTGCCGAATATCATAGTCACCAGCAGTGATATGATAATGGCCATGGCCGAGCGGAACGATATATAGCTGAAAAGCCTCGCGCCCGGAAAATCGAACTTCTCTAAATAGTTGAAAAGGTAATATAGCATCTCTCGTGTTGGTAATTTTTGTATTATTTTCCTTGCTGGGCAAGGAGAATCTCCCGTACGGTCTCCTTGTCGTCGAAGTGGTGTTTTACTCCGTTGATCTCCTGATAGTCTTCGTGGCCCTTGCCCGCTATCAGGATAATGTCGCCCTCATGCGCCATCATGCAGGCAGTCTGTATGGCGGATTTTCTATCGCTGATGCGCAAAACCCTCGGCATATCCTCGGGCGACAGTCCGGCCTGCATCTCGTCGAGTATCGATTCGGGATTCTCGGTGCGCGGATTGTCGGATGTCAGGATTACCTTGTCGGAATGCCTTGCGGCTATCTGGGCCATTATGGGGCGCTTGCTGCGGTCGCGGTCGCCTCCGCATCCGCATATCGTAATCAGCTCCTGCTTTCGGCACATATCCTGGCGTATCTGGTTGATGGTGGATATCACATTCTCGAGGGCGTCGGGAGTGTGGGCGTAATCCACTATGGCCGACTTGCCGGCTATGTTCACTATATCGAAACGGCCCCTTACCGAATGGAGACCGCTGAGCTGTGTGAGCACGTTGTCGGGATTCTCGCCGAGCAACACCGCCGAGCTGTATACTGCGAGTATGTTGTATGCGTTGAACCTTCCTGGCAGGAATGTCCACATCTCCCTGCCGCAGATATTCAGGAGCATTCCCTCAAGGCTGCACTCCAGAATGCCGGCATTGAAGTCGTTGAAGCCGTGGAGTCCGTATGTCCTTATCTGCGACTTGCTGTTCTGCACCATCACACGGCCGTTTTTGTCGTCGGTGTTTACGAGCGAATAGCTATCAGCTGGCATATTGTCGAAAAACATCTTCTTGGCCCTGATGTACTCCTGGAATGTCTTGTGGTAATCCAGGTGGTCGAGGGTGATATTGGAGAATATGCCGAGACGGAACCTGAGTCCCGAGATTCGTTTCTGCACTATGGAATGCGAGCTTACCTCCATGAAACAGTACTGGCATCCGCAGTCCACCATCTCGGCCATCAGCCTGTTGATGGTGATGGGATCGGGAGTGGTCTGCTTGGCAGGATATACGGTGTCGTCCACGTAGTTTTCCACAGTGGAGAGCAGTCCGGCCTTGTATCCGAGGCTCTTGAAGAGCTTGTAGAGCAGGGTTGCGGTGGTGGTTTTGCCGTTGGTGCCGGTTACGCCCGCAAGGCTGAGCTTCTCCGACGGATATCCGTAGAATGCCGAGGCTATCTTGCCCAGCGAATCCACTGTATCAGCTAATAGCACAAATGTGATATCAGCTGGCATATCCTCGGGGAAACGCTCGCAGACTACCGCGGCCACGCCCTTGGACACCACATCAGCTATATAATCGTGGCCATCCGCCTTTACGCCCTTTACGGCTACAAAGAGGGTGGACTCATCTACATTGCGCGAATCGGATGTAAGCCTGCTGATATCGATATCCAGACTGCCACGGCTATCCAATACCGTAATGCGCTCTAATATATTTGAAAGTTTCATAACAACCTGTTTTTTTAGTTCGTTATCCCAATTCGAGTATTATGGTCATGCCGTCTTTCACGGTGGTGGATGGCGGTATCGACTGTTTCTTGACAACTCCGCGGCCCACTACCCTTACATTGATGCCGCGGTTGCGCAGGATGTACATTGCATCGCGCAGGCCCATGTTCTTGACATCAGGCACTACATGCACGCTGGTAGCTAATGGCTCGAGCCTGATGGCGCCGTTGCTTACCGATGGAGTAACATACGGAGTCTGAGAGGCTTCCACGTTGGTGAGATTGATATTGAACATGGAGCAGAGACGGTCGAGTATCTCGCGGTCGCCGGATTTTATCTGCGGCACGTTGTCCTTGAGGTTCTCGTACTGCATGAGGTCGAAGTTTTTGCCGTTGTGCAGCTCGCGGTCCTGGGAATAGAGCTTATCAGCTATATCCTTGAAAACCGGGCAGGCCACCGAGCTCGCGTAGTATGATCCCTGTGTAGGAGCGGTAACCACCACTATGCAGGAGTACTTGGGCCTGTCGGTGGGGAAATATCCGGCAAACGAGGCCATGTATACCTTGCCTTTAGCTCCCTCGTATCCCGTGCTTCCCTGTGCTATCTGGGCGGTGCCGGTTTTGCCGGCTATGCCGTAGAGCGGATTCTTGAGCGACGATGCTGTTCCGTTGTCCACCACCGATTTGAGCAGTATCTGGACTTTCTCGAGGGTCTCCTTGCTGCAGATGGCCGACTTGAGCACCACGGGCTTGGTTTTCTCCACCACCTCGCCGTGCGAGCGAACCTCTTCCAGCAGATAGGGTTTCATCATCTTGCCGCCATTAGCTATGGCATTGTAGAATGTAAGTATCTGCAATGGAGTAAGCTGAACCTCGTATCCATACGACATTACCGCGATGGATGCCAGCGACCAGCCCTGATCCTTTGACGAGCGGATGAATGGCTGAGCCTCGCCTATGAGGTCGATGCCCGACGGCTTGTCGAGACGAAGGTTGCAGAGCCTTGATATGAAGTGGTCTCTGTTGGATTCGAAAGCCGATGTTATAAGCTTCGACATGCCCACGTTTGACGAGTGCTCCACAATCTCCTTGATGGATACCCGGCCCTTGAGCGGATGATCGTCCCTTATCTTGTGGCCGTGGTATGTGAAGAGGCCGTCGTTGCCTACGTCTATGGAATCGTATATGCTGGCGCCCGTCTCCTCGAGATATGCCATTATGGCCGGAATCTTGAAAGTGGAGCCCGGCTCGGCCGCCATTGTGATGGCCTTGTTCTCGCTCTCGGAGTATACG
>JAZQPB010000100.1:0-2344 GCA_045628165.1 Bacteroidales bacterium | reverse complement strand
CGCCGAAAAGTCCCAAGGTAACGAGAGCCATAGTAGGCGCGCCGTTGTCGGGATCCACAAGGTTCTGAACATAGAACATACTGAGGCCCAACGCGATAACCGCAATCCAACAGAAATTGCACTTCTCGGTGGCAGATACCTTGCCGTTGCTTATTTCCTGAATATCCTTTGCAATAGAGAGAAAATTTGTTGTCATAATGATGAATTTTTTAATGGTTGAAAAAAATACCACATAACTCAACACACTCTATCTCAAGCGATTGGATATCAGGTATCAATTCCGCAAAACACGAATAAGATACAGGAAACGGCACCCGCCAAAGAGCGAGTTTTTGATATCAAGCCGTTTCAGAAACAACGATTTGTAGGATGCCGACGCCCTACCGTCAAGCAGGAATTTGTTGGTATAGTTTTTATGTAACTGACTCTGCCCCACACTGCCCGAACCTGCCGTAGGTTCCTGCCGGAAAGTGTTGTCAGCCGACAAACCAACACTAATAATCTCGCTAACATAGTCGGAATAATCATCGAAAATGCCGGCCTCAATGGAATTTGCGCAAGAAACCTCCGTCCGCCTATCGCAATCAAAGACCGCAACCGCAGAAACAACGGCCGAAACCGTCAATAATATATAAAACAGATACTTGCGCATTTTTAATCAAATCCGGCTACAAAAGTACGAATTTTTCTGATAAAAGAGATGATAATTGTTATAAAAAAAATAAATGATGCGATAAGGAAAAGTATTTGTTTTCATTTCAGAGAAAAAACACTATCTTTGCATTAATAAAACCAAATTAACTATGATTTTAGAGACTGAAAAAACAACTTTGAAACAATGGCTTGCCGACAATCCTTATGAGGAGACGATTGAGTTTCTGGGCGATATCGACGTTAAGGATATCGAGGATTGCGACGAGGCGTTTCTGAATTCCGCAATAAAAAACATTGACATTTCGTGTTGCAATGTCACTTACAAGACAGGCTACGTAAACGATATCGAGGTATATATCAGACTATATTGCGAGGATTACTGCGAAAAAATTCCTGTAATCACCAAAATACTCTATAATTCGAATTATTCCCAAATTTTCAAGAAAAACGGGAACGATATTTTTTCGGAGGACGGCACTATTCTTGTCCACACCAACGATGCTGAGCAGATATCAGTTCCAAACGGTGTAAAAACAATCGGCAACTGCGCTTTCTGCGCCTACCAGACCAAGCAGATAAACCTGCCAAAGTCGCTGAGGGAAATAGGCGATTACGGTTTTGCTCATTGTGAGAATCTCGAAAAACTCAATCTGCCACAATCTATCGTGAAACTTGGCGAGTCGGCATTCCTGTTTATCGGGGTTGACGAATTGGTGATTCCCGACAAGGTGGAAGTGTTGCCGTATCAGTGTTGCAAGTATTTTGGAAACACAAGACTTCCCAAATCCCTGAAATCACTTGAGGACGAAAATGGCATAAAATCAGCCAATCGGATAATCCTGCCCGAGGGATTGGAATATGTTGGCAGTTACGCCTTCAACTATTGTGGCGTATCAGCAATCCATTTCCCCTCCACGGTCAAGCATATTGAGGACGATTTCTATTACGACGATCCCTGTGGAGTTTTCAATTATTCCAATGATTGCCCCCAAATATCAATCGACCCGCAAAACAAATACTTCTACATAAAGAACAACAAACTTTACCGCAATTTTGTGGAGGATACTGAGACTCAGAAGCAATATACCGATTACGCTTTGCGTTTTGTTACTGATGCTTCAGAGCGGGAAAAATATAAGGACAAAATACTGACTACTATTGAAATAATCAAATTGGTAAACCGAATGCCCGAAGGCGACCACGTAAATAGAAAATCCTTCTATTACAATTTGTTGCAGACGTCCATACTTACAGACGAAGAGCGCGAACTTGTGGAATATCTTTACAAAAGAGAGCGTACTATCTGGCGACAACTTCATTTTGTTGACAAAACCAAAACATTCGTAATGTATGGAATCAGCGACAACGGCAACGAGGATATTATCCAAGAGTTCGAGGTGTCGAGTCCATTCACGCTAAACGATCAATACGAAACGCTGTCAAAAAACTATTCCAAAATCATTTGTCGTCAGTACAGCAAAGAAGACACGGAATACCAGACTCCATTAGGAGAGTTTGAGGTAGAGAAAGACGGAATGGCAATCAACAACATTTCATACACCTTGCCGAAAACTCCAGAGAAGTTTCGGAGGTTGCTGGAGTAAACGGCAATCGCGAAAAAAATCGACGAAACTTATAAATGATTTTTTCCAGGTCCTCCTGAGGACCTTCACGCTCCGTAGCCCCGACC
>JAZQPB010000099.1:0-6162 GCA_045628165.1 Bacteroidales bacterium | reverse complement strand
CACCTCCTCGGGCAACAAACTCAAATCAACAATATCCTCCATAGAAGTTCCCTCAGCCTTTAATTTTTTAGCCAAAGACTTCTTCCAAGAAAAATCTGATAATTTCATACCTTCTGCATAAGCATCATCCCAAACCTTATTATACAACTTGACTTGAGTTTCGGCAAATCCCTCTGCAAAACCTTCAGCATACGCAGTTTTCAGTGAATTATAAACATCACAAAAATCCCAATAATTTTCACGCAAAGCATCATTTTTTGCCTCATCGCTCAAATTGGAATTATTGATTTTCTCAATATTCCTCTTATAATCATCATAACAGTCCTTCAGGAACATAGTTTATAAAGTGTTAAGTTATTAATTTCATTTTTCTCTCCGCAAATATAATCATTTATCGCAATATCAGCAAAAAAAACAATAACAACAATTTTCCTGCGTTATTATTACACTAACCTATCAAAATCTATTACATTATGTTCTATTCCGATTTAGTAAAGAAGGCTGTAAATATCGCATATACAGCGCATAAGGAAATTGACAAGGGCGGATATCCGTATGTTTTTCATCCGTTTTTCCTTGCCACTCAGTTCGACGACGAATACACCGTTTGCGTGGCCTTGCTTCACGACGTGGTGGAGGACCACAGCGATATGTATAGCCTTGAAGATCTGAAGCGTGAGTTTCCCAAGGAGGTTACTGAGGCTTTGGCCCTGATAACACACGACAAGCAAATCCCATATCTTGACTACGTGAAGGCGTTGGCCCACAATCAGATAGCGCGTCAGGTAAAGATTGCCGACCTCCGCCACAATATGGACGCCCGACGCACCAACGGAAAACTCCCTCCAAAATACGAGACCTACAAGATAGCGTTGGCTTATCTGGAAGGATTGGAGAAATTAAAAATTTAAACAAGAAAACGCGCTTTTTAGTACCTTTCATTTGAATTGGAGCGCAGAAAACTGGTTATTGAAATAACCATAAAAACGCTTAACGCTAAAAAACAAAACGATAGAAAACACGTTCCAATGGTTTTCTTTGTTTTGTTTTTTAGCGTTAGGCGTTTTCCTCAAAAACTTGTTTTTGACAGTTTTCCAAGCACTCCAAGTGTCAGTAAGGTGATTTAGTGCTTGTTTTCTTGTTCAAAAAAAACTTCGGAAACTTAAAAAATTGTTTGCAAAACACTTAAAAAATAAATACATTTGCGCAATAGTAAAAGTTCATTATTTCAAACAATAGATATTTTTATGAAAAACAACATCAAGAAAGCAATTTTCTTACTGGCTTTAGCCAGTGCTGTAAATGCATCAGAGGTGAACGCACAGAGCATTCTCTACCCTGAGCACTTCGACCTCAGCGAGGTGCAGGTGACGGGCGGTCCTATGCGCAACGCTATGAAGGTGAACGCAGAACTCCTTCTGAAATACGACGCCGACCGCCTGATGACGCCTTTCGTCCGCGAGGCCAAACTCAATAGCGGTAAGTATCAGGACTGGCTTACAAAGCACCCAAGTTTCAGAAACTGGGGCGATTACTCGTGGAGCCTTGAGGGGCACGTGGGTGGACACTACATCACCGCGCTCGCCCTCGCCTACTCGGCTATGAAAAACGACAAGGAGTACGCAGATTTGGCGGGCAAAATCAATGAGAGACTCGTTTACTGCCTTGATATTATGAAGGACTGTCAGGACGCCTACAACGGCAACACCGAGGGTATGGAGGGCTTCATTGGAGGTCAGCCTTACACCGAAATGTGGCGCGGACTTTACAAGGGCGACCTGGAGCCATTCCGCAAATGGGGTGGCACGGTGCCTTTCTACTGTCAGCACAAGATCCTGGCTGGTCTGCGCGACGCATACGTTTATGCTGGCAACGAGACCGCAAAGGAAATGTATAAGAGACTGTGCGACTGGTCGATAAACGTGGTCGCCAAACTCGACGACAATGCTATGCAGGGCATTCTCGGCTGGGAGCACGGAGGAATGAACGAGACCCTGGCCGACGCCTACAAAATCTTCGGCGACAAGAAATATCTCGACGCCTCAGTGAAATATTCCCACCAATGGTACGTGAACGGTATGTTGGCCGACGCATCAGGAAAATACAACGAGCACTTCCTCGACCGCAAGCACGCCAACACCCAAGTGCCTAAGTTTGTGGGTTTTGAGCGTATCAGCCAACTGGATCCCGAAAACCAGAACCCCAACCACAAGACCTACGTGGAGTCGGTCCGCAATTTCTGGGACGACGTGGCAACCCACCGCACAGTCTGCATCGGCGGCAACTCCATTGGTGAGCATTTCCTCCCAAGCGACCACTGCGAGAGTTATATGACAAACCTCGAAGGACCAGAGAGTTGCAACACCAACAATATGATGAAACTCTCGGAATCGCTCTTCGACGCCACCCACGACTACAAGTACGCCGATTTCTATGAGCAAGCCGTCTGGAACCACATCCTCTCTACTCAGGATCCTGAGACTGGCGGTTATGTTTACTTTACAACCCTGAGACCTCAGGCCTACAGGATTTACTCGCAGGTAAACAGCGGAATGTGGTGCTGTGTGGGCACGGGAATGGAAAATCACAGCAAATACGGACATTTTGTATATACTCATTCGGCTGATACGCTTTTTGTGAACCTTTTCACACCTACTCAGTTGAATAACAGCAGGTTTGGCATCAAGCAGGAGACAACCTTCCCATACGAGCCAAGCACCACTCTCACAATCACAAAGGCTGGAAAATTCACCCTCTCGTTGCGCCACCCTGGGTGGAGCAGTAACTATAGCATCAGAGTGAACGGAAAACCCGTAAACACCTCTTCCACACCTGGTTACGAGAAGATTGCCCGCAAGTGGAAGGCAGGCGACGTGGTGGAGGTATCTTTCGCAATGGATTTCAAGGTGGAGGATTGTCCTAACTACACTGATTATGTGGCATTTAAGTACGGCCCGATATTGCTGGCTGGCAAAACCACCGCAGAAAGCGAGGAGGAGGCCGTTAAGACCGGTCTGCAATACGAGAAACTGCGCAACGAGTACGCCGACGACAGCCGTATGGGTCACTCGCCAGGCGCTATGGGTTCCAGAAAATCGCTCAACACCGCCCCAATGTTTATCGGCGACCGTGGCAAACTCCTCAACCGCATCAAGGCCAAGGACGTAAGTCGTCTGCAGTTCACAATCCAGCCCGACAAGGTTGGCAAATCCGAGTGGCCAGCCCTGACGCTTCAGCCATTCTACGAGATTCAGCACGCCAGATATTCGTGCTACTGGTACGCCCAGACCAAGGAGGAATACGCCAAGAGTCCAATGGTGAAGGCCGACAGCATTCAGGCCGCGCTTGAGACACGTAGCATCGATTTCATCGCCACAGGCGAGCAACAGAGCGAGGCTGGTCACATCATAGAGGCCACCGCAACTTGGGCCAAGGGCAACTTCAACAGCGAGGCCTACCGCGAGATTCCCCAGGACCACAAGGTTTCGTTTACACTTACAAACCTCAAGAGCAACAATACCAAGCCTCTTCCTACTGAGAATGTGGTACTTATGCTCCGTTTCACCCGTCACGACGGCGGCCGTATCTGTAGCATCTACATCGACGACCAGCCCCTTGCCGAGAAGTGGGAATGTCCACGCGAGCACCCCTCAATGGACGAGAACGGCTTCTTCAATATGGAGTTCCCAATCCCCGCCTCAATGCTCAAGGACAAAGACGGCAACGCCAAGAATTCCATAAAATTCCGTATGGAGGCCAACGGTGGCAAAATGGCCCCAAGCATCTTCTATCTGAGATTGCTGGAGAAGTAGGATTTTTGTCAGAACACAGATAACACAGATCTGGCGGATTTACGCAGATTGTTTTTATAATCGCACAGCGGAAGGGAGAATTGAAATTTCGCTGTGCGATTTTTTTTGTTGTGGCTGATATTTTGTGAAAACTTTTTTTGTTATCAACTATTTTTAATACATTTGCATTGTCTAATAAAAAAGGAGGGAATATGACATACGAATTATTACAGAAAGGAATTCAGGAGGAATTGATTTCTTTACCCAAGGAACTATTTCCGCAGATTCTCAATTATCTAAGATTGCTGAAAGAGGATTATCTTTGTCCAAAAGAAAATCGTGCTGTAAGTACAAATCTTCCCAAAAACAAAGACATAATGGACTGTCTGAAAATTATAGCACCCTCAATTTACGAAGCCAGGATGAAAGATCCAACTATTTTTTCAGAAACTGATGATTTTGATCAGTATCTGGAAATGGCAAGAGATAAGTCAGAATTTCAACGTTCTTCAGAATTGCAATTATGCTAAAAAAACAATATCTTCTTGATACTAACATCATTTCTGAGTGCACAAAGCCAACACCTAACAGGAATGTTCTAAATAGAATTGTCTCTGAATTGAGGCATTGTTCTATTTCTTCCATTTCTTGGTTTGAATTGCTCTATGGAGTAAAAAGAATGCCTGAAGGCAAAAGGAAGAAATCCATTGAGAACTATCTATATAACGATATTGTAAATAATTACAGAATTATACCATATACCAAAACAACGGCTGACGTACATTCTGATATTATGAAGACTCTCAACGAGAAAGGTTTTTCCTTGCCTTACGCAGACTCACAAATTGCATCTGTAGCATTCGTCAACAACCTGACTCTTGTAACAAGAAATGTAAAGGATTTTGAAATTATAACAAAATTTTTCCCTCTTGAAATCGAAAACTGGTTTGAATAGGAGAAAGACGTTCTAAATGGACAGAATTACAAAAAATCGCACAGCGGAAGGGGTTTTCGCTGTGCAATTTTTTTTGTTTGAATGGTGAATAAATGCTCTTACTATATTGATAAATCCTATGTTTCACAATATGGCCACCAAAAACTTACACCACAATATTAATTTAAGATATTATTTATACATATCCTTTTGCGTTAATTCAAAAGTGTTGGTTACACCAGCATAAGCCTCACCTACTGATTGATATATATCAACCTTATATTTTTGTGAATTAATATAATGCAACTGGAAAGACTTTGTAATATCATCAATCTTGAATGATTCCAGATTTACATTATACAAATAAATATCCTTTGATGGCTTCTTGCAACCTATCGCAATAAGATAGTTACTTCCTTCTGTGATTTCTGCACAAACATAACCATTTTCTTGAATTGTAAGTTTCATACAAAAATTATTGTTACAATACAATGCAGTTTCTTGCTTAAAGAAAGGGTTTGCGATTTTGTTACCCGTAATTACATCTCTCACCACAAAAGTAGCAGTATCAAAATCATAACCTTGGTGCAATTCCATAGCAGAAGTATACTCAACAATATACTTATCGTCAATTACTTCTGCGATCGATTTCTTGCTACCAATCCTTGTTAACGAAAAATCAGATAGATTTATCTTCTGAATTCCGTCGAAAGTGAAAATCGCAAAATCTTGATCTCCGCCAAAAACGAAATTCTTTTTCTCTTCTTCATAACCCACGCAGAAAACATTTTTGTCAATATTGAAATCAATCTCACCATAGTCGTTCGCTTTTGAACTAGCCTTTACTTTTGTGATATCACTCTTATCACATACTACAAACTTACTGTCCTTGGTATAAATTCTAAACTCATCTTTAACGGCATCATAAACATAAAAACAAGCATACATTTCACAAGGTCCTTCCTCGGAACAAAGAACAACTCTATTACCTTCAAAGAAAATACACTTTGCATTTCCTTTTCTAAAGACTTTTAAAAGTTTACAGGTTTCTGATAAAGGTGCATCTAAAACCTTGTTCAAAAAATCTTCCAACCTTTTATCGGCATCAGGATTAGACTGAACAGATATCGCAGGAGAATCTTCTATGGTTGCTTCTTGTATTGAAGGTTGAACGTTTTCAGAAACATAATTTTCTGGCTCGTAAGAGTTACTTGATGATCCAAACTTCATAAATAGAATCACAATAAGAAGAACCACAGCAATACCACCAAGAATATACAAACTTTTATTGTTTGATTTCTCTGAAATTTTATCCTCCACGTTAGAAACCACAGGTTCTGTTGGTACGTTGGAGATTTCAGGTTCATTTTTTTTGGGTTCTTCTACAGGGACTGAAACAGGAGTATCCTCCATTACAATTTTGGGTACTTCTACAGG
>JAZQPB010000098.1:0-8578 GCA_045628165.1 Bacteroidales bacterium | reverse complement strand
GAGGTGATGAGTTACCCAGCGGTCCTGATCCCAGTTCATATCGTGGTCGGTATCGAGGAGGTAGAGCTCTACGCGGCCTACCTGAGCCTTCCATACGAGGGCTGTGATCTTGCGGCCAGGGAATGCAACCTGAACAGTCATGTGGTCGCCGTTCTCGTCCTTAACAGCTGTGATAGGCAATGACTTGAAGTCCTGTGGAACGTCCTCAGCAATCTGATCGCCCCAAACAGAGATCTTCTGACGGAAGTAGCCGTAGCGGTACAAGAGACCTACAGCCACCATATCAACGTTAGAGTCAGAAGCCTCCTTTACGTAGTCACCGGCCAAGATACCGAGACCACCCGAGAAGATCTTCAATGAGTCATGGATACCGTACTCCATACAGAAGTAAGCTACAGAAGGACCCTTGGCGTTCTTCTTCTCCTCCATGTAAGCCTTGAACTTGGCGTATACAGCCTCGTACTTAGCGATAAACTCTGCATCGTTCTCAAGAACAGAGAGTCTGTTGAGATCTACCATGCGCAGAAGCTGCACTGGGTTGTGACCTGACTTGTCCCAAAGGCCGTCCTCGCCAATGGTCTGCCACATTTCCTCAGCGTCGAAATTCCAACACCACCAAAGGTTGTAAGACATTTCTTCCAAGCCCTTGAACTTGCCTGAGAGGTTTGGCTGTACCTGAATGTTTCTCCAAATTGGATTGTTCACTTTTATAGGATTTATGTTAAACGATTCGTGTGTGTATTTTGTAAAGTCAGCTGACTCGTATCTGTTGGTAGAACGCTCGAGAGCTGTAGAGTAAGCCTTTACATAGTATTTAGCGAGATTCTTCCAGAGGAACTGCTGGCTGAGCTGATAAGCTGCCTTGCGGTTGGTCTCCATAGACTGCTCGCTGAGGTTGGCGTATTCGATAACGGCCTTGGCGAGATTCTCCGAAACCTCGTGATAGTTCTCGTCGGTGCGCTTCAATACTACCACAGGCTTGCTGCCTGCTGGCATTATGTTCTCGGTGTACTTGCCGAAACCTGCGAGGTCGGTAGTGATGGTAGGAACCGAGAATGCGATAGACTCCATTGGAGTGTAGCCCCATGGCTCGTAGTATGATGGGTATGCTGTGATATCCATACCGATAAGGAGGTCGTAGTAAGGCAGATTGAAAATGCCGTCGTCGCCCTTCAGGTAAGAAGGCACGAAGATGAGCTTAATCTTGCTGTCCTTGCTGTTGTCGAGGCCGAGCTGCATTGCGCGGTTGCAAACCGAGTCGTACTCCACATAGTGGAGGCCGTGGGTGAGGTAGCGGCTGTAGTTGTCGTTCTGTACTGTGGTGCCCTTCTCGATGGCCTCCTTGAGCTCTGGACGTGCGCCGTAGTGGTTGGCTGGCACTGTGATGAAAGCCAGGAGAGTCTTGTTCTTATCGAGTGTGCCGAGCTGCTTTATCTTGTTGAGCGACTCCAGGAATACGTCGATACCCTTGTTGCGGTACTCATAGCGGCCTGATGTGCCAAGAATTACAGTGCTCTTGTCGTCGAACTTCTGGCCGAGCAGAGCGCCTGCCACCTCCAGCATCTTCTTGCGGGCTGCAGCGCGCTTCTTGGTGAACACAGAACCCTTAGGAACGAAATCGTCCTCGAAACCGTTTGGAGTCACGTAATCCACCTTGCGGTAAGTAAACTGAGCGCACTCAATGGCAGTAATGTCGGATACAGTGGTGTAAGCGTCGGCGGTGAGTGCAGAGAGTTTCTCGCAGCTCTGCTTGGCCACCATATTGAAACGGCGTGCAGTATCGTCGCCGTCGTAAGATCTGATAGGACCATAGAGAGGCAGACCGTTGCCGGCGATGCTTCGTCCTATGGCTGTGGCGTGGGTTGTGAAAACAGTGGCTATCTCGGGAGCGTATTTCTCGATGTAGAGAATACCTGCGCCGGTCATCCACTCGTGGAAGTGGGCCACAATGCGGTTGGTAGGCTTGGCGTTGTAAGAGCAGAAGCTCTCTATCACCTTACCAGCTGAATATCCGAATACTACAGGCTCTATGTAGCCCCAGTCGCCGGAAATAGAGTCGAGCTTGTAGGTCTCCCAGAATTCAGCGAAGATCTTGTCTTTCTTGTAAACCATCTGAGAGAAGTCCACGAGAATTACGATAGGCTCTCCCACGATTTTCCAGCGGCCGATGCGTACGCGAGTGTCGCTGCGGTTCATCATCTCTCTCCAGTCAGAGAACAGGTTCTTGTCCTCCACAAACTCTGGATTCTCCTCAGTATTCTGCCAGATATCGGGGCCAATCATTATGAGATTGTCACCGTAATAGGCCTTCATTGTCTGTGCCTTGGTGGAAACGACTGTATGGATACCGCCCACCTTGTTGCAGACCTCCCAACTGGTCTCAAATACGTAGTCGGGAGTAAGTTCTGTTGATGCCATAATTAATTTTAGTATAGATATTTTAAAAAGACAAAAGGGCATCAATCTTCCGATTACCAATTTGCCAAGGTTATTTTACACTGCTAAATCATTTCACGAGCCTAAATTAGGCATAAAAATACTTTTATCAAAATTTTAGTTGTTTAATTTTGTATTAAAGTTTTTTAACAATCCAGTTATCATGCAATATATCAGGCTATTAGCTACCTCATAATTAATCTGTCGTCGTTCATTCGGCCCATGTACTGCTGTATTATGGCTTTTAGGTATTTGAGCTGATAGCCCACATCCACCGAGCCTTTCAGATTGTTTTTCAGCAGCTTATCATCTATAGAGTATACTGCGCGCAGATCCTCGCCGTCAAACTGCACAAAGTATCCGCCCATTAGCAGCTGATATATTCCATTGTAATAGCTTACGGCAAAAGTCTCGTCGGCGGGAGTTGAAAGCAGATCCACGCCAAACGATATGTACGGTTTCTTGTAACGCAGATAGCTGAGCACGGTAGGCATCACATCTATCTGCTGCGCAATGCCGGGACGCTCGCCCACCATGGTGCTGTCGCCGGGAGCGTAGAAAATCACCGGGCCGGCAAAGATACCGAGATCGGTCTGATACTCGTCGTGGTCGCTCAGGTTGGTGTGGTCGCTGCAGATTACGAACAGAGTATTCTGGAACCATGGCTGACGGCGCGCATTGTCGAAGAAACGGCGCAGCGCATTGTCGGTGTAGCGCACGCACTTATGTATCTCTATGCCCTCCTCGGGGAATTTGGTCTTGTATTTTTCAGGTATCTGATACGGATGATGATTGCTGGCTGTGAATACGGCAGTCATAAAAGGCTCCCGCATCTTGCCCATCTCATCGGCGTAAAACTGCAGGAAAGGCTCGTCCCAGATGGCCCAGAAGCCGTCGAACTCGCTCTCGCCGCCGTACTGCGGAGCCTCATCAAACTCGGTGCGTCCGTAGTATTTCTGGAAACCCGTGGCATTGGCAAAAGCCTGGAAACCCATGCTTCCGTTTTTGGCGCCGTGGAAGAATGCCGTCTGATAGCCCGCACTGCCAAGCTCCACGGCCAGTCCGTCGAGATGATTGAGCGAGGCCGGAGTCAGGAAAAACGGCTCTATAAAATAAGGTATACCGCTCAGCACGCTCGGCATTCCGTCTATACTCTTGCGGCCGTTCACGTAGCTCTGCTGGAAATACAGCGAATGCGCCATCAGGCTGTCTATAAAAGGCGTATAGCCCTTGTATGTGCTGTCTTCCAGCCACTTGTTGTAGGCGCCTATGTACTCGCGGCCGAAACTCTCCACTATCAATACCACCACATTCTTGCGGCTGAACTCCAGTGTATCAGCTGATGGCAAGTGAACCGGAGTGTATACTGCCGAGAGCTGTTCCTCGGTCTCGAAATACTGCGGCTTCACAAAAGGTTTCTTGCCCAGGGTGCGGATAATGCTGAACGGCGTATTGAGTATCAGCGGAGCCTGCACGGGATTCTGGATATACTGGTTGGCGTTGCTTATGGTGATGGGGCGCGTGCTGCGGTCGATGCCTCCGCGCATACCGGCCATGCAGACCAGCACCACGGCCGCGCCGGCCAGCAGACGGAAGAGATAATACCAGATATGGCTGAGCACATCCTTGAGCCCGCGTGTGGAGAGCGGACAGCGGTAAAGCCATATCAGCAGGAAAACCATAACAGCCAGACACACAAGGAGCAGCCAGTGTTTAGGGATTTCAGCTGATAACACCTGCATAAGATTGTCCTCGTGGCTGAACTCGCTGAACACCGAGGCTGTCATTCTGCGGCCGGTCCAGCGCACGTACACCACATCCACCATGTTGGCCAGCAGGCCCACGGTATTGCAGAGCACGTACAGCAGCTTGGTGACGAAGGCGTAGCCACGGCTCCTGACCTTGAAGTGCATGGGCAGAATGGACAACACTATGAAAGGGAGGTTGGTGTATATTACGCCCGATGTATCGAACACCAGGGAGCCCTTTACGAGGGTCCAGAAATTATCGCCGAACACATTGCCGGAATAGTAGTCGTAGTTGGATATCAGAAACACAACCCTGCACGCCATATACAGCACGTAAACAAGGGCGATATCGAATATTAAATTGAGAAGCGAGCCCCAAAGGCCAATATCTTCTTTGCGGTAGTTCATTTTTTTAGTGTAAAGTGTAAAGTGTAAAGATTAAAGATTAAAGATTAAAGCTTAAAGCTTAAAGTTTATTGATTAGCCACTCTCCTGAAATACATGTACCAATCCTGATAGCTGGTGCTGAGGCCGGTGAGCCAGGCGGTGAGCGGAGAGATTGTATGCTCGCTCAATGGCTTGGATACGGTGAGCATTATCTCGTTCGGGAAATGCTCGTGGGCCCAGCTGTCGGCGGCGGGGGATGCCTGCGGCTGATACATATCCCATGCGCCGAAAAGGTGTAGCAGCTCGTGGGCTATGCTCTGAGCCGATGCCGGCACTCCATCCACGGTAAGGAAGATGAAAGCGTTTTCCAGGAAATAGCTCTCGTAGCCGTACATCGTGTGGGCGGTGGAATACTGGTTGGCGCAGCTCCATCCGTTGTTGTTGATGAGCACAAGCACTGCCACATTGTCGCAGTGCATATCGTTGTGCAGCTGGCTGTAACATTCCATGATGCCGGGATAGCCTATTATGTTGAGCGCCCTCACCAGGAGATTGCCGGAATTGGTGGCCTCGGCGTATGAGGCCGGCAGTCCGCTGATGGGAATGCCCTTGTGGCCGTCGCCGGCATAGGACCCTACTTTCACAGAAAGAGGCTTGCCGTAGCTTGCGGCGGTGTAGGTGAGCCAATCCACGGCAGAGTTTATCTTGCCCTGCATATCGCTCATCTCATCGTAGTCCCAGACGGTGCCGGGCCGGGTGAGCCACACCTCCAGAAGGTAGAGGCTTCCCTGAAGCTTTTTGGCGCTGCCCACATTCCAGGTATTTTCCCAGCTGTCGCCCACGTTCTGTTTCAGGATGTTGGCCACCGCCCTGTCCTGCGGAGAGGATACCAGCTGAAGGTATACCGGATTTTGCGCCATCAGCTGAAACCCAAAAAACAGAAAAGCCAGCAATGTAATAATACGCATATCAGTTGCATTAGTTTTGGGCACAAATGTAATAAAAAAAACAGTATTCCGCAAAAATTAAGTATCTTTGCCAAAACTTACAAAATACCACAATGAAGCCAATATCCGCACTGATATCCGCCATACTGATACCGCTATACGCTGGCGCACAAGACATTAAGACCGCGAGCCTGATACTCCCGGAGGAGCCTCTCTGCCCCGCCGGCAAGGCCGAATACACCGCCCGGGCCACCTGCAACGGGCTGGATACCGCCGCCCAATACTATATCTGGGACATGGACAACGGCGCCGTGCTGGAGACAGCGGAGCCCGTGCTGCAATACGCCTATCCCGAGGGCGGCGCCTACATGGCCAGGATAACGGCCGTATTTGCCGACGGCAGCCGCGCCACAGAGGTAAGGGGAATCAAGGTGGGACAGAAGCCATCGTTCGGCAACTTCCGCAGCAACCTAAATCCACGGCACAACGGAATCTGCCTGGGCGAATCGGCAGTGCTGAGCCTGAAGGTGGAGAACATGCCGGTGGAATACCGTTGCAGGGATTTCTACATGGAGAAGAATCCGCAGTCGATATACAACAGCTACTGGCTTGGCACCATCAACCTGAAGAATCTACCCGGCGGCGGAGATGCCGTAAGCGGCATCACCCTGACGGCAAGCACCGTGAGCGAGGCCGATATCAGGATATCGATACAGGCTCCCGACGGCAATGAGGCCGTTATCAAGGACTACGGCGAGCCCATGCCGGAGGGAAGGCCAGCTGATGGCAAGGCCAAGGGCATGAGGGACTATGATTTTGGATTTCAGCTGATATGCCCAAACATAAACGGCGACTGGATACTGAGGGCCGAATCGCGCGGCACGGAGAATGAGGCGTATATTCTTGGCTATCAGCTGATAATAAACTCCGACGTGACCAACGCGGCCAGATGGGGCTACACTCAGGAATACGACATGAGGCGCGCGGTGTGGAGCGGCAAGGGCGTATCCGCCACATCAGCTGGAGTGGCCAAGGTGACTCCTCAGCAGGACGGCAACACGAGGTACACCTTTATGGTGACCGACGACCTGGGCTGCATACACGACACCACGGTTTATGTATCGGTGGAGAGGGCCAGTTTTTCAGGAGCTGACAGCACCACTTTTATAGGCGACGAGATTGGTTTTGAGTGCAATGCGTCGTGGGCGGCCGAGGCGTCGTGGAGTTTCGGCGACAAGACTCCCACCGCGCACGGCAATCCCGCGCCCCACGCCTATTACGAGAAGGGCAAGTACATGGTGGTGATGCAGGCGAGGTCAGAGAGCGGATGCGTGGATATTGATACTCAGTTCGTCAGCATTGTACCGAGGCCGCTGGAGGTGAAGGAGGTGAATATTTTCACACCGAACGGCGACGGCCAGAATGATGTTTTTACTTTCTTCCAGGAGGATGAGTCTTTTTTAGCTAATGGCGGCCTCACCAAAATGCCAGCCAACATCCGCAGCATCAAGGGCAAGATCTACAATGTCTATGGTCAGACTGTCTACAAGTGGGACGAGGTGGAAGCCTCCGTTTTCGGCTGGGACGGCACCTGGCACAACAAGGGCAGCCGTCACTGTCCCCCGGGAACGTATTTCTACGATATAATTGTATACGGCAAGGACGGCAACTCGCTGAAGAGGACGGGAAGCATATTGCTGGTGAGGGGGAAGTGAGGTTTCCCGCCTTTACCCGAAAATCTCCTGCATCCTTGCGTCAAACATTTTCTGAGTTTCGGCAATCGAGGCCTTGAGGTTCTTCTTCATCTCCTCGATTGCCGAAATCTTTTCAGCAAAGGCGGTTTGGAGAGGAAGAGGTGGAAGGATGATGGAAAAATCCTTAATCATATTTAAATGCAAGTCGGGAACACCGATGCCTTTTATAGACTTATCAGCTTGCTCCTTGATGTATGGACTGTTGAGGGTTCCATTCAAGTACTTATAATTAATAATAGAATGAATGGGCTTCAATAATGCAACACTAACATATAAACTAAATTGTTTGTCAGTATTGACGATTGCTGACCTGCCATAAGTTGCTCCTACCTTAGTATACAATATATCATTTTTTTCTATAGGACAACGTTTGGAAAATAACAAATGATCTTTTTCACTTATATATTTAACATCATCAAATAACAACTCGCCAGTAGTTATATCTTTTACAGAAATAAATGGTATTCCTGTTGAAGTATAATTAGGCTTTTTATGGACTCCATCAGTAATTTTTTCGCATACTTCTCCCAGTTTTTTCACCGGCCATTCTTTCTCATTCTCGACGGGATCGCCAAACATCGAGTAGAAAGTAGATTGCTGCAATTTGCTGAGTTCGTCAAGCTGCTTTTTCTGATTGTCAATCAAAGAGGTTAACAAATCCAACTCGGAGACAATACGGGATTGGGTGGAGAGGGATGGGACGGGGACGGGGATACTAAGCAATGACTGTTGCGTTAATTTTGGGATAACAGCTCCTGAAATATACTCATTAAGATCAGTATGAAGGAAAAAATATTCCAATAATTTATACATATTGTCATTATCAAAAGATAAGATATGGGCATGATTATTAACCCAAATTTTACCCTCTACAACAAATGCGGTTTTGTCTCCTGAATTCCACTTAGCGCCATCTTCTCCGATCAATAAATATTTACCATCAAAAATATAATCTGCTACATAATCTTGAATACCTGATGCACCATAATAAGGATAAGGCCCCGCTACTCTATCTTTTTTTGTAACAGGTTTTCGTTTACTATCCAAGACCTCGCAAATTTCGCCTAATTTTTTGTATTGCATGATAAAAATAAAAAAGTGGTTATAGATGCAAAGATAGGGAAAAAAGTTAAAGAGGAAAGCAAAAAGTAAAAATAAATTGAGGGAGTTTGCTAGGAGAAGGAGGCGCTTCGCTAGATGAAGGAGGAGAAGAGTGCTATAATAATAAATAAGAGGTCCTTCGCAAGCTCAGGATGACAAGGGGGAAGCGCTTTTTTAAATATATATATTAGGAAAAGGACGAGAG
>JAZQPB010000097.1:0-6273 GCA_045628165.1 Bacteroidales bacterium | reverse complement strand
CGATGGTACTGCGATACAATGTGGGAGAGTAGGTAATCGCCTCTTTTAAAATCAAAAGCCTTCTGAAGGAAACTTCGGAAGGCTTTTTTCGTTTATTTTCAATTGAATACTAAGGCTTTCTTCCTAAAAATCTCCTTTATTTCTTTTCTTTTATTTTATATTTTTTCTAACTTTGCCCTCAATTATTATCAAATAAATCGTTTAATATGAAAAAACTTTTCTATCTTTTGGCAATTGCGGTGATGGCGCTTGCTTTGCCTTCTTGTGGAGGGTCAAAAAATTCACAATCCTCCAACGCCAACCTTCCAGAGCAGAAGGTGGTAAGGGTATCAACAGCCCAGCAATTGATTGACGCTATTGGCAATGATACTCAAATCATTATTGAGACTTCTGATGTTCTTGATCTTGAGGATGGAATCATTATCGATGGTATCTCCAACCTTTCCATCGAGTCGGCCGATGAGCGTGTGCACCTTCGTGTTCACAACGAGCAAAGTGATGTTATTTCTGTTTATAATTCCCAATATATTGATCTTTCGGATCTCAAACTTGGTCACAATGTTCCTCGTGGTAATTGTGAGGGTTTTGTGGTTTCTGTTTTAAATTCAAGCAACATCGGTATTTCTGATTGCAGTCTTTATGGCTGTGGTCTGGAAGGATTGTTTATCAATAAAGTAAAGAATCTCACTGCCTTCAATCTTGATATCTATGAGTGTCACGACGAGGCTGTCGATATCAGGGCATACGAAAGCCATACTGATAATATTGTTCTCGACCGTTGTCGTATCCATGATTGTGGTTTGGCTGTTACAGTCTTTGCCTCCGACAAGGATACTATCTCCAATGTGGTTTTTAATGATTGCAAGATCAACAGCTATGTATCTTATAGCAAAGGTCAGGTTTTTGCAAACGCTCCTGTCACTTTCAATGATTGTGTGATTGAGACTGCTGATGATATCAGCGACGATACAAAAAAATACGCCACTTTCAATAATTGCAAGATTTCCCGTATTACCGCCAAGGAGTCTATCGAATACGGCCATGAAGAATATGATTTCCGTGCCGACGACGAGTATTACGAAGGTGAGTATGGCGAGGAGTTTTTCGGCGACGATCCATTTCCTGTTCCTTTCTTTGAGGATGAGTTCCCTGAATTCGATGAGACTAAACTCAAGGTTGTTACCGTTCATAATTCAGATGAGTTGGGTCAGGCTCTGGCTTCCAATACCAAGATTATCATCGATTCCAAGGAGCCAGTTTCATTGTTTGCCATTATTCCTGACAATACCGATTCGGAATGTAGGTTGAATAACATTGAGAATCTTGTGATAGAGGGTGCTGGATCAGGAGTGGAGCTCAATACCACAAATGCCTTCGACAATGTTATCTCTTTCACCGATTGCAGGAATATTGTTTTGCGCAATCTTACCCTTGGTCACGATGTGGAGCCCGGCTCATGCGATGGCAATGTTGTGAAGCTCCGCAGTTGCGATGGCGTGGTTATCGACAAATGCAATTTGTATGGCTGCGGTGTTGTGGGGTTGCAGGCCGACGATTCCCGCAATATCAAGCTTCTCAATTCTGTAGTTTACGAGTGTAGCAGTACTGCTGTTTCGTTGTATGATTGCTGCAATGTGCTGGTCTCGTCCACCACTTTGCGCGATTGCCCGGCCGGTCTCTATGTAGCTACTTCTTCCGGCAACATCCGTGGTGTAGAGTTCGATAATTGTCTTTTCAAAGCCTTGGATACTCCTGTTTTTGTGGAGTCGTGGGGCATTAGGCTTGTGGACTGCAAGGGTATTCCTTCCGAGATGGACGATCCTAATGTCTTTATCTATAATAATGATTAATTTTTCTTATTCAAACCATTTAATATGAAAAAGCTTTTCTATCTTCTGGCAATTGCTATCGTAGCACTTGTATTGCCATCATGTGGAGGTTCGGGTTCCAACTCGCAGTCATCCACTGAAAACAAAAACGCCAACCTCCCCGAGCAGAAGGTTGTGAAGGTTTCCAACGCTCAGCAGCTCGTTGACGCCATTGCCAACGATACCAAAATCATCATCGATTCCAAGGATTGGCTCAGCTGGGATTCTCAGATTGATATCAAGGGAATCAGCAATCTCACCATCGAGGGCAAGTCGCCTGAGAGGGCGCATATCCGCATCAACGATGCCTTGAGCGATGTTTTCGATATCACAAAGTCTTCTAATATCATTTTGAAGAATCTGAAACTTGGACACAATGCTCCACGTTACGAGTGTGAGGGTTTTGTGGTTTCTATTGATGAGTCCAGTGATGTAACGCTTGATGGCTGTGATATTTATGGTTGCGGTTTGGAGGGTGTTTACGTAGGTTGGCACAATAACAGCAACATACTTATCGACAATTGCGATATTTACGAGTGTTATAGGGTTGGTATCGATATCAATTCTTATGATGGTTTTACCGTTGAGAATGTTGTTGTCAATAATACCAAGATTCACGATTGCGGTCAGGCTGTTTCGGTTTGGCAGTCGGAGGGTAATATCAAGGATGTGGTTTTCCAGAGATGCGATATTTCCTGCTATGTGTCAAGCGAGTATGGTCAGATATCAGCCAATAAGCCTGTCTCTTTCATCGATTGCAAGATTGCCACTGCCGATGATTTCTACGACGACTACAAGCCTTTCATGACTTTCGATAACTGCAAGATTTCGCGCATTCCCCGCAAGGAGGCCATTGAGTACGGCCGCGAGGATTACGATGAGATGGCAGCTGACGGCTATTATGAGGAATACGATGAGGAGGAATACGAGGGCGACTCTCCTTACCCTGTATATTTCGATTATGATGAGTTTGTGGAACTCAATGAGAGCAAGCTAAAGGAGGTAAAGGTAAAGAATGCCGACGAGCTGAGAGCCGCCATCGCATCCAATACCAAGATTATCGTTAAATCCAAGGATGCCATCAATTTGGGCGTCAAGGGTCTTGGAATCAGGGATATCGAGAATTTAGTTATCGAGGCCGACAAGGCTAATACCGAGATTGTGGTCCGCGACGAATTTGAGGATGTGCTTGCTTTCTATGATTGCAAGAATGTTGTTCTCCGTGGTTTCACCTTGGGACACGATGTGGAGCCCGGCGCGTGCGATGGCAATGTGGTAAGGGTGGTTTCCTGCGATGGCGTGCTTGTAGAGAATTGCAAAATGTTCGGTTGCGGTGTTGTTGGTTTTTATGCTTACGATTCCAATAATATCATGGTGATGAATTCCGTGATGTACGAGTGCAGCGACGCGGCCGCCTCTTTGGCAAATTGTAGCAATGTGATGTTCGGTGCATGCACCTTCCGCAATTGTCCTCTTGGTTTCAGGGCTTATTCCGAGAGTGGCCCTATTCGCGGTGTGGTATTGGAGAATCCTATTTTCGAGAAACTTGATCAGATTTTCGAAGTCAGGAACTGGGGTATCAATGTTGTAAATGCTATCGGCATCGATCTTGAGGAATTCTGCGATATCTACGTTTTCTTAAGAAACGACAGCCAGGAGTAGTCTCTGATGACACTCCATAATTTTTAGGCGGTCAGCTGATATCATGATTTCAGCTGACCGCCTCTATTATTTAATGATTACTTAAATATCACCCTACTGCATTTTTTATTAATTTTGCGCCGTCAAAATTTTAATAAATCATGTGGATTACTTTAGTTATTTTCTCCGCCATATTTCTTGGCGTTTATGATGTCTGCAAGAAGCAGTCGCTCCGTCAGAATGCAGTTTTGGTTGTTATGCTGATATCATCCGGAGTGTCGCTTCTCATGATGTCGCCTATGATTCTCGATTCGGCTTTCGGCCTGGGTATGCTCGATGGCACAATTTTTCAGACCAATGGCACTTGCCTCCGAAATCAGCTTTGGATTATCCTGAAGGCCTTTATTGTTCAGGCATCGTGGGTTTGTAATTTTTATGCAATGAAACACTTGCCCATTTCCATCGTTGGCCCGGTAAGGTCCAGCGCTCCGGCCTGGACACTTTTCGGCGCGGTTGTGGTGCTGGGCGAGAGGCTCAATCTCTGGCAGTGGGTGGGCGCCATCATCATTCTGGGCTGTCTGTTCCTGTATGCCAACTACGGCCGCAAGGAGGGTATCTCTTTCAAGCACAATAAGTTTGTGTATCTGCTGTTTGCCGGCACGCTTATTGGCTCGGCATCAGCTCTCTACGACAAAATAATACTCCGCGAGCTCATGATAGACAGGATGGAGGTGCAGGCTTGGTTCTCGTTTTATCAGTTTATCCTCGCCTTTATCATGATGATGGTTTTTTGGTATCCAGCTAAAGGCAAAACAGATGCATTCCACTTCCGCTGGACAATTCCCCTTATCGGACTCTTTCTTACCGTGGCTGACTTCCTCTATTTTTATGGTCTCAGCTGCGATGGTGCTCTTATCGGCATTGTATCGCTGATAAGGCGCAGCAACGTTATCATCTCTTTTGCCGCGGGAGCCTTGCTCTTCCACGAGAAGAATATCCGGCAGAAGGCTTTTATTCTCGTAGGTATTATGGTGGGAGTGGCTATTCTCTGCCTTATGAAGTAGTTGATATACGTATTAATTGTAATTCGAAAAAATATTTAATAAAAATTTCATTTTTATTCATTTTTTTTCTAACTTTACACCCAAAGAATATAATTTAAAACTTAATAAAAATGACCGGATTTGAACCAACAGCTCCTATGCTATTAGGTGTGGGACTTGCTACCGTTTTTGTAGTGTTGCTTCTCATTATTGGGTTTGGCAACATTCTTATTAAGGTAGTGAACAAAATTGCTCCTGAAGAGGAGAAGAAAGCTGCCCCGGTAGCCGCTTCCAAGGCCGCCGTTTCAGCTGTCGATCCTCAAGTTCAGCAGGCTATTGCAAAGGCTGTAGAGCAGATTACAGCAGGCAAGGGCCGTGTTGAAAAAATTGAAAGATTGTAAAACATTAAAACAAAAGTTTATCCAAAATCAAAATGGGCAGAAAAGTAAAATTCAATCTCGTTTTCAGAGATTTGTGGCAGTCTTCTGGCAAGTATCAGCCAAGAGTTGACCAGCTTTTGAAAGTGGCTCCAGCTATTGTTAAGATGGGCTGCTTCGACCGTGTAGAGACCAATGGTGGTGGTTTCGAGCAGGTAAACCTCCTCTACGGTGAGAATCCTAACAAGTCGGTTCGCGAGTGGACCAAGCCTTTCCACGAGGCTGGCATCCAGACCGAGATGCTCGACCGTGCCCTCAACGGTATCAGAATGAATCCATGTCCTGTGGACGTTCGCGAGCTTTTCTACAAGGTTAAGTTTACTCAGGGTACTGATATCGCTCGTACTTTCTGCGGTCTCAACGACCCAAGAAATATTATCCCTTCTATCGGATATGCTCACAATACTTCAAGACCAGCACCTTACGGCAAGGTAGATTTGCCTCACATGATTTCTCAGTGCTGTCTCTGTATCACCGAGTCGCCTATCCACACTGCTGAGTACTACGTAAATCTCGCCAAGCAGCTTATCGACGCTGGCGCCGACGAGATCTGTATCAAGGATATGGCTGGTATCGGCCGTCCTGTTAAGCTCGGTCAGATTGTTGCCGGTATCAAGGCTTACAAGGATATCGTTGTTGAGTATCACTCTCACGCTGGTCCTGGATTCTCTATGGCCTCTATCCTCGAGGTCTGCAAGGCAGGCTGCGACTACATCGACGTAGGTATGGAGCCTCTCTCTTGGGGTACCGGTCACGCCGACATCCTCGCCGTTCAGCCTATGCTTAAGGACGCCGGTTTCGATGTTAAGGAGGTTAACATGGCAGCCTACATGGAGGTGCGCTCTATTATCCAGGAGATGATGGACGACTTCCTCGGATACTACATCCCACAGAAGAACCGTTTCATGAACTCTCTCCTTATCGCTCCTGGTCTCCCAGGCGGTATGATGGGTTCTCTCATGACCGACCTCGAGAGCAATCTCGCTTCCCTCAATAAGTACAAGGAGAAGAACGGTCAGCCTAAGCTCACTCAGGACGAGCTCATGATCAAGCTCTTCGACGAGGTAACATACGTATGGCCTAAGATGGGTTATCCTCCATTGGTAACTCCATTCTCTCAGTACGTTAAGAATATGGCTCTCCAGAATGTAATGCAGATGGAGAAGGGCAAGGAGCGTTGGTCTCTTATCGCCGATGATATCTGGGGTATGCTCCTCGGCAAGTCTGGTAAGTTGCCTGGCGAGGTGGCTCCAGAGCTTGTAGAGCTCGCAAAGGCTCAGGGCC
>JAZQPB010000096.1:0-5606 GCA_045628165.1 Bacteroidales bacterium | reverse complement strand
CGCCACATTGGAGACTCCTATGGATTAGCCCGTTACCAGAAGTTCCAGAAATGTTTTACGGGGCCGTGGCCGTTGCCTATTTGGTAATCGGCTCCGGCCTCTATTGCTTTCTGGAGGTATTTTTTTGCTTCCGACACTGCCTCTTCCATTGTGGCTCCCATTGCAAGAAACGATGCCATGGCGCTCGACATTGTGCAGCCCGTGCCGTGGGTGTTGCGCGATTCTATCTTCCGGCCGGGGTAGCGGCTTATCCTGCCGTTATCCGCATTGTAGAATACATCGGTCAGCTCGTCGGAATTTTCTATATGGCCCGATTTCAGCAGCACCGAGTTGCCGGCTATCTTGGATAGCTCGCGGGCGCAGTCGGGCAGTTGGTCAGCTGATGTCACCTTTTTCCCGAGCAACACCTCCGCCTCGGGAATGTTGGGTGTTATTATTTGCACCTCGGGCATAAGTTCCTCTCTCAGAGCCGTTATGGCCTCGGGTTTCAGCAGCGGATGGCCCGATGTGGATACCATCACCGTATCCAGCACCGATGGGATTTTGTGCTCGGTTTCCCTTATTACCTTGGCCACAGCCTTTACGGTGGCCGTCTCGCTCAGCATTCCTATCTTTATGGCGTCGGCGCCCATGTCGCTGAGCACCGCGCGGGCCTGATTTTCAATCACATCAGCTGGTATGTCGTGTACTCCGCTCACGCCCAATGTGTTCTGCACCGTTACGGCGGTTATCACGCACTCGGCGTAGCATCCGCAGGCGCTTATGGTCTTTATGTCGGCAGGTATTCCCGCTCCGCCGCCGCTGTCGGTGCCGGCTATGGCGAGCACTTTGTGGTATGTTTTCATTTTTCTTGCTTTTAGCTGAAACAAAAATACAAAAAAAACGTATATTAATTGCATTGGAATTGATTTTGTATTATTTTTGGAAAAACTATTCATCAATTAATTTGTTCCGATATGAGATTGTCCTTTAGATATATTTGTTTTTTGCAGCTGATGGCAATATTTCTGCTGTGCTCCTATACGGCCGTGGCTCAGACCGGCGAAATTGTGAAAATGGCGGGCAGGGTGGAGAGCCATGGCGGAAGCCCCATTGTTGGTGCCACTGTCTATATTCCTGATACTGAGGTGGCAACGCTTACCAATGTTACAGGAGTTTTCTATCTCCGTGTTCCTGAGCGGTATTTGGACCGGAAGGTGGTGATTTCGTGCATGGGATACAACAACGACACCATTCCCGTGCAAAACAAGATGGACGTATTTGTGGAGCTGGGCGCCAGGGAGCGTCAGCGTGTGTCTGATATGCTGGTGAGTACGCAGAAACGACTTCAGCGCGAGCTCGATGTGCCTATCGCGATTTCGGTGATAGACGCCGACCGTCAGCAGGCGCTCAATACCTATCAGATCGACGAGATGTCGAGATATATTCCCGGTTTCAGCAATCCGCTTCAGGATTACCTGACATCAGCGGCCGCCATCCGCGGTGTAACATCCGACGGCGGCGAGAGCTATTCGCAGCACCGTATTTCGGTTTTCCTGGATGGAATTTCCATCAGCAGGCTTCAGTCGTCGGTTATCGAGCCTTTCGACCTGGAGCGCGTGGAGGTGGTCAAGGGTCCTCAGGGAACGCTTTTTGGACGCGGTGCCGAGATTGGTGCCATCAACTATGTGCGCAAGAAACCTGTCCAGAATTTCGATTTCTATACCAAGCTTACTTACGGAAATTACAATCAGCAGACAGCCGAGGCCATGGTGAATGTGCCCTTGGGCAGGCATCTGGCCAACCGCACAGCCGTGCGATACGATGCGCATGACGGCTATATTGAGAATCTGGGCGGCGGTAGGCTCAATGGCAAGAAGGCTTTCGCTGTCAAGAATTCCACTTCCATATTCCTGGATTCCAACAATGTGATAAATCTTACGGTAGATTATCTCACCAACAACGATCCCGGCTCGTCGTTCAAGTCCAAGCGCGTGGGCCTGCCCGAGGATCCCACCGATGTGTCGCCATTCACCAAGGCTTTCTTGAACGGCGGCAATGATCTCGGTATCAGCAGAAATGTAATTAATGGCATCCTCCAGTTCGACAGCCGTTTCAGCGACCGTATTTCGCTTTCCAATACTTTCGGTATCAGGCACTTTGACAGCGAAGACCGCTATGATGTGGATGGATGTTTCTATCCCATGCTCAATGGCTATGCCCATGCCGACGGATTGCAGATAAGCGACGAGCTGCGTTTCAACTGGAACAATGGAAACAATCTTGAGGGATTTTTCGGAGCGTCGTATTTCATGGAAAACAATTCGCACGGATACGTTTTCGATGGCGACCTCAGATATTTCTATCCGGCCGTTATCGGCAAAAACATCAAGGAGCAGGTTGCCGACCTTCCTCCCATGGTGGCCAAGGGCGTAGGCGATGGTCTGGAGGGTTTGGCGCTTCAGCTGAAATCTGCCATTCCCGATCCCGCCCAGGGCGATGCTGTATACAATATGATAATGACTTACAAGGGCCTGGCCGAGGATGCTGTAATCAACAATCTCGGCAAGCTTTACAAGTCGCTCTACGAGGAACAGCATTTCTGGGAGAATACGCCTGACATTATCTCGCTATCAGCTGAAACCGTGTATACAGTACTCGACCGGTACATCTCTGAGCTCCTGGAAAGCAATCCTCAGATGGCCGCGTTGGCCGGCGGGATACTGGGCGACGGCGGCGTGAGCGGATTTGTGAGGTCTTTCAAGCTTGAGGAGACTCTCGCACAGAATCCGGCTCTGGTGGCCATTTCTAATGTGCCGCTCGCCGACAATTATTCCGAAAACGGCGACGAACGCACCAAGTCGTTTGAGGGGAGCCTTTTTGCCGATTTTACTTGGAGATTCTTGCCTAAATTCTATCTCACATTAGGTTTCAGGGGCACCGGCGAGAAGATGGAGACTTCGTACCATTCCACCAGCATGACAGCGCCTCTGCTCGGCACCTCGCTGCTATATCATTCGAGCCTCGGTGAGGTGTGCAAGGTGGATACGTCGTACAATTCGTGGGTGGGACGTGCCTCCGTAAACTGGAAATTCGACAGCAACCACAATATTTATCTCTCCGTATCCAAGGGTCGCCGTCCTGCACAGGTGTATTTCGACTACCGCCCCGATGTGGTTCAGAGACTTTCGCCCGAGCTGCTCGTTAATTACGAGCTCGGCATCAAGGGCCTCTCCACTTACGGAAACTTCAAGTATTACGCATCGTTTTTCTATTACAACTGGAAAAACTTCCAGAGCTATGTGTTCGGCAATACCGGGACCGGCGCCGTGCAGTCGTTCAACGACGACATGGGCAAGGCTCATGCCTATGGTTTCGACGGTTCGCTGCTCTATACTTTCAATAGATACGTGAGCACCTTTATCGACTATTCGTTTGTGAAGGCGCGCTATTCGGAGTTTGATATGAACGGCAACAAGCAGGCCCTCCACGGCAAGCGTTTCCGTCTGATACCAGACCACACATTCGACGGCGGATTCAATTTCACCATCCCCGTCCACCACAAGGGGCTCGTATATTTCTATCCGTCGCTCACCGTATCAGGCAAGCTCTATTACGACGATGAGAATACCGACCTCTTCCTCCAGAAGGCATACACCTTGTTTAATGCTAACCTGGGCTACACTTGGCATGGTCCCCACGACCATCTGGATTTTGATGTAAGGATCTACGGCAAAAACCTGTCGGATGCGCGTTTCCTGGTGGATGCCGGCAACTCAGGCGAGGTGATAGGCTATCCCACATTTGTGGCCGGAGCTCCGCGCACATTCGGTGTAATATTCCGCGTAGGCCTCCGCCACAACGACAAGAGAGAGTAGCGTTAGCATTTTTGGAAAACTGCATGAAAAAATTCTTGGCGCAATCAAAAAAAACAATTACCTTTGCCACAAAAGAAACAAAATAAACAAAACATGGATATTTTTGACAGAATAGAAGCTTCTACCGGTGGTCCTATCGGACAGTACCGTCAGAAGATTGAGGGTTACTACACCTTCCCAAAGCTCGAAGGCGAGCTTGGTCCTCACATGACTTTCAACGGCCAGCCTGTTCTCAACTGGTCGCTCAACAACTACCTTGGCCTTGCCAACGATCCCGAGATCCGCAAGGTGGACGCCGAGGCCGCCGCTAAATGGGGTATGGCTTATCCTATGGGCGCCAGAATGCTCACCGGCCACACAGCTCTCCACGAGCAGCTCGAGAAGGAGCTTGCCGAGTTCGAGAAGAAAGAGGCCGCATATGAGTTCAATTTCGGCTACCAGGGCATCGTATCTTGTATCGACGCTCTCGTTACACGTCACGATGTAATCGTATACGACGCCGAGATCCACGCCTGCCTTACCGACGGCAAGCGTCTCCACCAGGGCAGCAGCTACTCTTACCGTCACAACGACATCAAGAGCTGCGAGCAGAAGCTCAAGGTTGCCTGTCAGAAGGCTGAGGAGCAGGGCGGCGGTGTTCTCCTGATCACCGAGGGTGTATACGGCATGACCGGTGCGCTCGGTATTCTCGACCAGATCTGCGCTCTCAAGAAGAAATACAAATTCCGTGTAATGATCGACGACGCCCACGGTTTCGGCGTAATGGGTCCTACAGGCCGCGGTACATCAGAGCACTTCGGCGTAATGGACGAGGTGGATATCTACATCGGCGCATACGCCAAGAGTATGGCCACCATCGGCGGTTTCGTGGCTTCAGAGAAGCGTGTAATCGATTATCTGAAGTACAACATGAGGTCTCAGATGTACGCAAAGTCGCTCCCTATGCCTATCGTAGAGGGCTGTCTGAAGCGTCTTGAGATTATCCGCGGCGAGAAGGGTCAGCAGCAGCGCAACAAGCTCTGGGAGATCACCAAGCGCCTCCACGACGGATTCCGCAATCTCGGTTTCGATATAGGTCCTGCCGAGGCCTGCGTGGCTCCTGTAAGCATTAAGGGCGGTGTGGAGCAGGCTACCAGAATGGCTCTCGACCTCCGTGAGAACTACAAGATTTTCTGCTCTATCGTGGTTTACCCTGTAATTCCTCCGGGAATGGTGATTTTCCGTATCATCACCACAGCGGCTCACACCATCGAGGATGTGGACTACACTCTTAAGGCCTTCACCGAGATCCGCGAGAAACTCAACCGCGGCGAGTACGACGGCGAGATGCCTGATGTAGTAAAGCTTCTCAAGAAGTAAGTTTGCTATCAGCTGAAATGAACAATTCCGGCATATAATATAAGGTGCCTGTTCCTTTGCGGGGGCAGGCACTTTTGTTTTATTGTTACGAAATTTCAGCCGAATGTTACCAAAATTTAACGAAAAAAAATCACAAAAAAGCGTACAACTAAAAAAAATATTTTCTAAATTTGCGATTGTCAAACAAGACATATTATTAATCATAATTAATTAAGAAATAAAATGACAAAAGTAGCTATTAACGGTTTTGGCCGTATTGGTCGTCTGGCTTTCCGTCAGATGTTTGAGGCAGAAGGTTATGAGGTAGTTGCAATCAACGACCTTACATCTCCAAAGATGCTCGCTCACCTTCTCAAGTATGATACAGCTCAGGGTGGTTTCGCTGGCAAG
>JAZQPB010000095.1:0-3057 GCA_045628165.1 Bacteroidales bacterium | reverse complement strand
CCATATCAGCTACCTTGCGGCCCTTGCCCTCTACGAGCTGGTCGTAAGCCACCTTTACGCGGTCCCATCTCTTGTCGCGGTCCATAGCGTAGAAACGGCCGATGATAGAAGCGATGGCGCCTGTGCCTACCTCGTCGATGTGCTTCTGAAGGTCGGCGATAAAGCCCTTGCCTGACTTAGGATCGGTGTCGCGACCGTCCATAAAACAGTGTACGAAAGTATTCTTAACGCCAAACTCCTTGGAAATGTCGATGAGCTTGAAGAGGTGAGCCAATGAAGAGTGAACGCCGCCTGTTGAGGTCAAGCCCATCAAGTGAACGCTCTTGCCGTTGGCCTTGGCGTAGCCGTATGCAGACTGAATCTCTGGATTCTGGAGAATAGAATTGTCCTTGCAGGCCATATTGATCTTTACGAGGTCCTGGTAAACGATTCTACCGCCACCGATATTGAGGTGGCCTACCTCCGAGTTACCCATCTGACCATCAGGAAGACCTACATTCTCGCCGCTGGTAAGGAGCTGAGAGTTAGGATAGTTTGCTGTCAGGTAATCCATATAAGGGGTAGCTGTCTGATAGATAACGTCGCCCTTGCTCTTGTCGCCGATTCCCCATCCATCGAGAATCATCATTAATGCTTTCTTTGCCATAATGTTTTTGTATGATTTTTTATTTAAGTGTCTTTTATTTCTTCTCAAACGACTCGCTCTTGCAGTCGTAGTTTATGAAGTAAGTGCCCTTGGGCAATTTAGCCACATTAGCTGTACTGCCCTTGCCCTTGTCTACGCGCTTGCCGTAGAAGTCGAAAATCTCGTATTCGGTTACGCGTGAGAATGTCAGCTGATTGGTGGCCACGCCGTTGTTGCCGGGCTTGAATGTGACCTCGCCCTCCAGATTGTTGAAGTTAACCTCGTTGGAGTAGCGCGGCTTGTTGTTGCTGTCCACCTGCTTGATGCGGATCTTGTTGATGCCGGAGTGCAGTGTGATGTTCAATGTGTAGTTGTTTACTGTTGGTGTGCCCTTGCCGGCTATCTGGCCTACTGTCACCCACTTTTTCCACTTGAACTGCTCCACAGAGAATGGGAGCGAGCCCTTCTCGTCCTTGGTGCTGAATGTCACCTTGCCGGTCTTGTCCACCTTCAGCGAAACCATTGTGAATGTGCTCTTTGGGAGCAGCACTTCCGGGTTCAGCACCTTGGGAGTGCATCCGTCCTTATGCTTAATCACCACATTTACAGGGTCGCCGTCCTTCAGGTGATACTGCGAGAGATTCACCTCGAATGCCGAGCTGTTTATTTCGTCGTTGGCCACCTGTCCGTTTACGGTAATCTCGAATATGCAGAATCCCACGCCCGATGGCGCGAATGGGTTCTTCACAAAGAGGTTTTCGCCCCTGAAGATGCCCTCAAGCTTTATCTCGGAGCCCATTGCGCTCATTGCCGTTATCAGGCAGATAAGCGCAGTGATGATAGTTGTTCCAAATTTTTTCATGACGTCAAAATGTTTTTAAGATTTAGTTTTATCTTTTTATCAGTAAGTACTTATGTTGTCTGCAAAGTTACATCAAATTTCCATTATAAATGTGAATTATCTATTAATTTTATTAGTTCATCCACCGCATTTTCTTCGGGGATGCCTTTTTGCACCACCTCGCCGGCCTTGTAGAGGGCTATCTTGCCCTTTCCCATGCCCACGTATCCGAAATCGGCGTCGGCCATCTCGCCCGGTCCGTTCACTATGCAGCCCATTACGGCTATCTTTATGTTCCGGTATTTGCGTGTGGCCTCCTTTATCTTCCTTACAGTGCCCTGGAGGTCGTACATTGTGCGTCCGCAGCCCGGGCACGATACATATTCCGTGCCTGAAATTCTCAGCCTGCTTATCTGAAGTATCTGATATCCAAGCAGTACGCTGTCCATTGTATTCTTATCAGCTGATAAGCAGACACCGTCGCCAAATCCGTCTATGAAAGTTCCTGCACATTCGGCGGCTGCGGCGAACGATCCGAATCTTTCGTCCCTGATGCCTCCGTCGCACTTCAGGAGTACGGGGCACATGTTTTCGGTTTGTTTCAGCTGATAGAAAATATACCTCATGGCGCCGGTCTTGTTCAGATTCTTTGGCTCGGCCACCAGTATTTGGTCGCGCGTGTTCTTTATGGCCTCGTAGTCGGTGTTCTCGTCCACTATAGCCAGCTGATGGCCTGGGGACAGCACCCTGATACCTCTGAGCACCGATTTGCACTTGTCCACCATGTCGCTGTTGGCGCATATCACCATGTCGGGCATCTTGTTTTCGCTCTGCAGGGCCTCGGTGTTTTTTATAAGGTCTTGCAGCTGATACATATTATCTATCATGAGCGCCACTGTGGCAATATTTCCGCCGCCAACGCCCACCACGGCCTCGCTCTTGCGTCTGTTGTAGTGGTATGGATCGTAGAAAGCCGGAATCTCGGGAAGCTTGCCGGCATTGGCTATGGCCTTGGAGTATTCAGTGAGCTGATGGCCCGGTTCTATCTCGTTTTCAGGATCTTCGGTAAGCGATACTCGGATGGTGTCGCCTATGCCGTCGCAGAGCAGCGGACATATTCCCGACGCCGACTTGATTCTTGCCTCCATGCCCTCGCCGGCCTCGGTGACTCCCAGATGCAGACAGTAATGCATATCCTCGTCGTTCATGGCCTTCACCATGAGACGTGCGGCGCGGATGGCCACGGTAGGGTTGCTCGATTTCAGCGAGATGGCTATGTCCTGGAATTTCTCCTCCACGGCCACTCTCAGAAACTCCATCACCGATTCCACCATTCCTTCAGGTGTATCGCCGTAACGGTTTAGTATTCTCTTAGATAGCGAACCGTGATTAGTTCCAATTCTTACAGCCGTGCCGTGCTCCCTGCACACCTTCAGGAAATCCCTGAAAGTATCCTCCAGCAACTTGCCCTCGGCCTTGAACTCCTCTTCGGTGAGGCAGGCGAGGTCGTGATGGCCGAAGTTTCCGGGATTCACGCGCACCTTCTCAACAATCTTTGCGCACTCGAACGCTATCTCGGCATTGAAATGGA
>JAZQPB010000094.1:0-8582 GCA_045628165.1 Bacteroidales bacterium | reverse complement strand
CAACCTGTATACACTGACCACCGAATACGACGCCGCCAGCAAGCTGCAGGGCCGTCACTGGAGAGTGCCCACCGACGCCGAGGTTACCGAGCTGAGAGAAAACTGCAAGATTGTGTGGTCGGAGTACAACGGCATGGAAGGTCTCCATATTACTGGCCCAAACGGTAATTCAATCTTTATACCGGCAGGCGGATTCTGCAACGGATATGGTCTGATGCTGAAAGGCACCAACGGATGTATCTGGACCTCATCTATTTCCACCAGCAATCCTATGCACGCCTATGAGTTCTCGTTCTGCAACGGCTCGCTCATCCGCGGCTCGGTAGACCGTTTCTACGGCGAGAATATCCGCCCTGTTGTGGTAGAATAAAAAAAATTTTCTTTTTAGAAATTCTTAACCTCGTCCATCGTGACGAGGTTATTTGTTATGGCATATATCGTAAGCGCCGATGCCGACCTTATCTGAAGTTTGCGCGCAATGTTCCTGCGGTGGGTGGTCACTGTGAATGTGGAAAGATTCAGCGCGTCGGCTATCTCCTTGTTGCTTAATCCCTTTACCACCTCTATGATTATTTCCTTTTCCCTTTCGGTGAGTTGTTGCTCCTTGGGCGAGTAGTGGTGGTCGTATCCCATAATCCTGTCGATGGCCTTGTGGATATCGTCGGGAGTGTCGTAGAGATGTATGTTGGCCTCGTATCCGGCAAGCAGGCTCGGGTCTATCGGCCCTGTGATGATGCCGAGGAAATGTATCTCAGGTATCTCGTTTTTCAGCTCCTCCATATCCAGCAGATGGCCGTATATAGGATTCATTATCACGATATCAGGCTGGAAATCAATAATTTCTTTAATAGGTTTGTTTTCTGATATTTCCATAAAGCGCACGGGGCAGTCCACCACGCTCTCAATGGTCTGGTGAATGCCGTTGGTGAGTATCGTGGATTTCTCCACTATCAAAATCCTTATCCTGTCGTGCTTGCCGTGCATTTGTCTGTTTGTTTTTTCCGACCGCAAAGTTAGTAATTTTTTTTCTTTCGGTGATAATTTTTCGTGAAATATACCTAAAAATGACTAATCCCCGATTAATTCTCCTTTCCCAATTACCTAAAACTAGGTATTGCCTACCCGCCATTTTCAGCGCAATTTTGCAGTCGAAAAATAAATTACGCAGAAAATGAAAAACTTTTTTCTTTCACTCAGCCTTGCGCTGATAGTTCCGTTTGCGGTTTCGGCGCAGGATTCCACTGATGCCTGGAAATTCCGTTTCGGAGGCTACGGCGAGATGCTCGCTCAGTTCAAGGACTATGGAACCAACCGTTTTTATGGTGGCGCCGACGGCAATCCCAAGGTGGACCGCGCCTCGGTTTCTATTCCGAGATTCGTGCTCGCATTCGATTACAACTTCAATCAGAAATGGCAACTCGGCGCCGAGATAGAGTTTGAGAGCGGTGGCGTGGGCTCGGCTATGGAACTCGAAAACTCAGAGAACGGCGAATACGAGACCGAGATTGAGAAAGGCGGTGAGGTGGCCATTGAGCAGTTCCATATTACGAGAAAATTCCTCCGCGAGATTAATCTTAGATTCGGCCACATAATAGTTCCAGTGGGACTCACCAACTCTCACCACGAGCCAATCAACTTTTTCGGAACTACACGTCCCGAGGGCGAGACCACAATCCTGCCGTCAACCTGGCACGAAAACGGTGTTGAGATTTTTGGTTCCATTGGCAGAAATTTCGCCAAGTTTGATTATCAGTTTCAGGTGATTGAGGGCCTTAACGCCAACGGTTTCGACCGCAACAAATGGGTGGCCGGTGGCAAGCAGGGAATCTTCGAGGAGGACAATTTCACCTGTCCCGCCATTGTGGGACGTCTTGATTACAAGGGAGTTCCCGGTCTCAGGATTGGCGCAAGTTATTATTACCTGGCCGACGCCGGCAAGAACGCCGACAAGTATCAGACCTATTCTTCGTGCGGAAAGGCAACGGTAAAAATCATAACCGCCGATGTTCAGTACAAGAACAAGTTCGTGACATTCCGCGGAAATATCCTTGACGGAAATCTTGACAATTCAAGCGATATCAGCAAGAAAAATATAAAACTTTCCAACAAGTCGCCGTATTCAAGGCTTACTCCAATTGCAAGCAAGGCAGTGAGTTACGGATGCGAGGCAGGACTGAATGTGAAGCCGTTTTTCCAAGGCGGGAAATTCCCGAACCTTGTTCCCTTTGTCCGCTACGAGTATTACAACCCTCAGGAAAAGGGTGAGTCTGACCAAGTGATGGATCCAAGATTGAAGGTTTCGATGCTGGTTGGCGGTATCAACTACTACATACTTCCAAACCTTGTTGCCAAATTCGACTACACCTCCCGCAAAATCGGTGGTGGCAAATACAACAGCGAAAACGAATTCGCCTTCGGTTTGGCATATATAGGCTGGTTTGTAAAGAAATGATTTTTTTAGAACGCAGATGACACAGATGATGCAGATTTTCACAGATTTAATTTATAGATTAAAGAATGGATAATGCCCTTCGGGCACGCAGATTTCGTAGTTGAGAAATCTGCGAACCGTTAGGTTAAATCCTTTAATATCAAAAAACAGCGTAAATCTGTTTAATCAAAAAAAATCTGCGTCCTGATATTTTTATTGAACTCACGTTAGTATTAATTTAAAAAATCATATAAAAATGAAAAAACAAGTATTTTTTGCAATCGCTTTGGCGATGGGTGTGTCGTTGGTTTCTTGCGATAAGGACGATGACAACAACAGGAACGAGGAAATCACCGTAACATACGATGATGTTACCGCAAGCAACGTGAAGAACTGGACTGCATACGCCACACGTGTGGCCACTCTTTTGAAGTCTGACGCTTCCACTCTCTACGATGCCTGGACAAAATCCTACAACGGTGGCGAGGCATACTCAGTAACTTTCAAGTCTCAGAAGGGCGACTACAAATCGGCTCTCGACTGTCTCCAAGAGATTGCTCAGGGTTGCGCCGATATCGCCAACGAGGTGGGCACCGCAAAAATCGGTGAGCCTTACGACCTCTACAAGGCCGGAAAAACCACCGAGGCTCTCTACGCCGTGGAGTCGTGGTATTCTTGGCACTCGCGCGACGACTATTCCAACAACATTCTCTCTATCAGAAACTCTTTCTACGGTTCGCTCGACGGCAAGGTTTCCGATAAGTCTATCGCCAACTACCTGAAATCCAAGGATGAGGCTTTCTACAATGAACTCAATTCCGCTATCGACAACGCCTACAAGGCTATTCAGAACATTCCTCAGCCTTTCCGCAACAATATCGACAGCAAGGAGGCCGAGCAGGCAATGGAGGCCTGCGCCGCTCTCAACGATCTCCTGATGGACGGCTCCAAGAACCTCAACAAGTGGTTGGAGGAAAACGAGGACGAGGCCACATATAAGGCCATTGCCGAAAACTACGTTGATGTGGTTGTGTTGCCTACCTATAAATCGTTGGTTGATAGGGCTGATGCTTTGCTCTCCGCTGTAAAGGCAGTTGAGTCTGAGCCAAGCACAAAGAATTTCGCCACCGCTGGAAACGCCTGGCTTGAAGCACGTGCTCCTTGGGAGACTTCCGAGTCATTCCTCTTCGGACCTGTTGGCGACCTCGGTCTCGATCCCAATATGGATTCCTGGCCACTCGATCAGGAGAATATCAAGAACCTGATAGAGAAAGGCTCGTTCGACGCCCTCAACTGGAACGGCGACTACGACGAGGAGAGCGAGGCCATAGAGGCCGCTCAGTCGGTCCGTGGTTTCCACACCTTGGAGTACCTGATTTTCAAGGACGGAAAGGCTCGTGAATATTAATTTTTTATGGAACACAGATGACGCAGATGGAGCGGATTTACACAGATTTTTTTTATAAAAACAGCGAAAATCCGCCCGATCCGCGTTATCCGTGTTCCATTTCAATCAACAATCTATGAAGAATTTTTTTATCCTAATATCAGCCATTCTGATTCTTTCTTCGTGCGACGACGAGGGGCTTGATATCACGGGCGTTGAGGTTCCAAGCGGATATGCTTTGTCCGCGGGAACCTCTACCGTGTTTATGAACTCCTCCAAGGCTTACGATCAGGAAGCGGACTGGGTGTCAGGTACTTATCTCTCTCGTTTCAAGCGTGGCGACAGGCTTTACGACGATGCCCGAACCTCAGGAAATGGCTACGGCGGAGGCCTTGGTCCCGTATATGCCGGATATTCCTGCGGTAGTTGTCACCGAAACGCCGGACGCACCAAACCCGCAATCTGGAGCGAGGGCGGATCGGGTCAGTATGGTTTCTCGTCGATGCTGATATACATTACACGCAAAAACGGCGCGTTCTTCTCCGATTATGGACGTGTGGTTCACGATCAGGCTATTTATGGAGTTGATGCCGAAGGAAAGGTGAAGATAGATATTGATTATCAGAAGTTTAGTTTTCCTGACGGCGAGGAATATGAGTTGGCTCTCCCAAAATACACAATCACCAACTGGTACGCCGACTCGATACCTGCGAGCGACCTTTTCTGCACCGTCCGTATCCCTCTCCGACACGTGGGAATGGGTCAGATAATGGCCATAGATCCGGCTGAGATTGAGGCTCTTGCCGTCCGCTCCAACTATCCCGAATGGGGAATTTCGGGCAAGGCAAACTACATTGTGGAGCGTGGAAAAAAACAACTCGGACTCGGTGGCAACAAGGCTCAGCACGCCGACCTCACCGTGGAACTCGGTTTCTCGTCCGATATGGGAGTTACCAACTCACGTTTCCCCGAGGAGATTTGCGAGGGGCAGAAACAGCAGGAACAGGGAAGCGTTATGGGCCTTAGTTACAAACAGTTGGAGGTAAGCACCGAGGATATGGAATGTGTGGACCTCTATATGCAGAGTCTTGGAGTTCCGGCCCGGAGAAACGTGAACGATCCTACCGTTCAGCACGGCGAGCAGATGTTCTACAACTCCGGCTGTCACCTCTGCCACGTAACCACTCTTCACACCAAACCTACTGGCTCAGTGTGTCTTAACGGCACCCGACTGCCCTGGACAGGAGGACAGACCATTCATCCATATTCCGATTTCCTACTTCACGATATGGGAAGCGAGATAATGGGAGCGGGCCTCAACGACAATTACGTTTCAGGACTGGCACGTGGCAACGAATGGCGCACCACGCCTCTCTGGGGCATAGGTCTTCAAGAAAAGGTGAACGGCCATACCTGTTTCCTCCACGACGGCCGCGCCCGCAATTTCGTGGAGGCCATAATGTGGCACGGAGGCGAGGCCGAGGCGTCCAAAAACAAATTCGCTAATCTCCAAAAAAGCGACCGTGAGGCTCTTGTGGCCTTCTTGCAGTCGCTGTAATATGTTTTTAATGGAACACAGATGACACAGATCGGGCTGATTTTCACAGATTTAATTTATAAAAAACAGCGTAAATCTGTCCAATCCGCATATTCCGTGTTCCGTCAATTTTAATGGAACGCAGATGACACAGATCTGGCGGATTTTCACAGATTTAATTTATAAAAAACAGCGTAAATCCGCCCAATCCGCGTAATCCGTGTTCTGTCACGTCCAAATTTATGTATAATCAAATGAAGAAATTTTTATTTTCGGCTGTTGCATTTTTATTTGCAATTAATGGATATTCGCAGACCGACGACTACGATAATGGCGTGGTGTCGTTGGCTGGGCGCGAGGGCTTCGCGATTCAGAGCAAGGACGGCGACTTTGTTTTCCGTCCATATATGCTCGTGCAGACTTCCGCTAAATTCAACTGGTACGACGACGAGGGTCTCGACAAGGCTTATAATCAGGACAATATCGCAAATTCCGGTTTCGCAATCCCTTACGCCGTTCTTGGTTTCAACGGCAAGGCCTTCAAGAAGGTCTCCTATAACCTCAGTATCAACGCCGCCGCCTCGGGTGCCGAGATCCTTCAACAGGCTTGGTTCGATGTGGCTGTCAACAAGGGAGTTGCATTCAGGGTTGGAAAATTCAAGACTCCGTTCTCGCACGCCTATCTCACCACTTTGGGCGAGTCTCTGATGCCACAGGTTCCCACAAGCCTTACGGCTTCGGTGATTCTGCCTTACTCGCTCAACGCCGTTACGCCCAAGATTGCTACCGGTTTCGACCTCGGCGCCGAGATGCACGGTCTTTTCGGAAAATTCGGATACGAGGTCGGCATTTTCAACGGCACGGGTTCCACGAGCAACTCAGCCACCAAGACCGCGAGCGACGACTGGCACATTCCAAGCCTTCTCTACGCAGGCCGTCTGTCCTATATGCCGTTGGGCCTGATGCCGCAGTCTCAGGGAAGTCCAAAACTTCTCGACACCGACCGTCTGTTGCTGGCCGCAAGCACCTCTATGAACGTGGAGAGCGAGAACGAGAGCACCAACGATTACCGCCTCGGTCTGGAATTCGCCTGGCTTCACAACCGTCTCTACATTGGCGCCGAATGGTATTATATGCACGTGGGATTCACTGAGCGAGAGAAGATTACTGATACTTACTCATATATGGGCGGATACGCTCAGGTGGGCTATTTCGCCACCGACAAACTGCAAATATCAGCCCGCTACGATATCTACAACCGCAACGGAATGGACGCCAACGGCTACCTGAATATGCCCGCCCTCGGCCTCAACTATTTCATCGGTTGCAACCTGAAACTCTCGGCAATGTACCAATACACCGCCCGCAACAACCACGACACCCAACTCGACAGAGATAACGACAACCTCGGTCTCGCCACACATTCGGCAGTGGTGATGTTGCAGTATGCGTTTTAGGGATTTTTTTACCTCTGATGCAATGATATTAAGCCACCCGATGGGTGGCTTTTTTTTGTTTTGGGAAATTTTGAATGCTTTTTTATTTTCCAAAAAATTATTATATTTGCATTTTTAATCCCCAATTTTTTTAATTATGGAGCAGACAAATAATTCTCCGATATTATTCTACACCGCCCCCGACGGTTCCATTCAACTTGATGTTAAGTTGGATCAGGAGACTGTGTGGCTTACTCAGGCGCAGATGGCCGTACTTTTTGACGTAGATAGAACTGTTATTGTACGTCACATTAGGAATGTATACAAATCAGAAGAACTTGATGAAAGTTCAACCTGTGCAAAAAATGCACAGGTTCGATTTGAGGGAACCCGCGAGGTTGTCAGAGATATACCTTTCTACAATCTTGATGTTATAATCTCGGTAGGTTATAGAGTAAATAGTAAACGTGCCACAGCATTTCGTCGTTGGGCTACCAAGGTTCTTAAAGATTACCTTGTGAAAGGTTATGCCATTAACGACCGTATTAAATTGGAGCGTTATGAGGAGTTGAAAAATGTAGTACGTATTATGTCGCGTACAATTGATACTCAGCAGATTGAGTCTAATGACGAAACCCGTGACCTCTTTAATATGGTTCAGGATTATGTATATGCTCTCGACACTCTCGATCGTTATGATTATGAACAACTTGTAATCGATAATATACGCAAGGAGGAGCGTTTTCACGCTACATACGAAAACGCTATGGAGATGATACATAGTTTGCACGAAAAGTTTGGTGGAAGTCCTTTGTTTGGCCATGAGAAAGATGGATCATTCCATAGCAGTATCGGTCAGATTTATCAGACTTTTGGTGGCGAGGAACTTTATCCAAGTTTGGAGGAGAAGGCTTCTATGTTGCTTTATTTGGTAGTAAAGAACCATTCTTTCTCTGACGGAAACAAGCGCATTGGAGCCACATTGTTCCTTTGGTTCCTTGAAAAGAATGGCATTCTTTATCGGGAGGATGGCTCAAAGCGTATTGGTGACAATACCCTTGTAGCCCTTACCTTGATGATTGCAGAGTCAAGACCCGAAGAAATGGATACTATGGTTAAGGTTGTCGTCAACTTGATTAACAAGAATAATTAATAATTTACGATTTTTTTCTTTTTTAGGAGAATGTTTTGTAGTTTTGCGGAAAACAAAATTAAATGGATATTAGCGATGAAATATATCTGAATCCCATAACGGATTTCGGCTTCAAGAAGATTTTTGGAGAACCTGACGTTATGCAGGATTTGCTCAACGACTTGATACACAGCAGAGGTATCAAATCCGATATCGTTGAGATAGAGTATTTGATGCAGGAGGACCACGGCGCTCTTAAAACTGAGCGTGGAGTAGTTTACGACCTTAAATGCAAGACCAACGACGGTCAGATTTTCATTATTGAGATGCAGAACAAGGAGCATTACAATTTTGACAATCGTATCGCGTTTTATCTTGCAAGGGCTGTGGCCTCTCAGGGTGACAAGGAAGAGGAGCGTGAGCGCAGGAAAAAGGCCAAGGCAAACAATGAGGAATACATTCCGTGGCAATATGACTTGCACAATGTTTTCGGAGTATTCTTTATGAATTTCATCGACGACAACGAGCAAATGGCTATCAGTCACAATGCCTGTTGCAACACCGAAACAGGAAAGATTACAAATGATGTGGCGCAGTTTTGGAAAATCCAACTTCCTCATTTCAGGAAGATGCGAGAGGAAGACTGCACCAACAACTTA
>JAZQPB010000093.1:0-11314 GCA_045628165.1 Bacteroidales bacterium | reverse complement strand
CAACAACGGGAACTTTTGCTTATCTTTGTTCGCTTTTTCAATGTGCTTGTTTCTGTTTTGCGAGTGCAAAGGTAGGGCGGATTTTCGGGTTTGCAAAATCTTTTTGAATGTTTTTTTTAAATATTTTTCTTGGGGCTGAGGATAAGGTATTTGCGACTGACTTTTCTTGATGATGTAGGACCAACTTGTCTGTCAGACCAAGATAGTATGATGAAATGTATGATGGCTTTTATTAATATTGGTGCAATAGTAAAAAAAATAGTATGTTTTTTGCGTGCTTTTCAAGAAATAATTTGTAATTTCGTTTCAAAATTAATATACATATATAATATGAGTCAACAGAAAGAATCCTATATGATATTCCGCGTGGGCGGAAGAATGTGCGCAGTAAGCGTTACTAATGTACTGGAAGTATCTGAATCTGATGATATTACGCCATTGCCAGGAGCTCCTGAATATATGGTGGGTATCAAGAAGTTTAGAGAAAGCATAATTCCTGTAATCGACACCGTGAAACGCCTGCATATTCCAGTGGTGGAGAACGCCGACAAGCCTAATAAATATACTGTGGTTTTCGAGATAAAGACCAACAACGGAACAAAAAGGTTCGGGTCACTTGTGGATAAGGTACTGGTAGTAAAGGAATTGCAAAATTCCGAGATTAAGATGGTGGAGGATATCGAGAAATCCACAAGCGGAGCTGCTTATATAAAAGGAGTGATAACAGGCGAGGACAACGCCTTCACTTATGTTCTGCTGCCTGAGCAGTTTTTCAGCAGTCAGGAATTTGCCAACATAGAGTCCGCCATGAAGTTGTAATTGATATCATGATGAAAAAACATATTATAGCCAGCGCAATGGCTGGTACTATGGCGTTTCTGTGCGCTTGCGGCAACCAGAACTCTCAGCCACAATACATTATGTGTGAGGGTTTTGCGCAGGGAACCACTTGGCACATAACTTACGAGGCCATGAAAGGTGAGTTTCTTCAGCAGAAATTCGACTCGATACTCAATGATTTCGATTTCTCGATCTCGGCCTACAACAAGCAGTCGCTTCTCACGAAAATCAACAACAACGAGGACGTGGAGATCGACAGTATTATAAAGGTGGTGATAGAGGAATCGAAATGGCTTTGGGAAATAACCGACGGGGCTTTTGACCCTACTTGCCGTCCGCTGGTGAACGCGTGGGGATTTGCCAAGCACAAGGAACTCAGGAAACCTGACCAGCAAGAACTTGATTCAATCCTGGAATTCGTGGGAATGGACAAAGTGGAAATCGTTGGGAACAAGATAGTTAAGAAAGACCCAAGAGTAACGATGAATTTCAACGCCAACGCGCAGGGCTACAGCGTGGACCTTGTATGCGACTACCTGAGGAATCTCGGCTACAAGAATTACCTTGTAGAGATAGGCGGCGAGACCAGGGCCGAGGGCGTGAATGCCAGCGGAAAGCCCTGGAGAATCGGTATCGACTCCCCTATCGACGGATCGACTCCCGAGAACAGGGAGATTAATACTATTGTGCCTGTTTCGGGCAAATCGCTCTGCACGTCAGGTGATTACAGGAATTTCTTAGAAGTGGACGGCGTTAAATACAGTCACGAACTGAATCCAAAAACAGGATACCCCAAGGACGACAGTCTGCTCTCGGTTTCTATTCTGAGCGATAAGGCTATCGACGGCGACGGTCTGGCTACGGCTGTTATGGTTTTAGGTCTTGAGAAGGGCCGCAAACTGATTGACTCTCTGCCTGATACAGAGGCTTTCTTTATCTATGCAGATAGAAATGGAAAGTTCCAGAGCGTGAAGACAAAGGGATTTGTGGTGGAAGAGAGGAAAGAGTAAAGTGGAAAGTTTAAAGCTTAAAGTGGAAAGACTGATTCCTGATTGGAAGTGCTTTAAATAATATAGCATCAGAGGCGAAAAAAATATAAAGGACCGACAGGGATGATTGCCCTATCGGTCCTTTTCTATTAATAATCTGCGTCATCAGTGTTCTATTAGTGCTCCTTTGCGAACTGCTCAACGCGGGCCTTGAAGAGGTCGCGGAGGCTGTCGTGGAAGAAGGAGGTGCATACGCGAACTCCCTGCTGCTCAGAGCCCATGGTGTTGAGAGGGAATACTGATATTCCGTAGAACATGAGTTCCTTGGTGAGTTCTACGGCGGTCATTCCGGGATACTGACAGGTGAAATAGAAACCGTCGGCAAGAGGCTCGCCCTGGTCGTTGTCGTAAACGAGGTAGAACTTGTTGGCGAGGAGAACGTCCTTCATGAACTTGGCGCGGCGGCCGTATTCAGCCACGTCGGCGAGGAAGTTGTACTGACCGTCGGAAGCCGCATTCATCATTGCAGCCATAGCGAACTGGGCCGAATGTGTAACGCCGCTGGATAATGTGTACAATATTCTATTGGCCATGAAAGCGCCAAACTCCCCTACTCCAAAGTTCTTGGCTATGGAATCGAACTTCCTGTGATAGAGGTTGTTGCTGATACAGGAGACTCCTATACGCTGACCTGCGTAAGAGAAGGCCTTGGATCCTGAAATCGAGAGAATGTAATTATCGGTGTACTTGCCGACAGAAACCTGATATGGCGCCTGGAATGGGTGCGAGAGGTCCTGACGGAAATCCATTGCGAAATACGCAAGGTCCTCAAGTATAATTACATCGTATTTTGTGGCGAGTGCGCCGATTCCCTTCAACTCGCTGTCGGTGAAGCATACCCAACTTGGATTGTTTGGGTTGGAGTAAACGATAGCGTTTATGTTGCCGGCCTTCAGGATATCTTCCAGTGACTCAATGAGTTTGTCGCCACGCTTGTCGAAAATGTCGATACCTGTGTGCTTGAGTCCGATAACATCGCACTGTGTGGTCTGAACGGGGAAGCCGGGCTGGATGAAAAGGATTGTATCTTTCTCAGGACGAGCGAGTTTCAATGTGGTGAAAACCGCGAATGTTCCCTGCATTGATCCCGTGGTAGGCATACAGCAGAGAGGGTCGATATCGAGGTCGATGAAGGCTTTCACGAATCTCGACGAGGCTTCCTTTACCTGTGGAATACCGTCGTTGGGCGGATAACTCTGGGCGCAATAGTTTTTAAGTGCCTCTATCTCAGCGTTTATGCCGATTTCGGAAGGGCGGAGTCCGGGAACTCCCATTTCCAAGTGAACGAATGGCTCACCGGTTTTCTGCTCCAAAACTTTTGAGAGTTTTGCGATATCACGAATGGTGACGGTTGAGAAATCGTCGAGGCCCATCTCGTGGATTGTATTGTTTACTAATTGTTTGTCCATTGTGCTAATATTTTATTGACGTACAAAGATAATAAAAAAGACGTCGCTGCGCTCAAAATTTATCAAAAATCAGCAAAAAATCTTTTCGCAATATGCCCGAAATCTTGGGCGAAAATCGGTCAAAAATCTTTTTGCACCTTCGGTGCGAGGTAACGATGAGCAATCTTGGTGCCTGGAAGGCACTACTATGAGTAACCGGGTACGCCGAAGCCAATGGCACTTGTGACATTGGCTGGCGTGCTCGGCATCGTAAACATAGCTGCGCTCGAAATCAGCAAAAAATCTGCAAAAACTCATTTGCGATTATTTGCAGATTTTTATTACCTTTGTAATATGGACAGTTTTTAGTGGGCTGTGATTACCACTCCACCGGCGCCACCGATTGAGCCGTCGTTGTCGCCGCCACCATAAGGATTGAATCTGTTGTTTCTCATGTTGCGTAAAGTTTTTATTAGTTCGTGAATAAGATTTTGGAGGTTTCTTAGACTCCGTTTTTCTGTTTTCACGACTAAATTCGGACTTTGCAACTAACTGAGCAACAATAGTTTCTCGGCTCATTAGCTGAAATAAAAAATAGGAAAAACACCGTAGAAAAATCCACCAATATTCCAAGAAATGACCACATCGAAACAATATCTACAGGCCATAAAAAGACTCGGCCTGCTATTCAACAAGGAGAGTCAGCTGACCGACATAATCGGAGCTAAGGACCTCGACAAGGCCGAAAACTGCGACGCGAAATTCTCGATACTCTGCCACAAGGTCACAAAATTCTCGCAGGAAATGGGAATGGAGGTGAATCTCAGGGACTTATTGGATGATTACGAACTTGTGGAAAATATCATAAAAGAGGTAAAAAAGGACAATCCCAACCTTTTGCCAAAGATTCAGCTTGAAAAAGGCCACAAGGTAAACGAGAAGACCGCAATGGAAATCCTGGACAGCGTAATGTATCCGAAAGAATTGCCATCAGCTGACAACAGACTGAAATACAATACAATGCAGGATATTGCACAGGCTCTGAAGACCGGCAACGGAAACGACGACGAATGTCAGGACTACGAATATCGTAGGCTTCAGAGGACTGTAATTATGGTGCTGATAACGATAGGCGCAATTCCGCTCAACAAGAACTCAGAGCCCAAGGACATAAAGGCCGACAATGAATACGCGTATCAGTTTTTCGAGAAATACATTTTGGGAAAACTACCCGAATCGAACTTGAACGTGGGCGGTTTTGCCCCTCTCGACGCTTGGAAAAACCTCTCTCAGGAACTGCCTGACGAATTCGACAAGGACGACTGCCTGTATTGCATGAACAGGCTTAATATAATAAGTGTGTCGATACATGTGGTGAGATGGTTTTACAAAATAATAGTGCATCCCGGGAAATACACAGATTGGCTTAACTCCCACATTACCAACCCGATACCAGAAGAACTGACTTTGGCCGATCCCGAAAACGCGAACATATTGTACAGGATGGAGAAGGCCGACAGCTGGCAATATTATCTGGAAAAATACGAGGTGGCATTAGACCCTGACCAAGAAAACCCCACTGTGATAGATTACATAAGGGAGATGGATAAGGAAATTGCTGACTACAAGACAATTATAAAAATAATCAAGAAACTGAGAGAGATAAAAAAAGTAAAAGACGACGTACTTATAAGACCTCTGATAATGGAAATTCAGGAAAAACTAAACCCAATAGTTTTTGACCTGAAGGACGAGCTTATGCTACTAACAAACAGCATACTTACCAATACATCAGACACTTACAATATTCTGAACAACAAAAGCGACTATTTTGCCGAACTTACCGAATACTGCAAAAACGAGATTGAGGAAAGCGAAAAGCTCAAGGAATATCTCAACAAATATCTGCATACAAGTCAGGTAAAAGTTACAAGATATATAGCATTTTTCCAAGTGGGCGACGACAACGCAAAATATTTCATAATAGCAGAGCCCAACAACAACCTGACTTTCAGCAACTACAAGGCAAGGTACGCGATATTTCTCTACATCGTTACGGAAGAGTGCCTGGTTATGGAACTTGCAAGAAACTCCGACGGATCGCAAGGTATGCCCGAATGGCTGAATCTGCCTATCAACAAGGGAGTTACGTATCTGATAATAGATGATTCAATAAAAGGCACACTCAAAACCTTGAGCAAACTGACCTACTTGGAGGAGACCAACCCAAAGGAGTGGATGCACAAACTGTATTGCGAGGAAGTCGGCATTGTAACCAAGGAATTCATATACTGCAAGATATTTGACTCGGAGCAATATTACAGAATAAAAAGAAAAAACAACAGCGTCTCGGAAAACTTTCAGCAACTGATCTCAGAGGATTCAATACTGATTTTCAGCATGAAGGAAAATCCCGACAAAGTGTTGCTGTCAGTCGGCAAACTCGGAATCGAGATGAAGGATATAACAGGCAATCCGGATTTCGAGATTGTGGATAAGGTGGAATTTTAGAATTTCTATTTTATTAATTAACTGTCACTTATAAACTAATTTAGAAAAATCTATCAAAAAGATTTGGTGGATATATATACCCTTTATACATTTGCAGTGTTCTATCAAACTATAACACTATAACAAGCACGGGTTGGATAGAAATAAACAACTAACACTTTTTTACCAAACACTAAAAAAATTATGACCATGAGAAAAATTCTGACACTCATCATCGCGCTGATGGTTTTCGGCGCAGCTAACGCACAGGTACTCTACAAGATTTCGGGCAAGGGAATCAAGGAAGAATCGTACATCCTGGGAACTTGCCACGTGGTAACATCCTCGTTTGTGGACTCAATCCCCGGCGCCCACAAGGTACTCGACAAGGTAAGCCAGGTTTGCGGCGAGGTTGATACCCGCGACATGATGAACCCCGACACACTGGCATACATTCAGCAACTGATGATGCTGCCCGGCGACAGCACACTCCGCGACGCGATGACCGAAGAGCAGTACAACAATCTCTGCAAGTCGGTGAACGACAACTTAGGAATCGACATCACTCAGCCTCAGTTTGCAAACCTCATGAAACTCCGCCCGCTGTTTTTCACAATCACGATAACAGCACTCAGAGAGCAAATGAAGGCCATGAAACCAGGCAACGCAGGTCAGCAGGCTCAGCAGGCACAGCTGATGGACCTCTATTTCCAAAACGAGGCCCGCGAAAAAGGCAAACCTTGCATCGGACTCGAGACCACAAAATTCCAGATGGAGATATTGCTGAAGGCAACAGAAAGCCAATTCTCCATGAAGGAGCAGATCGACAACATCATAGGAAGCACTTGCAAAATAGACTCAGCAAAAAACGAGGTTTACAAGTTGGTGGACGCCTACAAAAGCATGGATATTAAGAAATTGGAAGATTATTTTGCAGTGAGCCTGAAAAATTCAAAGGACGCCGAGGCCCTTGTATTCGACACAAGAAACAAGAACTGGAGCAAGCAAATACCGACAATCATGGCCGACAAATCAACACTCTTCGTAGTCGGCATGGGTCACCTCGTTGGCGAGAAATCTGTCCTGAATCTGCTGAAAGCTCAAGGATTCAAAATTAAGGCTGTGAAGAAATAATTAATAATTAAGAATTAAGAGCTTTTCTGCTGAGTGGCGTCTGGAAGACGCTATCTTGACTAACCGGGTACGCCGAAGACCAAGGGTCTGGCGTACCCGGGATATAGTACCCGGGATATAGTGCCCGGGATATAGCGCCCGGGATATAGTGACCAGTGAGAGAAGCCAAATAAAAAAACAGAAAAATTATGATACAAACAACAAATTTGAAATTCGGATACAGGAAACATGAGGTTTTCAACGACCTGAGTGTCAGTTTTTTGCCCGGTAAGATTTACGGACTTCTCGGCAAAAACGGCGAGGGAAAGTCAACACTTCTCTATCTTTTGAGCGGACTTTTGAGGGCCGACAAGGGAAACGTTACATTCAACGACAAGGACATGAAAGACAGACTTCCATCGGCATTGGAGGACATGTTTCTTGTGCCCGAGGAGTTCGATCTGCCACAATGCAGTCTGATGGCGTTCGTAAATGCCAACGCAGGATATTATCCAAACTTCAGCATGGAGATTCTGGAAAAATGCCTCAAGGGTTTCGAACTCGACACAAACCTCAACCTCAGGAAATTATCGATGGGAACCAAGAAGAAAGTTTACGTATGCTTTGCCCTGGCCGCCAACACCTCTCTCCTACTTATGGACGAGCCAACCAACGGCCTCGACATCCCATCCAAGAGTCAGTTCCGAAAAGTGATAGCATCGTGCATGACCGACAACAAGACCATAATAATCTCAACCCATCAGGTGCGCGACGTAGAGAACCTCATCGACCAGATAATGGTGCTCCACAAAAAGGAAATCGTCTTCAACCACAGCACATCAGAAATCACTCAGAAACTCGCATTCCACAATGGAGAGATCTCGGAGGTAACATCCGACAACGAAGAAACCAACATCGACATCGAGGCCCTCTTCACGGCAGTGGTAACGGATAGTTTAAAGTGGAAAGAGTAAAGAGTAAAGAGTAAAGTTTAAAGCTTAAAGTTTAAAGAGTAAAGAACAGCCTCGGAGAGGCGTCATATAAATAACCGTTGGCGAAGCTTGCGAGCCTTCGGGAAAACACGAAGCTTGCTAGCCTTCGGATAAACACGAAAAACTATGAACTGGAAACGACTTTGGATTACTATAAAGAGAGACCTTTTGCAATACAGGTATTTATTGCTATTATGCGTGGGCTTTGCTGTGCTGGGGATTGCGCTGGTACTCATCAACAACTTTTCGCCGTTTGCCGACCCTAACTTTATTATAGGCGTCTCAGCCGGAACGTCGGTATTTGCGATTATGATGGTTGGTCAGCTAACGGCAATATTCAACAGCAAGGGCTCCGCAATAACGCTAATGATGGTGCCGGCCAGCAACCTCGAGAAATTCATCTCGAAGATTTTGGTATTGGCAGTAATTCCTGTAATGGTGATATTAGGACTCCACGCCGCCTCAAGGTCAGAGGTAGGCACATTGTTCGCAACTCAGATAGGCGTTGAGAAGACAGCGGAGAACTTTGAGAGATTCCATCCCGAGGATATCGAGTGCACAAACCTCTTCACAAGCGCAAGTTACACTTACCGAAACGACTCGGTAACTATCTCATATCACGGAAGATTCAGCGACGTGGTGCTCAACCAATATCCCAACGACTGGATACAGGTTGGCATCAGTTCCAGCCACTTCGGCGACCTGATGATGATAATAGGCTTGTTGGGTTTTATGATTTACGGATCGTTTGGATTCCGAAACAGACACATCGGCAACACATTTGGAGTTTTGCTGGCGGCATTGCCATTGATAATATGCGCAACCACCATCGACAAGGTGTTCTACAAATTTATGAGCATATCAGCCGTCGAGAATTACCTCCTGATAGTCAGCATAATAACAGGCATTATCGGAATGCTACTGATATGGAGGGCATACAAAGCCTTCTGCCGGAAAACTGTTGACATAGAGGACAACAACGACAATATTGCCGTCGGCGGCACAAAAATAAACCCACTGACCATAGGCCACACAGCACGTGGCAGAAACGATATTTTCGACATAAACAGATACTGGAATTATCAGAAACACGTTGTAAAAGAAACAAGGCTTGTATTGGCGATAATCCTCGGAATATTCTGGCTGAGCATGATATTGGGAAAAACAATAGACAGCATGCGCGAAGTGCCTGTTTTTGTTGCAATTATGCTAACGTTATTTATGCCGATAGCCGCGTTCTGGCCCAACTACGCCAAAAAGAAGAGCATTGCGGATATGATGATTCCGGCATCTACGCTGGAGAAATATGTAAGCCGCCTTTTGGTGTTCTGGATATTGCCACTAACGGCACTATTATTGATGAAACACGGCTTCGAAAAAGACATCTCGGTATTCATCCTGATATCGGCAATATTCTGGATAATAGGCGTTGTATTCAAGAAATTCGGTTTTTCAATTTCCGGTTGCACAGGAATATTGATAAGACCGCTCAATGCACTGCAAGAGCACATAGGCGAAAGTTTCTACCAACTGGTCATAATAAGCATAATAGCCTCTATAATAGGAGGATACGCAATATACAAGAGACAGAACGTAACACTTACGAACTGGAAACAGCAATGACATTCAACAACGACAAACCAATATACCTACAGATAGTGGACCTCGTCTGCACGCGCATACTCTCGGGCGAATACAAGGCCAACGAGCGCATACCGGCGCTCAGGGAGTTGAGCGCGCAGCTTGAGGTAAACATCAACACAGTAATCCGCTCGCTGGATTATCTACAGCAAAACGAGATAATCTACAATAAGCGCGGCCTTGGATTCTTTGTGTCTGATACTGCCGTGGAGAGCATAAAAACCGTCCGCCGCAAAGCCTTCATGGAAACCACCCTTCCGAAATTCATCGCCGAGATGAAAGTGCTGGGCATCAGTTGGGAAGAAGTAATGGCGGAAGACAATGGATAATGTGAGTTCTACGAAAAGCGAAAAACGTCGCTTCGCTCAAAATTAATCAAAAATCTTTTTAAAATAATTTTAAGGTTTTGCCCGAAATCCCGGGCGAAAATTATTCAAAAATTTTTCGGTCCCTACGGGACCACTGCCGACTGTGCAGAAACACGTCCCGTTAGGGACAAAGAGATTTTTGAATAATTTTTGCCTAAGATTTCAGGCACATACGGGAAAGATTTTTTGTAGATTTTTGGAAGATTTTGAGCGAAGCGACTTCCTAAAAAACAGGACTTCGCAGAAGTCCGTAATTCATAGAACTGACGGTAAAATTAAACATATTTCGGAAATCGAAGTCTATACAATAAAACAACATCAATTATGAAACTTACAAAATCCATAAAAGCGCTTGCGCTTGTTTTAGCAATAGCATCAGAGGCCAACGCACAGAACTTTCTTCCTGATCCGCTTACAATGAACAACGGCCAGGAAGTGAAAACCCTGAAGGAATGGAAGGTCCGCAAGGGCGAGATCTCGCAGATGATTCAGGACATCGAAATCGGAAAAATTCCCGAAGTTAGGCGTGAACAGATAAAGGCCGAGATGAAGGGCGACACTCTCTTAGTGACAGTTACCGTGGGACAGAACTCAATAACATTGTCGTCGAAAATAACATACCCCAAAACCGGCAAAGCGCCTTATCCACTGATGATTGGCAGTAGTCACAACTCGCTACCCGCCGAGATCTTCGAGAGCCGGCCGATAGCCACAATGGATTATCACGAGAGGCAGGTGAACGGATACTCGCAGTTCAGGGGCGACACTGTAAGAACAAATTACGGATTCGTGAAACTATATCCAGAACTCATCAACAACGGCGCCTACAGCGAGTGGGCCTGGGGTTTCAGGAGGCTGATAGACGGTCTGGAAATCCTCGGACCCAAGGTCACAAAAATCGACACCAAGCACATTGGAGTCACGGGCTGTTCCTACGCCGGAAAAATGGCATTGTTTTGCGGTGCGTTCGACGAGAGGGTCTGCCTTGTAATCTCACAGGAACCCGGTGGCGGTGGCGTGGCCTCGTGGAAATATTCCCACACGCTGGATAATGTTGAGAATCTCGACAAGACTGACTATCACTGGTTTATGGAGAGCCTGAAGGCGAAATACCACGGCGACAACGTATCGGCCCTCCCCTACGACCACAACGAACTTGCGTCGATGATTTGTCCGCGCGCGTTCCTAATGCTCGGCAACACCGACTACGAATGGCTCGCCGACGAATCGGCATACGTGTCAATGAATTCGGCAATAAAAGTCTGGGAAAAATTCGGCCTCGCCGACAAGGTGGGCTATTCCATCAAGGGCGGACATCCACACTGTCAACTCCACAAAGAACAATACCCTGAGGTAGAGGCATTTATCGACAAATTCCTCCTCGGGAAAAAGGTTTCTACATCCAACATCCGAAAGGCAGAAATGTTTGACGG
>JAZQPB010000092.1:0-39321 GCA_045628165.1 Bacteroidales bacterium | reverse complement strand
CGTTGTTAACCTTTGGGGCGACCCAACCAAGGCCAAGGAAAAACTCGGCTGGAATCCGCAGACAACCTCATTTGAGGAGTTGGTAGCCATCATGGTAAAGCACGATATGGAAAAGGTCGCCGCCGACCACGTGGCTTCCGTAATGCGCACCAACTTAGCAGAATATTTGGAGAAAGGCGTTGTAAAATAAAAAAAAATTGTAGAGACGCGGCCTTGCCACGTCTCCGGCCCTGCCACGTCTCCCAAAATCCCACACCTCCTCAGCCCGCATCATTCCAGCGAATCTTGCGGGCTGAATTGTTTTTATTCCTACCCAACTCCATTTTTTTCAGTTTTTTATTTGTATCTGATACTTTAATTAAAAAATAAGCATTATATTTGTGCACTTGATTTTTGATTGAAAACTTATACTAAAACTAAATAAATTATGATTTACAAAGAAATTGGAAAAACCGGCATGAAGGTCAGCAATGTCGGTTTTGGTGCGTCGTCGCTGGGCGGCGTGTTTCACTCGCTGAAAGAGGAAAACGGCATTCAGGCTGTTTACACCGCAGTTGACAACGGCATCAACTTCATCGACGTATCGCCTTATTACGGACATTACAAGGCTGAGACCGTTCTCGGCAAGGCGCTCAAGAACATTGACCGCAGCCGTTATTATCTTTCCACAAAGGTGGGTCGCTACGGCAAGGACGGCAAAAACACTTGGGACTATTCGGGCAAGCGTTCGCAGGAGAGCGTTTTCGAGAGCCTCGACCGCCTAAATGTCAATCACATAGACCTCATAAATGTTCACGATATCGAGTTTGCCGATCTTGAGCAGGTTTGCCAGGAGACACTTCCTGCGCTCAAGGAGCTGAAGGACAAGGGCATCTGCAAGCACGTGGGAATCACCAACCTGACTCTCCGCCATTTCAAATATGTAATCGAGCACACTCCAGCCGGATTGGTGGAGTCGATCCTCTCGTTCTGTCACTACACATTGAACGACGACGCGCTTATGGATTACGTAGAGTATTTCGAGCAGAAGAATATCGGCGTTATCAACGCATCGCCATATTCTATGGGTCTGCTCACTCAGCGCGGCGCACCCGACTGGCATCCGGCTCCGGCGGCTCTCCAGCGTCTGGCCAAGAAGGCAACCGCATATTGCGAGAGCATCGGCACCAACATTGAGCGTCTGGCCGTAAACTTCTCTATGAACAATCCACATATCGCCTCCACGCTTTTCAGTACCACAAATCCTGATAACGTACTCAAGACCATCGCCTGGGCTGATGAGAAAATCGACCAGTCGGTAATCGACGGCGTCCGCAAGATCTTCGAGCCTGGCTACAGGGATACTTGGGTGAACTCGTAAATAAAACTTTCTGAAGTTTTTAATTTTTAACAAGAAAACGCGCTTTTAATACCCTTTATCTGATTTGGAGCGCAGAAAACCGGTTATTAACATAACCCAAAAACGCTAAACGCTAAAAAACAAAACGAAAGAATACGCTCATTTTACGGTTTTCTCCTGTTTTGTTTTCTTGCGTTAGGCGTTTTTCGCAAAAACTTGTTTTTGCGGTTATCTAAGCACTCCAAGTATTATTAATGTTTTTTAAGTGCTTGTTTTCTTGTTCAAAATTATCAATTTGAAAATGCTTAATGCAGAAAATAAAATATTGAAAATATATTTTGTTGTATATTAAAATTCAAAATAATGAAAACTTTACAAATTGTAGAAAAAGGTAAAATTCAGGTAGCTGATACAGCTAAGCCTGTTGCTAAGGCTGGCGAGGTGCTCCTGAAAATCAAATATGTAGGTTTCTGCGGAAGCGACCTCAACACTTTCCGTGGAATGAACGGTATGGCCAAGATGCCTGTGGTTCCCGGTCACGAGATTGGCGCCACAATAGAGGCTGTCGGTGAAAATGTTCCTGATTTTCTGAAAGTTGGCGTTAATGCCACTGTAAATCCATACACAGCTTGCGGACACTGCTCGGCCTGTCGTCACGGTCAGCCAAACGCCTGCGAGCACAATCAGACACTCGGAGTTCAGCGTGATGGCGCTATGAGCGAGTACTTTGTGGCCCCTTGGGAGAAGGTGATTCCTGATGCTGAGATCTCAGCCCGCAACTTCGCGCTCGTGGAGCCTATGAGCGTTGGTTTCCACGCCGTAAACCGTGCTATGGTTACTGATTCTGACACAGTTATGGTTTTCGGATGCGGTATGATTGGCGTTGGTGCTATCGTTCGTGCATCGCTCCGTGGCGCCAATGTAATAGCCGTGGATGTTGACGATAAAAAATTATCACTTGCCGAGCGTCTCGGTGCCAAGTTTACCATCAATTCTATGACCGAGAACCTCCACGATCAGCTGATGAAATTCACCGACGGTTTCGGTCCTGATGTTGTGATTGAGGCTGTGGGCCGTCCTCAGACCTATCAGGCTGCAATAGAGGAAGTTGCCTTTGCCGGTCGTGTGGTCTGCATCGGATACGCCAAGGAGAATATCAGCATAAACACCTCATTGATAGTGAAGAAGGAGATGACAGTACGCGGATCTCGAAACGCTATGCCTGAGGACTTCAAGGCCGTGATGAACTATATTAAGCGCGGCGTTTGTCCTATCGACGAGCTGATATCAGCCATCGTGAAACCTGCTGATGCTCAGGCCGCTCTCGAAAACTGGAACGCAAATCCAGGAAACGTTTTCAGAATTCTCGCCAACTTGGAATAAGCCTATGAACGATATGATAATTGTGGATGCGCACTCGCATCTGTGGCTTAAGCAAGACACTGTACTTGAGGGACTTCCGGTGAAATCTCTCACCGGCGGACGCAGCGAGTTTATGGGTGAGGAGCGTCAGATGATGCCGCCATATTTCCTCGACGGCAAAAATTCCGCCGAGGTTTTCCTATCGAATATGGACTATGCCCGCGTATCAGCTGCCGTGGTTACTCAGGAATATCTCGACGGCGACCAAAATGCTTATCTCAAGGAAGTTAGCGCAAAATATCCCGACAGATTCGTCTGCTGCGGAATGGTGGAGTGCAGGAAGTCCGGCTACTTTAAGCAGTGTCAGGATCTTGTGGCTGAGGGTTTCAAGGCTATCAAGATTCCGGCTCAGAGGCTGATTACCAAGGATTTCCGTGTAATGCTCGATTGCCCGGAGATGATGGAGATGTTCGCCTTTATGGAGGCCAACAACATTATCCTCTCCATCGATATGGCCGACGGTGACCTTCAGGTAAAGGAAATGCAGAACGTGATTGACGCGTTCCCGAAGCTGAAAATAGCCATCGGACACTTTGCGATGGTAACACGCGAGGGCTGGCTGGAGCAGGTGAAACTTGCTAAAAACGAGAATGTTATGATAGAGTCAGGCGGTATCACCTGGCTTTTCCACAGCGAGTTTTATCCGTATCCGTCGGCCATCGAGGCCATCAAGAAGGCAGCTGATACCGTGGGAATGGAAAAACTGATGTGGGGAAGCGATTATCCGCGCACAATGGCCGCCATCACCTACACGATGTCGTATGATTTTGTCCTGAAAACCAACCGTTTGACCGACGACGAGAAGGCCAAATTCCTCGGACAAAACGCGATGAAATTCTACAACCTCAAAGACCTCAGCAAGCCACCTTATATTAAAAATATGGTGGAGTAGTTTTAAACAAGAAAACGCGCTTTTAATGCCCTTAATACTACTTGGAGCGCAGAAAACCGGTTATTGACATAACCCAAAAAACGCTGAACGCTAAAAAACAAAACGAAAGAAAACGCTCATTTTACGGTTTTCTCCTGTTTTGTTTTCTGGCGTTAGGCGTTTTCCTGCAAAACTTGTTTTGTAAGTTTTCTAAGCACTTCCAAGTATTATTAATGTTTTTAAGTGCTTGTTTTCTTGTTGAAAATTTTTAGTTTTTTTACCATTACCTGATATTTTATTTATGAAAAACAACAAATACCTTTTGGCTTTGAGCCTGATTTTCAGTCTCTTTTTCATCTGGGCTATCAGCAGCAACCTGTTGCCTTCGATGATTAAGCAGCTGATGAAAACCTTTGAGCTGTCGTCGTTTCAGGCGTCGCTCACCGAAAGTTCCTACTGGATAGCGTATTTCATATTCCCGATTCCAATTGCGATGTTTATGAAACGCTTCGGCTACAAGTCGGGAATTGTTACCGGACTTGCAATCTCAGCACTGGGCGCATTGCTCTTTTTCCCGGCTGCTATGCTTCAGCAATATTGGGCTTATCTGCTGATATTCTTCATTATAGCAACTGGAATGTGCTTCCTGGAGACAGCGGCCAATCCCTACGTTTCCGTGCTTGGTGACGAAGCCTCAGCACCAAGAAGATTGAACCTCGCACAGTCGTTCAACGGATTGGGCGCGTTCATTGCCGCAATGTTCCTCAGCAAGATTGTTCTCGACGGCAGCGACTACTCACGTGAGACGCTTCCGGCCGACTATCCCGGCGGTTGGGACGGCTTCATTGCCAACGCAACCGACTCAATGAAAATGCCTTACCTGATTTTGGCTGTTGTGCTGATAGCCGTGGCTTCGGTAATCGCATACACCAAGTTGCCCAAAATCGGCGACGAGGCAGATGATGCGCTATCAGCTGATACAAAACTAATAGACTTCTCGGTGCTGAAGAGATCGCATCTTCGCAAGGGCGTAATCGCTCAGTTTTTCTACAACGGCGGCCAAACCTCTGTAAATGCGTTCTTTATGATCTACTGCTGCAAGATAGCCGGAATGCAGGAAAACGCTTCCGGCACTTGGTTTGACGCCACCACGATGTTCGGATTCTATATGCTGGCCTTCCTCGTGGGACGCTGGGTAGGCACTCTGCTGATGGGCAAATTCCGTCCTCAGGATATGCTCTGGGTTTACGCATTAATCAACGTGGTTTTGTGCGCGGTGGTAATGTTTGTGGGCGGAACTGTAGGCGTTTTCGCAATGTTGGGAATTGCATTCTTTATGTCGATAATGTATCCCACACAGTTCTCATTAGCTCTCACCGGCCTCGGCAACAAGACCAAGAGCGCCTCGGCTTTCCTCGTGATGGCCATTGTGGGAAATGTGATTCTGCCTCCGCTTACAGGTTTGCTGCTTGACAGGATTGCAACCTGGGCGTACATTATTCCGCTCGTAAGTTTCGCTGCGTGTGCGTATTACGGTAAGAGCGGCTACAAGGTAATTGACTAAGAAAGACGTCGCTTCGCTCAAAATTTTTATAAAATCTTTTTAAAATTTTATTCTTTGTTTTTGCCCGAAATCTTGGGCTAAAATTATACAAAAATCTCTTTGTCCCTAACGGGACGAGGTTTTATGTCCCGTAGGGACAGGAAAATTTTTGAAAGATTTTTGCCCGAAATTTCGGGCCTGGTAATCAAAACATTTTATAAAAATTTTTGATTAATTTTGAGCGAAGCGACGTTATTAAAATTTTATAAAAAATGAAAGCATTAAACAGACAAACTGCTGATACTAAGCAATATAAAGAAAAAATTATTCAGTTTGGCGAGGGAAATTTCTTGCGTGCCTTTGCTGACTGGGCGGTTCAGAAAATGAACGAGGCCACCGATTTCAACGCCTCAGTTGTTGTGGTTCAGCCCCGCGACAAGAACGCCATCGATGTACTTAATTCTCAGGATGGACTCTATCACGTTAATCTTCAGGGTCTTAAGGACGGCAAGCCAACTGATACAATAGAGCTTATCGACTGCGTGAGCCGTGGAATGAATCCTTACCGCGAGTTCGATGAGTTCATCAGGCTGGCCGAGAATCCTGATATGAGATTCGTGTTTTCGAACACCACCGAGGCCGGAATCGTCTTCGATCCCAACTGCAAGCTCAGCGACAAACCCGCCGCATCTTATCCCGGAAAACTCACTCAGCTGCTCTACAGGCGTTTCGAGTTTTTCAAGGCTGATGCTTCAAAGGGTCTCATAATTCTGCCTTGCGAGCTGATATTCCACAACGGCAACGAGCTGAAAAAGTGCATCTTGCAGTACATTGAGCTTTGGAATCTCGGCGACGACTTCAAGAACTGGTTCCTAAATTCTTGTCCAGTTTACAATACTTTGGTTGACAGGATTGTGCCCGGCTACCCCAAGGACAACGCCGACGAAATCAAGCAGAAAATCGGTTACGACGACAAGCTTCTTGTAAAGGGCGAGATTTTCCATCTCTGGGTTATTGAGGCTCCCAAATCTCTTGCCGACGAGTTCCCTGCCGACAAGGCCGGACTTAATGTGCTTTTCGTGGAGAGCGAGGCTCCTTACCACGAGCGCAAGGTTACGCTTCTCAACGGTCCGCACACATTGCTCTCGCCCGTCGGTTTCCTCAGCGGTTTGGATACTGTACGCGAGTGCGTGGAGGACGAGCTTGTGGGCCGCTACGTGAAGAAAGTGATGTTTGATGAGCTGATGCAGACTCTCAATCTGCCCAAAGACGAGCTTGAGAAATTTGCCGGCGACATTCTCGACCGTTTCAGAAATCCTTACGTAAAGCACTTTGTAACAAGCATTATGCTGAACTCGTTCCCGAAATTCAAGACCCGCGATCTTCCCGGTTTGAAGGTTTATCTGGAGCGAAATGGAAAGTTGCCCAAGGGAATCGTTCTCGGACTTGCCGCCATCGCCACATATTATAAAGGCGGTTACCGTGGCGAAACCAAAATCGAGCTCAACGACGATCCAAAAATCATCGAGTTTATGCAGGCAGTTTGGATGCTTGATGATTATCAGAAGACCGCATTGTGCGTTTTGGCTGCAACAAAGATCTGGGACGAGGACCTCAGCAAGATTCCGGGACTTACCGAAATGCTTGCCGGTTTCCTGAAGCTGATAGCCGAGAACGGAATGAAAAAGGCTGTCGAGAGTATTTTGTAACAATAAAATGCGGTTTTTTTTGAACAAGAAAACGCGCTTTAATTACTTTTCATCTTACTTGGAGCGCAGAAAACCGGTTATTAACATAACCAAAAAACGCTAAACGCTAAAAAACAAAACGAAAGAAAACACTTTTTTTACGGTTTTCTATGTTTTGTTTTCTGGCGTTAGGCGTTTTTTTGCAAAAACTTGTTTTTGCTGTTTTCCAAGCACTTCCAAGTATTTACAATGTTTTTAAGTGCTTGTTTTCTTGTTTAAATTTTTCAATTAGAAAATGCTTAATGCAGAAATAAAATAGAAAAAATCTATTTAGATAAAATGAATTTTATTAAGATAAATCCAGCGGATAATGTTGCCGTGGCGTTGGCGGACTTGCGTAAGGGCGAGAGTATCAGGGTTTTGGATGAAGATATAATCTTGAATTCTGATATTCCGCGCGGACACAAGTTTGCACTCAGAGATTTTATATCAGCTGATAGCGTGATAAAGTACGGCTTCCCCATCGGCAAGACCAAAACCGAAATCAAGAAGGGCGACCTGATAAATCACGAGAACCTCGGGACTGGTCTTTCGGGAATTTCTGACTACACTTATAATCCCGTAAGTATCAGCATATCAGCTGAAAAATATCCTCTGGAGACTTTCAGGGGATTCCGGCGGGCATCAGGAGAAGTAGGCATCAGAAACCAGATTTGGATAATTCCGATGGTGGGCTGCGTGAACAATACCGTAAGGCAGTTGGCTGATATTTTCGGCCGTGAGATTTCAGCTGATATGGGTTCAGTGGATTGCGTGGTGGGTTTTGAGCACAATTATGGATGCTCTCAGCTCGGCGACGACCACGAGAACACCCGCAAGTTTCTGCGTAATATGATTCTGCATCCCAACGCCGGCGGAATTCTGATGGTGGGCCTCGGCTGCGAGAACAATCAGATGAGCGCTTTTAAGGAAATGCTTCCTGAAGGCATTGATACTCAGCGTATCAGGTTTATTGAGACTCAGAAAATAAAGGGCGACGAGATTGAATACGGACTCAATGAGCTGCGCGGGATTTTTGCGGTCTGCAGGAACGACCAGCGCACTGAATGCAAGCTCTCTGACCTGAAAATTGGATTGAAATGCGGTGGCAGCGATGGACTTTCGGGCATTACCGCCAATCCGCTTTTGGGCGAGTTTTCTGATTTTCTGAACTCAAGGAACGGAACAACAGTTTTGACCGAGGTACCGGAAATGTTTGGAGCTGAAACCATTCTGATGGACCGCTGCAAAAACCGCGAATTGTTTGACAAGACCGTGAGCCTGATAAACAATTTCAAGCAGTATTTTATGAGTATGAATCAGCCGATTTACGAGAATCCGTCGCCCGGAAACAAGGCCGGCGGCATCAGCACGCTGGAGGAAAAATCGCTCGGATGCACTCAGAAAAGCGGAAAGAGCGCTGTCTGCGGAGTTCTGGAATACGGCGAGAGGATTCAGGAAAAGGGCCTCAACCTCCTGAGCGCGCCCGGCAACGATCTTGTGGCGGCATCAGCACTGGCATCTGCTGGATGTCAGCTGGTACTTTTCACCACGGGACGAGGAACGCCGTTTGGAACGTTTGTGCCCACGATGAAGGTTTCTACAAACACGCCATTAGCTGAAAACAAACCAAACTGGATAGACTTCAATGCCGGCCGACTTGTGGAGGGAAAACCAATGGATGAGCTTCTCGATGAGTTTATTGGATTCGTGATTTCCGTTTGTGAAGGTCATCAGCTGAACCACGAAAAACGCGGCGGAAGGGAGATCGCGATTTTCAAGAAGGGGGTTACGCTGTAGGAAGTGATTGAAGTGTTGAAGTGTTGAAATGTTTGGGGGTTGAAATGTTGAAAAAATATTTGCTGAAACTCTTGCACAATTCAAAAATAGTATCTACCTTTGCAGATACAAATAAGACACATTTAGCAAAATATTAACAAAATTTATGATAAATAATTTGGTAAATAAGGAAAAAATGTTAGCAAGCAAGCAAGCAAGCAAGCAAGCAAGCAAGCAAGCTTAAATGCTATCCTTATGCACTGATAGTTTGTAATAAATTTTGTGAAGGCATAGAGCGCAAGGCTCAGTCTGTTGAGTAGTCAACGGGCTGGGCTTTGCGCTTTTTTTGTGTTTGTACTAATCCGCATCCTTGCGATGGCGTTTGCGGAAAACCGTAGCTTCCTCATGATTCTTTTTGAAGATGCACTCGGTGCGAATAGCGAACTAACTGGTTGTGATTCAGTAATCACAACGACCCCCAGAGAGGAGAATATCCACGATGGACAGTCGGTGAGATATATCCGAAATTTCAACAAGATTCCATTCTGGTTTCCGATACGCGCCACGTTTTGCAGGGCGCAACAGATTTACGACCGCATCAGCACTCTCGATTTCGGCGGCAAGGTGTTTGAGCCTTATCTGCCACTCCTGAGAAAGATTGTATATTCCAACGACGATTTCAAGAACCCCACCGACGTGATTCACGACGAGCCCCTCGATATGGGTCTGCTCTTTCTAAGAACAGCCCGTGAGGATTTCCGCGAGGTTCTCAAGATGAAGATTCCCGGACTTACACCTTATTATAACCGTCAGTCGACCAACGGATACGGCATCAATGATTACCTGACCGTTCCCGACAATCAGATGAAGAGTTTCCGCATCATAGTGGAATCGGGCAACGAGAATATCCTCATCGACCAGGCCAAGGCGCCAAGTTTCGTCCAGGGCGACGACGTGGTGGTGGTAGGCGGTCCATTTGCCGGAGTGGAGGGCAAGGTGATGAGGTTTCAGAGTCAGAAACGCGTATTTGTGGATATTCCAGGTTTGGGCTGTTTCGGCACGGCCTATGTGCCGGCGAAATGGCTGAGGAAGATAAATGAATAATTACGAATTACGAATTACGAAATCCGAATTCGTAATTCGTAATTCGTAACTCGTAATTAGATAAATGTGGTACCTCGTTCGTTGCACTTTGAATAGGTTGATGCAGGTTCACGAGGCTGTGGGCAGGCTGGGGCTGGAGGCTTTTCTGCCAGTCTATGACAGCAGGCCGCTCTTTCCGGATTCGTTTCTGGTGAGGGCGTCACGTCAGGATTTCGTGGATCTTCTCTCGCAGCGCATCACAGGTCTCGCACCTTATTATAAGGATGCGGAGAGGAAGGATTTCGTGGCTTTCGCCGATTCTCAGATTGCAATGCTCCGCACAATAGTGGATTCCCAAAATCCAAATATTCTTGTTGACCAATCCCTGATGCCCCGTTACTTGGACGGCGATATGGTGGAGGTAATCGACAGCACATTCAAGGGCGTGATAGGCCGTTATCTGAAGTTCAAGGGTCAGAGACGCGTTTTTGTGGAGATTCCTGGATTGGGATGTTTCGGAACTGCGTATGTTCCGAAGGATATGGTGAGGGCAGTGGCGTGAGGGGAGGAGGAGGCTGCGCCTCCTAAGTCCGCAGGCTCGCAAGCGTCGCCAGCGGTTATTCGTATGACGCCTCTCCGAGGCTGGGATGGAAAACACGAATTACCCTGAATTATCACGAATTATCAGAAATTATTTTTATATTTTTGACATTTTTATTATTTTTGCGGAGTAGAAAATCAATCATAAATACTCTTAAGAAATGACATATAATGTTTTCGATATAGCCAATCATTTGCTCCATATTGCTGAAAATCAGTATGGGGGTGAGTGGGATATGCTTTCCAATCTGAAGCTTCAGAAATTGCTTTATTATCAGCAGGGATATCATCTTGCCATGTTTAATGAGCCTTTGTTTGATGAGAGGATAGAGGCGTGGCTATATGGCCCCGTTGTTCCTGTTGTTTATGAAAAATATAAGCCTCACAAAGCCAATGGTATTCCTTCTGAGGATTATTCGTTGACTTTTGCCACCAAGGAGGAAGAGGATTTGTTCAACGAGGTTTTTGATGTTTACAATGCTTTCTCAGCCTCTAAACTTATCGCAATGGCTCATGATGAGATGCCTTGGAAAACCACTAAGGTTGGCAATGGCAATGAGATAAGCCGTGATAAGATTACTTCTTTTTTCAAGACTTTGCTTGAAGAGTAAAGATGGTCTCGAAGAAAGTTAAGAATAGTGTTGTCGCCAAGGTAAGACAACACGAGGGAAAGTCTGATATTAATAATGACGAACAAAATTTCCCGTTGTTTTCGTTTGAGTATTTTGATGATATTTCTGTTCGCAAAAACAAGGATGCTAAATTACTTGGACAATTGCTCAATCATTTGAAGGAATTGTCTTGCCATTCGTGGGGCGAGATTTCAAGGGCTGGACGTCATAGTTTGATCGGTTTTGAGAAACTGCCGATAGAATGTTTCGTTCCGCAGAAATTCCCTGAAATAGTTTCGGAGGATACTCAGAAACTGATGGTTTTCCGTGCCTCCGGAGACAACAGGGTAATGGTTGGCGTTCGTCAGGATAATGTTTTCTATGTAATTTTTGTGGAGACAGAGTTCGGAGATATCTGTAGGCATGGTAGGTGATTCATTTGATTCGTTGGATGCTGATACCAAGTTGGATTTGATCAATTTATTATCCCAAGGATTCCAAAGGCTGCCTTGCTTTCCATACAGTAAAAGGCGCCCAGATTGATGGTTTTATTGTAATTACTTCCTATGATGTAATTTACAAGGTGAAAACAAGTTCTACAACCTATATCTGTGATTCTGCTTCAAAAGATGTAGAGACTGTTTTGAGGTTGTTTAGTTTGGGGTAAGGTGATTTTTTGGGGGAGATAATATTAAATCCCAATCCGCAAGTCATCAGTATCTCAGCAATTGGTTTTCAACAATCAACTACTTAAATTTGTAGAGCCTTTGGATTCTGTGTCTATTCTCAATTCATTCCCGATTTTTGTCTGGGAGTATTTGAGAGTGATGGAGGTGTGATGGGGGCTTCCTCGTTGGGGAAGTCCGCAGGCTCGCAAGCGTCGCCAGCGGTTATTCGTATGACGCCTCTCCGAGTCTGGGATGGAGACACACGGATTATTATATATTTGCAGAAATTTTTGACGAATTTTTTGCTATATCGCTAATTGTTTATATTTTTGCTCTGAACAAATAAATACGTATTTATTATGACTTACAATGTTGAGGATATAGCAAAGTTACTTTTATCTTGGGCTGATTATGATAATGAGCCTATGTCGAATATGAAACTCCAGAAGATGCTGTATTATCAGCAAGGATTTCATTTGGCATATTTTGGCACTCCGCTTTTCGAGGATGAAGTGGAGGCTTGGATGTATGGCCCAGTTGTTCCCAAGATTTATGATAAATATGAGAGTTTTGGCAAAAGCCCTATTCCTGGGGAAGCCAATTTTGATATAGATATGGATGACGAGACCGAATATAAACTTTTTTGGGAAGTTTACAGTGTCTATAGTCAGTTTACAGCAACTGGTCTTATGCAGAAGACTCATGGAGAGATGCCTTGGAGTACTACTAAGGTAGGTAAAGGTAATGTTATTTCTAAAGAGAAAATGCGTACTTTCTTTAAGACCAAGCTTGCATCATGGTAAAGAAAAAGATTAACAGGCGGGAATTCGATTCTGTGGATCTGATTCTCGATGAGCGCAAGATAAGTGACAAAGAGATAGCAACATATCTCAATATTGATTATCCACTTTTCTGTTTTAAATATTTGCAGGATTATTCGATAGATGATTGCAAGGATCCTAAGTTTTTCCATGATGTTTTTATCCGACTTAATAAGTTGTCATTATTAGGTTGGAAAGAAATCAGGAGATCCAATCGTCATTCTTTCGGAATGGAAAAAATTCCTGTTAAATCGATAAAGCCCAAGGCTATTACGAATATGATATCACCTGAAATTAAGGAGCTTGACGTGTTCCGTGCCGTTGGCGACAACCGCCCAATGATAGGTTTTCAGGAAGGCAAGATTTTTCACGTGATTTTCATTGAGGCAAGGTTCGGGGATGTATATGAGCATTAGAGGAAAATATTGATAGTCAGCAATGCTGATTTGGTATTGCTGACTTGTTATTAGTTTTTTTTTGATTTTTTGGGGAATTAATATCTTGTTTTCTATTTTGTTTTTTGTTTTGATTAATTTCTTATGGCTAAGTCTGTAAAAGTCAATTTTATATACAACATGCTGAATACTGTTACTCAGGTGTTGTATCCATTGGTTGTTTTCCCGTATGCATCACGCATATTGTTGGCAGACTATATCGGGCAGGTTGATTTTTTCAGTAGCATTATTCAATATATTATTCTTTTCAGCAGTTTAGGTATTCCATTGTATGCTGTAAGAGAATCCGCAAGGGTGAGAAATGATGCTAAGGAACTAAGTAAAGTTTCTTTGGAGATTGTGATACTTCATACTTTCCTTACTTTGTTTGGCTACTTGATAGTTTTCATTTTATGTTTTAGTGTTGATAAAATTGCTGCCGATTTACCTCTGTTCTTGTTGCTTTCATTGAATATTATTTTCAATGCGATAGGATGCAATTGGTTGTTCCAAGGTGTTGAAGATTTTAAATACATTACATTAAGAGGATTGTTAGTAAAAGCAATTTGTGTTGTATTCCTTTTTGTTTGTGTACATTCAAGGGAAGACTTGATTTGGTATGCTTTACTTACTGTGATAGGTACGGTTGGAGGCAATGTTTTCAACCTTTGGAGAATGCGATTGTATGTGAAACCATCATGGCATAAGTGGAATGATCTTGATATCAAACGACATATTAAACCTATTTTAAAGATTTTCGCTCTCAACCTTATTATCTCGATATATGTTAATTTGGATCTTGTAATGCTGGGATTTTTGAAGGATGATTCGGCAGTAGGTTATTATACAGCAGCTCATAAGATAGAAAAGATTTTATTAACCGTTGTTACTTCTTTGGGTGCTGTAATGCTTCCTAGATTATCAAATTTGATTGCTGAGGGAAATAAAGATGAGTTTGATAGATTATCCCAAAAATCAGTAGATTTTATAATTTTTCTTTCCTTCCCGATATTCTTGGGCTTGATTGTGGTGTCTGAACCTTTGATCCATTTATTCTGCGGTGATAGTTATGAGCCAGCTATTACAACATTAAAATTTCTTTCTCCTGTTATATTGATAATTGGTTTAAGTAATTTAATTGGAATACAGGTTTTGTATCCGCAAGGTAAAGAAAATTTGGTTATTATTAGTACAGCTGTTGGTGCTGTTGTTAATTTTGGAATTAATTGGTTTTTAATTCCAGTTTATGGTAGTGACGGAGCCGCTTTTGCTACCTTGATTGCGGAGTTATGTGTTACTATTACTCAGATAATTATTGGAGCAAAATATTTACCGTTTAAAATTATCAACAAGCAAAATGTTCTGGTAGTTTTTTCGGCAATGATAATGTTTGTTGGGTGTTATTATTTGTTGGGTTTCTTTGATAATGATTGGTTGAAATTTGTTATAGTTTCTTTAGTTGGAAGTCTTATATATTTGATTTTTTCATTTCTTTTTAAGTTTTCATTTGTTAGTGAATCATTGCATGTAATAAAGAAATCAATTTTAGACTATGGGAACAAATAAAAATACTATTTGTAAGATTGAATGGCTGGATACTGTAAAGGTCTTTACAATGATATTAGTAGTAATAGGTCATTGTAATTACTATAACATTATCACACCTTATGGAGGCGTTTCTTATGATATAGATCTATTTTCATTTAAATGTCTTGGCTTGATTACAGGATTCATTTATTCTTTTCACATGCCTTTGTTTATGGCAGTAAGTGGAGCTTGTTTCTTTTTTAGTATGAAAAAGAATCCGTCGTTTACACAGGTTTTGACTTCTAAGGCTAAACGTCTTTTGATACCTTTTGTTTTGGTTACTCTGTTCTTGTCAGTGCCTTTAAAATATTGGTCTGGTTACTATGATAAATCTGATAATGTATTTTTAGATATATTGTTTGGCCAATTTTTCTTGATGGGTAATAGTCATTTATGGTATGTTGTATCTTTGTTTTATATTTTTATTGTTTATTATACTATCGAACGATTAAATATTAAGAAAGGTTTTATATTTTGGAGTGTTCTAGTTTTATTATCTTGGATTGGTTTTAAATTAGAAAATTATTTGTTTCAATGTGCTGGATTAACAGGATTATTTAAACATTTTCTATATTTTTCATTAGGATATTCTTGTATTTTCTGGATTAAAGACAGGAGTTATTCTTTGAAATATATTCTTTTGTCCTGGTTATCAATGATAGGATTTTGGTTATTGTTTAGATTTTATATTCATCATTTTAAAATTCCATTTGAAACTATTTTTGCTTTATGGGGTTGTGTTAATATGGTTTTTACGTGTAAAAATTTGTCTAGTTTAGTATCAAATAGTTCATTATATAAGTACTGTTCTCAAAATTCTTATGGTTTATATTTGTATAGTGATCCATTTAATTATATTTTGATAACTTTATTTGCTTTATACTTTCAACAATTTTTTATTGTTACTGATATTGGTATTATTTTGGCCTTTTTGTTGAGGTTTGTTTTTACATTCCTTGGCGCAACAGTGGTTTTATATCTATTAAAGATTCTTATTTCTATTAATAATTACTTTAATAAACCAATGTCTCTAAAGAAATAATTTATTATGGAGATTATTATATCTATTAATTTTCTTGCTTATTTATTTACTTCTATTTATTATTATAAGAGGTATGGCTTGACAATTTTTACTTCTTTGTGGATATATTTTACGATATTTGCTGGGATGGCCGTTTTTTGTATTGTAACTGGTTTGTATTATGAAAGATTTTTTCATCTCAGTCCAAATTATGATAAAGTAACCATAGAACCTTATGTATTTAGTTATGTGATTAATTTCTTGTTATTATATCCTCTGAAGTATATTAAAGGTACGGAAAGGTTTCTTTGTGAGAGGTTTGATTTCGCGAAAATAAATGTATTAATAAAAATTTTGACAATATTTTTCTTCATATTTATTGGGGTTAAATTATTTGTTTATCTAAAGTATTCTCATTTATCTTTATTAGAGCGTAGGATTATGTCTGTATCAGGAGAGCCATTCATTGATCGTAATTCACAGCCTTATCTATGGCTTTTTGATTATTTTATGGGAATTCTTCATTCAGCTATTACACCAATATTTTTACTAATTTGTTTTAAGAAATTAACTTTAAAACAAATAAAACCTTCTAAACTTTTTTACTACATAGGATTGGTTTTAGCCGGACCTCTTATTGGTTATATGATGGCGTCTAATCGCTCTGGCCTGGTTTTTTCTTTCGTAAATATTATATATTTCTTTATATTATTTATATCTAAATTAGATAAATCATTTATAAAACGAATATGTGTTAATGCAGCTATATTGGTTATCCCTTTAATTATTATTCTTTCATTAATTACACAAGAGCGTTATGAAAATTCTTCAATTTCTTCAGAAACTGGAGTTTTGACCTATTTTGGAGAGTCTTTTGTTAATATGGGAGTTTTTGTTTATTATGATTTGATGCGTAATAGTATGGGGTTTATGTTTTTCCCAGACTGGATGTATTTATTTTCTGGATTTTCTTATAGCATTGATGTTGGACTAGTTAATTATTATGAATTTTGGTCATCTTTCACAGGTATTAATTCTTTTATTTTTAAAACATTAAGTGGAGGACTATTTATTGAGTTTGGCGTTGTAGGTGCTTTATTTTTTATGTTTATTCTAAGTTCAGTTATTACGATATTCATAAGGAATACTAAAGTTCCTTCCATTGCTTATTATTCGATTATATTCATCTATTTCACTTTTTGTACAAATTGTGTTTTGGATTTTGCTCCCATGTTTGGTCGATTTTATATTGTTAGAATTATATTTCTAATAATTATTATAACTTATTTTTTACGTCGTCTTACTCTAATGAAATAAGTTGATTATGAATAAAATTATAGCAATAGTAGTTACGTACAATCGTCTTGATTGTTTAAAGGAATGTTTAGTAAGTTTGAGACAACAAACTTACAAAGATTTTGACATTCTAGTTGTAAATAATGGCAGTACTGATGGAACAAGGGAGTTTCTCGATATGCAAACTGATATTCTTGTTATTCATCAAGATAATTTAGGTGGTGCAGGTGGTTTCTATGCTGGTACGAAATATATGTTTGATTATGGCTATGATTGGGCATGGTTGATGGATGATGATGGTTTGCCTGATTCTAAGCAGTTGGAAGAGCTTATGAAATTCAGTTCAGAATCTTGTTATTTGAATGCTTTGGTAATAGATAAGGATAATAATGATTCATTTGCTTTCACCCCTCTAGATGTTAATTTTACAATTGATGTAGCTAAGAATAAAGTCTTGTTACCTGGTTTTGTTCATCCTTTTAATGGAACGTTGTTTTCTCGTTCTATGATTGAAAAGATAGGTTTTGTTAAAAAGGAGATGTTTATCTGGGGAGATGAGAAAGAATATACTGCAAGAGCAGAGAAAGCTGGTTATGTACCAACAACTGTTACTTCTGCAATACATTATCATCCAAAGGAGAAGGCTGTAAAGAAATATTTAATTCCATTTTGGAAAAATCCATTCTGGGAGGTTTTATTGAAGCCAGAGAAACTTTCTCATAATTATTATCGAAATTTAGGGTATTTAGATTCCGTATATCGAACAATTCCAAAATCAATTAAGTTGGTATCGGTTCACTTTTTCTATTTTTTGCGATCCTTCAAATTCAAAGAGATGGTTAAATTCTTTAAGTATTATTTTAAAGGGCGAAGGAATGATTTTAACTAGATTTGTTTTTTCAGTTGTTTTATTATCTTTTGTTACCTTATCAGCATTTTCTCAAATTCATATTGACTGGGATGAGAGTAGTTTGACGAAAATTAATGATACAGGTGAATATCCACGATTGATATCTTTGCAAGATGGACGATTGGCTTGTGTTTATGAAGATAAGAAAGGTAATTGTTGTTTGAATTTCTATAATAAGAAATGGGAATTTTTATCTAAAACGAATGTATTTTCTGTTCATAAGGTTTTATTTGATGATTTGTCCGCAGTAATTACTCCTGCAAATCCTGAAATATTGCAATTGAAAAGTGGCCGTGTTCTATACGCATGTAATTATCGTCCCAATAAAAATTGCGTTTATCCATTTTCAATAGCAGTTCGGTATAGTGATGATCATTGTAATACTTGGTCGCCTTATACTTTCGTATATTTTGCAGATGTTTATTCTGATAATGGATGTTGGGAACCTAAATTTTTAGAATTACCGTCAGGAGAAATTCAGTTATATTTTTCTGATGAAAATCAGTTTCGTAATTCTAGAGAACAGGAGATTGTAGTTATGAGGTCTTTTGATGGGGGCATTTCTTGGTCTCGACCTCAAACAATATCTTTTTGTGAGGGTAAACGCGACGGAATGGCTGTTCCTTTATATTTAGGTGATTCTATTCATGTTGTAATTGAAGATAATAAGTATGGTGTTCATCAGCCTTCTTTTGTATCTTCCAAGATTCATGATAATTGGTCAAATCCTGTGTTATCAGATTCAAAACAACGAGTTTGTTTAGTCTCTGATATTTTTGAAAAGGATGTTTATGCGGGTGCACCTTATGTGGTTGCTGATAAAGAAGAAAATATGTTTTTGTCTTTCCAGACGAATTACAATAGATCTAAGGATTATAGATATGTAGATATGTGTGTGTCGATAAAGCCAAAAGGTACGAATCGATTTTATATTGACAGTTTTCCTTTTCAAACACCATTAAATAACGGAGCTTGTTGGGGAAGTTTGTCAATTATCAATAAAAATACAATTGTGGCTTTGACTTCTTCAGATATTTCAGGTGTCAGAGCCCCCTATTTTATCATTGGAAAAATCATTAACAAATAATTATATGGTAAAACGATATTTGCTCGATTTATATTCTTCCGCTATGTTTGATGGGAAGGGAAAATTTGTTGCTACTTCCAAAGCAAGAAATGATGTTACTACTATTTTAGAAAGGGAAGGTGTAATTCGTATTCCACTTGAAAGAACTTTTGATAATAAGATTTTAGGAGTTCTGCAAGTTCTTGTAAAAATAATCTGGAATATATTTTTCAAGATTGATAAGAAATCAATTCTTTATGTTCAGTATCCAATTATTAATTTGAGACCATTTTCATACATTGCTCCATTATTTAAAAGGTACAAATCGATTCTTATTATTCATGATGTCAGATCGTATTGTTTCCCAGAATTGATTCCTTTACGAAAGAAGGAGATTTCCATTATTAATTGTTTTGATTCTGTTATTGCTCATACAGAGGCTATGAAAGAACAATTAGTACGTGATGGCGTAAAATCAAAAATTGTCGTTTTGGGAGCATTTGATTATTTGTTAACTCCCCAAATGGCAGTAAAGGAGGATGATGGAGGAATTGTTTTTGCTGGCAACCTTCAAAAAAGTGGTTTTCTAAAGGATTTGCATTTGCTTTCTGGTTTGAAGTTTAATCTTTATGGAGGTCAAAAACCTGAAATAACATATAATGACAAGATCGTTTATCAAGGGAAATTTTTGCCTGATGATATTTCTCCTATCGTAGGTGGCTGGGGGTTGTTGTGGGAAGGTGATTCTATTGACACTTGTAGTGGTTTTCATGGCGAATATCTGGAGTTGATAGCACCTCACAAATTTTCCTTGTATATAGCTTCAGGGCTGAAGATTATTTGTTGGGAGAAAAGTGCTATGGCCAAATTAGTTGTTGATAGAAACTTAGGTTTTACAATTAAATCTCTTTCAGAATTACCACAAAAGTTGTCATCTTTTACAGAGTCGCAGCTTAATGAAATGAAGAATAAAGTTTTGTGTTTTCAGCAACAAATTCGTAATGGATGTATGTTGAAAAACGCATGTTTTTCAATCTGATTTATTTTAATTCTCTATATTACTTATGTCAAGGAAAAAAATTGGAATTTTAACATATCATTCCGGCTTTAATTATGGTGCTTGTCTGCAGGCATATGCCTTACAGACAACTCTAAAGAAGTTTGGATATGATTCGGAAATTATTAATTTCGAAACAGATGCTTTTGTTGCTAGTCGTGAAATGTTTAGTACCAAGCCAAGACGTTTGAAAGAATTTATAAAGAATATTACCCGTATTCCTTATTGGAAGTCTCTGCATGAACGTGAGCGTATGTTTAATAGTTTTACATTTGAAGTATTGAAATCTTCTCCTAGATATCGTACAGAAGATGAGGTTATTAAGCATGCTGAGGATTATGATTGTATTATATGTGGTAGTGATCAAATTTGGAATTTAACTCATGTGAAAGACGATCCAGCTATTACTCATTTGTTTTTCCTTAATTTCCCCAAAAAACAACGACGTGTAGCATACGCCGCTTCTTTCGCAAGTTTTACCAAAATAGCTCATCTTCATGAGGATGAATTTATACCATGGCTCAAAGAGTTTGATGCAATCTCAATTCGTGAGCAGGATGGTTATGAGTATGTTAAGTCAAAAGGTATTGAATGTGAACTTGCTTTAGATCCTACTATACTTCTTGATAAAGAGGACTATGAACCTATTTGCCGTGAACGTCTGATTGAAGGAAAGTATATTGCAATGTTTGGGTGGAATACAAATGATGACCTTGTAGAAACAGCTAAGTTAGTTTCTAAAAAACTTAACTTGCCTGTTTATAATATAGTCCCACCTCCACGAAAAATGTTTTGTGGAATCCCAAGAAAACTTGACGTAGGTCCTTGTGAGTTTTTGAGCATAATAAAAAATGCGGAATTTGTGGTTACCAATTCGTTTCATGGAACAGCTTTTTCAACTACGTTCGAAAAGCCTTATGTTTCGGTTGTTTCCGGAAAGGCAGATAGTAGGATGTATTCTTTATTGCAACAATTAGGCTTGGATAATCATCTTATCCATAAAGAGGATTTGGATGTTGATGCAATTCTCTCTACAGATTTTTCAAACGTACGAGACAAGAAAGTTTTGTTACGTCAGTCTTCTTTTGATTTTATTAATAACGCACTTAGAGGGTTATGATAAATTTTGATTTTGATCATGATTGTTGTGGATGCACTTCTTGTGCTAATAGCTGTCCAAAAAACGCTATTTCAATGGCAAGAAATGAGGAAGGTTTTCTGATGCCAAGTATAGATATAGGTAAGTGTGTTGAGTGTGGTATTTGTGAAAAATCGTGTCCGCATATAAATACGTCTAAAGATTTAAGTAATTTTTCATTAGATAGTTTTAAAGGTAAAGGGGCATATATATACTATTCTGTGTCAGACAAACGTAAGGAATCTGCCTCTGGCGCTTTTGTTTATGATGCTATGCATAAAGTTGTTTCTGAAGGCGGTATTGCATGTGGATGTTTGTGGGATGAGAATTTGTCTGCTGTTCATTGTTTGTCCGATAAATACGAAGACCTCCTCAAGATGCAGAGTTCCAAATATGTACAGAGCAATTTAGGGAATTCTTTTAAGGAAATAAAGGCTGAGTTGAAAAATGGTCGTAGGGTTATCTTTTGTGGTACTCCTTGCCAATCAGCAGGATTAAAACAGTTTGTTGGTAATTTGGACACCACTAATCTGATTAATATTAGTCTAATATGTCATGGCGTTCCATCACCTTCTGTTTGGGATAAGTGGAAGTGTATAATGGAAAAAAAGTACAATGGAAAACTGGTAGATGTTAATATGAGGGATAAGTCGTATAAAGGTTATTCTACTAGTTACTCAAAATATACTTTTGTAGGTAATGACGATAAAGAGCAAGTGATTGTTGGTATGCCAACATATCTTGCAGATCCCTATATATTCCTTTTTACAGATAATCTTTATCTTAGACATTCGTGTAATCATTGTCAATATAAGGCTGATAACAATGGTGCAGATATTATCGTTGGAGATTTCCATGCTTCAATAAAAGAAGCTGGTAATATGGGGTGTTCTACTGTGATAGCTATGAATGCCAAGGGAGAACAATTTATCCATACTCTTGATGGTAAATTAATAGAATCTGATTATGTCAAGGTAGGCATAGTGAACTCGATGTTGTGGAAATCTGTAGAGGAGCATGAAAAAAGGGGTGAATTTTTTGCTAGATTAGTTAGTTCAGATGCTAATGATGTTTCTTTGTTTACTGATTATTTACCTATTCGATTCAAGGTTAAGAAATTTTTGAATCAGATAGGAGTTTTTAATGTGATTCATAAATTGAAAACTTTTGTAAAGCATTAAATATCTTTCTCTTATATAAATACTACACTATATGAAAGTCGTATTATTAGCCGGTGGCTTTGGCTCTCGTATTTCCGAGGAATCTCAGTTTAAGCCGAAACCTATGATCGAGATTGGCGGTATGCCGATACTTTGGCACATTATGAAAGAGTATGCCTATTATGGGCATACTGAATTCATTATCTGTGCTGGTTACAAGCAAGAATATATCAAGGAATGGTTCGCTAATTATTTCTTGCACAATTCTGATGTTACTTTTGACTATCGTGATGGCAAGAACGAGATGACCGTTCACGAAACCAATATGGAGCCTTGGAAGGTTACGGTAGTAGATACTGGATATAATACTATGACTGGTGGACGTATCAAGCGTATTCAAAAGTATGTTGGTAATGAGCCTTTCCTCTTGACTTATGGAGACGGAGTTTGTGACGTTGAGATTGACAAACTTATAGAGTTTCATAAATCTCATGGCAAATTGGCTACGCTTACTGCAGTAAAGATGGCTCAGGACAAAGGTGTTCTTGACATTGAAGGTGGTGCCGTAAAAAGTTTCCGTGAGAAAAATTCGGCAGATGGTGCACCCATTAATGCCGGATATATGGTTCTTCAGCCTGAAATCTTTGATTTGCTTGATGGTGATACTTGTGTATTCGAGAAGGTTGCTTTAACTCAACTTGCCGCACAAGGTCAGCTGATGTCTTATGTTCATACAGGTTTTTGGCAATGTATGGATAATGTAAGAGAAAAAGCGATGCTTGAGAAATTATTGCAAGAAGGTAAGGCTCCTTGGAAACGTTGGGAACGTATTGTTCCTATTTCTGAACTGATAAAATAGTATCTTATGATTGATATTTTCAATAAATTTTACAAAGGCAAGCGTGTTCTTGTAACTGGTCATACCGGATTTAAGGGATCTTGGCTTTCTATTTGGCTTCATGAACTTGGTGCTGAAGTTGTAGGAGTTGGTCTTGAACCTTATTCCGTGCGTGATAATTATGTCTTATCAAATATAGGTAACCTTATTGAAGCTGATATTAGAGCAGATATTCGTGATGTGAAGATTTTGAAGGAAATCTTTGCTAATTATCAGCCTGAGATTGTGTTTCATCTGGCAGCTCAGCCTTTGGTTAGACTTTCGTACGACATACCTGTGGAGACCTACGAGACAAATGTTATGGGTACTATCCATGTGATGGAGGCCATTCGTAATACTCCAAGCGTTAAAGTTGGTGTGATGATTACTACCGACAAGTGTTATGACAACAACGAGCAGGAGGAGGGTTATGTAGAGACTGATCCCTTCGGCGGTTACGATCCTTATTCCTCTTCCAAGGGAGCTTGCGAGGTTGCTATTCAATCGTGGCGTCGCAGTTATTTCAACCCTATTGATTATGGTAAGAAACATACTGTTTCTTTGGCCTCGGTAAGGGCTGGAAATGTAATTGGAGGTGGTGATTGGGCCCTGGACCGCATTATTCCCGATTGTATCCGTGCGCTTGAGTCTGGCCGTCCTATTGATATCCGCTCACCAAAATCCGTTAGACCTTGGGAGCATGTTCTTGAACCATTGTCTGGATATATGATGCTGGCTCTGAAAATGTGGAATAATCCAACTGAATATTGTGAGGGTTGGAATTTCGGTCCTGAGGCTGAGTCTGTATCCACCGTTTGGGATGTGGCAACGGAGTTGATCAATAATTATGGAGGTGGTGAATTGAAGGATTCTTCCAATCCTGATGCTGTCCATGAGGCCAAACTTCTAATGCTGAATATCAATAAAGCCAAATCTCGTCTTGGGTGGAAACCAAGAATGAATATGCAACAGTGTATGGCTTTGGTTGCTGATTGGTACAAGAGGTATAAGACAGAGAATGTTTATGATCTCTGCGTAGAAGAAATTAATAAATTCCTGTCGTAAGCATTTCTATATGGCAAAAAACATATATATTCTTGATGCCACCCTCCGTGATGGCGGTCAAGGTCTGGATGATTTGTACAACAATGGTTTTTCCGACAAGTATTTTTCTGATGAGTTTAAGAAGAGATCTGTTTCTTTGTTGGAAAAGTCAGGAGTTGAAATTATTGAACTTGGAGCTATTGGTCCTTCCAAGGATGACAAGTCAAGGTTTGCTATTTATCAGGATGTAGAATCATTGTCCAAGTTTCTTCCGTCCTCAAAGAAAAAAGGTGTTATGTATGTAGGTCTTTATATTGGACCTGATACCGACATAACCCGTATTCCTGACTGCAATGATTCGTTGGTGGATGGTGTACGTGTAATCCTTAGGTATTCAGAACTTCAGAAATCTCTTGATTACTGCGCTTCTTTAGCCAGAAAAGGCTATAAGGTTTTTGTCCAGCCTATGCTGACTATGAGATACTCTGATGAGGAACTTGATTTGATTATAAAGTCTTCCAATGATATGGGAGCCTATGCCTGTTATTTTGTGGATAGTTACGGATATATGCAATCGTCTGATATAAAAAGATTGATGGATTATTATGATGACAGATTGAATAGTGATATCAAGATAGGTTTCCATGCACACAACAATATGAATCTTGCATTCGCCAATGTACAGGCTTTTGTAAATTCCAATACCGATAGAACGCTCATTGTTGATTCTTGTGCTACTGGTATGGGGCAAGGTGCAGGTAATATGCAGACAGAGTTGCTTGTTTCCTATTTGAATGATAATTTTGGAAAACAGTATATGTTGGAGCCTGTTCTTGATATTTGCGATATGCTGGATTCTGAGATGATTCCCTCGAATCTTTGGGGATATTCCGTAACTAGATTGTTGCCTTCAATATACAAGACGGCATATAAATACGCTCTTATGATGCGTAACAAATATCATTTGCCATTTTCGGAAATAAATAGGATTCTCAGGGATATGCCCGATGATTTGAGAAACCGTTATACTCCTGCCAATTTGGAATCTCTTCTGTAATTCCAGAAATTTGATATGACAAATTCAGAATATATAGTTGAATATCTTATCAGGCAAGGGGTTACCGATGTGTTTGGTATTCCGGGAGGTGTTGTCCTTGACCTCTTGTATTCGTTTGATGCTAGGGTATCAGAGATAACTCCTCATTTGTGTTATCATGAGCAGGCTGCGGGTTTTTCGGCTTGTGGTTATGCTCAATCTTCTGGTAAACTCGGTGTTGCTTATGCCACACGTGGTCCAGGTTTTACAAATTTGATTACTTCTATTGCTGATGCTTTTTGTGATTCCTTGCCCGTATTGTTCATAACAGGTCATTCTTCCGCTAAAGTTTGTGAAGGTATGAGGGTGATGGACGATCAGGAGATAGACACTGTTTCTATGGTTAGGAATATAACGAAGTATTCAGTCAGGATTGATGACGAGTCTTTGTTTGTGGATGAATTGGAGAAGGCTTGCCGAATAGCACAAACAGGAAGAAAAGGTCCGGTATTCTTGGATATTTCCTCCCGTATTATGAAAAAGCAAGTTCCTTCAGTTAATTATGATAATTCTAAAGTTGATTCTTGCTCTGCCGACGTTGATGGTATTCGTAGGAAAGTCTTGGATAACATTAGTTGCGCCCAGCGGCCTCTTTTTTTGATTGGGGATGGAATAAATCAGTCTATGTATCAAAAGCAATTCCGTGTTCTTGCTGAAAAACTTGGAATACCTGTTGTTTCAAGTCGTTTTTCTCATGATGTGATGGGGGATTCTGATTTGTATTACGGGTATATAGGAAGTCACGGAATACGTGCGGCCAATTTTATATTGTCGAAAGCAGATCTTATCATTTCTGTGGGCAATAGGATGCATTATCCTGTTCAATCTGATAGTTTCAGACAGATATCAGATAAGGCAAAAATCATCCGACTCGATATTGACCATACTGAGTTTGTTCGTATTGTTCCTAATTCAGTTGGTTGTTGTGTCGACTTAAGATTAGTGTTTGATTCTTTGGATTTTGATAGGTTAGGGGCTTTTTGTGATTGGAAGCGTGTATGTGATACACTCCGAAATGATTTGCAAAATGAGGATGTTAATTCTTGCGTGATATCAATATCCAAAATTCTTGCAAAATTATCTTCTGAGATTAGTGTAGTAGCTGATGTTGGGAACAATGAGTTTTGGCTTTCCCGGGCATCAGTGTTAAACAAGTTGTCCAACAGGGTCTTTTATTCCAAATCTTTTGGAGCCTTGGGATGTGGCATCTGCAAAGCCATAGGAGTTTATTACTCTATGCGTAAGCCTGTTGTTTGTTTTGTTGGAGATCAGGGCCTTCAAATGAACCTTCAGGAATTGCAGTACATTTCGCAACATAATTTGCCCATTGCTGTAGTTTTGTTGAACAATCATTCTTCCGGAATGATAAAGGATCGCGAGACAATTGCTTTCAACTCTCGCTATGTTCATACTACATATGAAAGCGGTTTTGGTGTTCCTGATTTTGGATTGTTGGCTAATGGATTTGGTATCGACTACCATAACTGGTCTGATGAAACTGCAATCTCTTTCGATCGTCCTTTGTTCTTGGAAGTTAATGTTGATTCAAACCTTTCGTTATCACCCAATTTGCCGAAAGGTGTTCCCTGTCAAGATCTTTATCCTCAGATAGACAGAACCAAATATGAATATCTTAATTCTTTGTAATTATGAAATTATATAATAAAACAATTCTAGTAACAGGAGCATCAGGCTTAATAGGCAGCAACCTGGTTGATGAATTGATGAAAGATTCTTCCAATGTAGTTATTGTAATGGGGCGAAATAAGCAAAAGCTTCAGTCTACATTCAATGATTATGTTGCTAATTCCAATTTCAGGATAGTTGAGCATGATGTTTCAAATCCTTTTCCTAATGAATTTGGGAAGGTGGATGTGATTTTCCATGCAGCAGGTCCTATGGAGAGGGATGTTGTGCTCAATAAACCTGTGAATGTTGTTATGCCCAATATCATCGGTACAATCAATTGTATGAATTATGCTCTTGATATTGAGAAACGCTATTCTCATAAAGTACGAGTTGTTTTGTTTTCTTCAGTTACAGTATATAGCAATTCTACAGGGAAGGATCTTGTTGTAACGGAGGAGATGACCAATTGTGCGGATTCTCTTGATTCTCCTACAATTTCGTATTCAGAGTCAAAGAGAATGACTGAGGTAATTGCTCGTTCGTTCCATAAACAATTTGGTGTTGATGTTGTAATCGCAAGGTTTAGCACTGTTTACGGTTATACTAGAAATGTTCCAGATACCGCATTCTTTGAATTTGTGCGTAAGGCCTGGAATGGGGAGAATATTGTAATAAAAACAGCTGGATTACCCAAGAGAGATAATGTTTATGTTTCGGATGCTGTATCAGGAGTTATTTGTATTTCCCAAAATGGAGTTTCCGGGGAGGCTTATAACATTTCTTCTGGTATGGATAATGATAATTTCGCATCTGTAGATGAGATTGCTCAGGTAATTGCGAATGTAGTTTCGGACATTAAGGGAACTTCCCGTAAGCGCATTACAGTTGGTGATGGTAATATGGTTGCAAACCGCAAACCTGGGTTGGCTTTAGATAATTCAAAATTGAAGGCCATTGGATGGCAAAATGATACTGATATGTATTCTGGTATCAAGAAAACAATTTTGCTACTGAGTACAAATTTATAACAACAAGAACCTATGAACATTGTATATCACAGCAGTGATTCTTTTGCTCCTGTTTTAGCTGTTTCGATAATGTCGGTTATGGTAAATAATACCCAAACCGAGAATATTACTTTCTATGTAATAGAAAACAAGATATCGGAAGACAATAAGAGTAAACTTACGGGAATGGTAAAGGAATATGGAAGAGAAATCATTTTTATTCCTATGCCAGATCTAAAGAAGGATTTTAATCTTAATTTGTTGTTAGTGCAGAAAAAGTGGGTTTTTGATTCTTATTGTAGAATGTTTTTGGGCACTATTCTGCCGCCCACCGAAGATAGAACTTTGTATCTTGATTGTGATACTTTGTGCCATTCTGATATCTCTGAGTATTATAATACAAGTTTGGAAGGATATTGTTGTGCAGGTGTAACTGATTGCTTGGGAGAGAAATATTACGAATATTTCGAGATGAACGAATCGTCCAGATATGTAAATAGTGGTGCAATTCTTATAAATCTTGACGCCTGGCGTAAAGAGAATATAGAACAAAAAGTTGTAGATTATGTTGCTTCTAAAAAAGGATATGTGTTTTTTATGGAGCAAAGTGTGCTGAATATTGTTCTGCAAGATAAAATCAAGATAGTTCATCCTAAATATAATACTTTCACTCTAATGATATCCTTGTCTAGGAAGAATTTACTCCGGTTAAGAGATTGTCCCCGTTTTTATCCCGAGGATGAAGTAAACGAAGCAATTGGTGGTCCTTCAATAATTCACTTAACTAATTTTTTCTACGTAAAAGGACGACCATGGATTGAAGGGAGTCAGCATCCGTTTAATGATATTTTTATGAAATATAGAGCTATGACACCTTGGAGAAACGAACCTTTGTTTAAAGACAACACACCTATGTGGCGAAAGATACTTATGTCTATAATTCGTTTTTTGCCACAGGGACTTGTTTGCTCTTTTATAGGATGGATTTATAATTCAGTTCGACCTGTTATTATAAAACGCGATGCTGAAAAGAAACGTAGGTTGTATAAGTAATTTATTAGTTGATCTTACAATATGATTAAATTTTCTATCAACGGTCGTTTTGTTGTTAGGAATCTAACAGGGCAGGAGCGTTTTGCCCGAGAGACCTTGGCTGAATTGGATAAAATGATTGAGCCCGGTTTTATCGAGATAGTAATTCCTAAATATGCCACCGAGAATGATATTCCTGATTTTAAGAATATTTCAATAGTTAGGTGTGGCAATATTAAGAGTCATTTTTGGGAGCAGATAAATTTTTTTTTCTATTTGGTTTTCCATCGTAGGATAGGCATTAATTTATGTACTACATGTCCAATCCTTAAGCCGGATATTAATACATTACATGATATCAATCAGAATGTAAATCCAAACTTTTTTACTAGTTTTTATGGCCGTATGTCATCTATATGGCATTCGTTGATGATAAAATCCTCTTTCTGGTTTGGTAAAAAGATATTAACCGTTTCTAATTTTTCAAAATCGGAGATGGTTAAATATTTGAACGCTAATCCAAACAAAATTGAAGTTTTGTGTAATGGTTGGCAACATGTTAAGCGTATTAATGCTGATGATTCAATTTTTCAGAAGTATTCTAAGTTGGTTAAGGGGCAGTATTATTTTGCAGCAAGTAGTTTGACTCCACAAAAGAATTTTATTTGGGTAATCAATGCGGCAAAAAACAATCCGAATTCAATTTTTGCTATAGCTGGAAAAAAGGAAAAACTTACTGAGTTGTTGACAGATGGCGCTCCCGACAATCTTCTTTTTTTAGGTTATGTTACTGATGGGGAAATGAAGTCGTTGATGAGCAATTGCAAGGCATTTATTCATCCTGCTCTTTATGAAGGCTTTGGTATTCCTCCTTTGGAGGCTATGGCTAATGGAGCTCCTCTTATTATTGCTAAGGCTTCTTGTCTTCCTGAGATTTTCCGCAATTCAGTTCATTATATCAATCCTTATGATTCGAATATTGATTTGGATGAATTGCTCAGTGAAAAAGTGGAATCTCCAGAATTGGTTCTTGATGAATATAGTTGGCAAAAGTCTGCTGAGAAATTGTTGAATATTATAAATCATATATAGATTATGAAATACGATTACCTTATCGTCGGCTCCGGACTCTTCGGAGCCACATTCGCGCATCGCGCGAAGCTTGCTGGCAAGAAATGTCTTGTAATTGATAAGCGTCCACAACTTGGTGGCAATGTATATTGCGAGAACATTGAAGGCATCAATGTTCATAAATATGGTGCTCATATTTTCCATACTTCCAACAAAGAAGTTTGGGATTTCGTGAATGGCATTGTAGAGTTCAACCGCTATACCAATTGCCCGGTTGCCAATTACAAAGGCGAGTTGTACAATCTGCCCTTCAATATGAACACCTTCTCAAAGCTTTGGGGGGTAAAGACTCCAGCCGAGGCTCAGGCAAAGATTAATGAACAGAAAGTCGAGGCAGTTGCCGCTCTCAATGGCCGTGAGCCTCAGAATCTTGAGGAGCAGGCTCTTACTTTGGTCGGCAAGGATATTTTCCAGAAACTCATCAAGGAATATACCGAGAAGCAGTGGGGAAGGGATTGCAAGGAACTTCCAGCTTTCATCATCAAGCGTCTGCCCGTAAGAATGATTTTCGACAACAATTACTTCAACGACAAGTATCAGGGAATTCCTATCGGCGGTTACAATAAACTTATCGAGGGACTCCTCGACGGCATTGATACAAAAGTTGGTATTGACTTCTTCAATTCGGAGTATAATGATTGGCGCAAGTTTGCCGATAAGTTGGTTTACACCGGGGCAATCGACGAATTCTTTGGCTATCAGTTGGGCAAGCTTGATTGGAGAACTGTTTCCTTCAAAACCCGTATAGAGGATACTCCAAACTATCAGGGAAATGCAGTTGTAAACTACACTTCTCATAACGAGCCATATACACGAGTAATCGAGCACAAGCATTTCGAGATGTTCGGTCAGGAGGTCTATGATTGTCCTAAGACCGTTGTCAGCGAGGAGTATTCTACAGAATACAAGGATGGCATGGAGCCATATTATCCTGTAAACAACGATCGCAACAACGAACTTGCCGAGCAGTACCGTCAGCTGGCCGAGAAAGAACAGGATGTAATCTTTGGAGGCCGTCTCGGTCAGTACAAGTATTACGATATGGCACCTGTCATTGAGCAGGTTCTCAAGATGGAGATATAGGATTTCACCTTTTCAAATTATTAATGCTTCTTTACCCTTTCCTTTTCCATCCCAATCTTCATTCTATGGTTTGGGGTGGAGAACGTATTTCTGAATATAAGCAACTGCCATCACAAGATTTTGTCGGCGAATCCTGGGAGGTCAGCGTGATTCCTTACAGTACTTCCACTATCGCCAACGGCGATTTGGCTGGACGGAATCTTGCTGATGTCATTGCTGAAAATCCTGTCGAGATTCTCGGTGAGGCGGTCGCTGCCCAATACCAAAACAAGCTTCCGCTTCTTGCCAAGTTTATCGACGCCAAGCACGACCTCAGCATCCAAGTTCATCCCAACGATGCCATGGCCAAAGCAAAGTACGGCAAGCTTGGAAAGTCGGAGATGTGGTATATCATCGATGCCGAGCCTGGAAGTTTCTTGTACGCTGGATTCAATAGAGAGATCTCTCTTGATGAATATCATCAGCGCATCAGCGACGGCACTTTCTGCGAGGTTTTGGCCAAGCACGAGGTAAAGAAGGGCGACGTTTTCTATCTTCCGGCCGGACGCGTTCACGCCATCTGCGGCGGCATTATGTTGGCCGAGATTCAGCAGAGCAGCGATATCACCTACCGAATCTTCGATTACAACCGTCCCGGAATGGATGGCAAGCCAAGGGAACTTCACGCCGTCTTGGCCGCTAAGGCTTTGGATTTCCACGTTGTGGACGAGTACCGCACCGAATATTCCGCCGAGGACAACCGGGCTTGCCACGTCATAGATTCACCATACTTCAGCGTGAGATTGGTAAATACCACCAAGCCCTTCCACCGAAACCTCATTAAATACGACAGCTTCATAATCTCGATGTGCATATCAGGAAACTGCAAAATCCGCATCCGTTCCACGGGCTATGAGATTCAGCTTCAGGAAGGAAACAGTTGCCTTATCCCCGCCGCCATAGCCGATTACGATATCATCCCCGAAGACGGCGGCGTAAAACTTCTGGATGCATATATCGACAAGAAGGACCGAAGTTTCGTAAGAAAGGTAACAAGGTTCTTGCATCTTACGAGAAAGTAATTGAAGTGTTGAAATGATTGAACCTCTCCTCAGCCCGCATCATTCCTTGCGAATCTTGCGGGCTGAAGTGTTTTTATACCTACCCAGCCCCAACGGGGCGTAATTCTCTCAGCGCAGGTTTTTAAACCTGTGCGAAATATACCAATCATATTTTTTTGCGATTCCCAAATATTCTCTCTATCTTTGCTGTCAGAAACATAAATGATTCTGTTATGGCTACACTTACATTAGAGATACCTGATACCAATGTCGTTAATCTGAATTTGCTGAAACAGCAGCTTCAGAAGATAGTTGATGCAATGATATCTATACCAAGTTGTATTTCGGGGGAAAGGCAGCATCAGGAAGATATTCATTTCTTTGATAGTCTTCATGAAGATTGGGGAGGCGACCGTGATCCCAATGAGATAGCTGAGGATTTACGCAAAAGTCGTTTGAGTGATTGGAATGTAGAACCTTGGTAATCGGTAATGATATGGATAAGTATTTGTTGGATACCAATGCCTGCATATCGCTTTTGAAGAATAGGTTTGGCATTCGTGAACGTATTATAAAGGTCGGAGTAGATAACTGCTATGTGTCTGAAATCACTCTTGCTGAGTTGTATTATGGAGCTGCCAAGAGTGGTCGACAAAAGCATTATGAAGATGTAAATTTTATAGCTACTCATTTTTCTGTATTGCCAATACGTCCTCTGGTGGAACTTTTTGGCAAGGTTCGTTATGCTCTTGAATTAAAAGGTACAAGAATAGATGATTTTGATTTGTTGATAGGATGTACCGCTCTCTATAATGATTATATAGTTGTTACTCATAATATAAGGCATTTAGGTAGGATTCCTAATATCAAATATGAGGATTGGCAGGAAGAATAGTTAGAATCTTCTATATGAGTCTTGCCTGCCTAAATATAATGATTTGGAAGGTTGGATTTTTAATTTGATAAATATGGGAAACTACACTTCAAGACCGAAACTTGCAGACAAGGAGCCTTTCGAGAGGTTCTTTTCCCTTGTCGAGGTTGCCAATATGTCTGACGCTGAGTATCGCAAGTACTCACGCAGCCTTAAGCAATATTGGGATACCTGTGCCACCGAGGATACCGACAACTGGCGTTATGAGCGAGGAGTGAAACATGGTGAGAAGCGCGGCGAACTGAAGGAAAAAATCTCCAATTCCCTCAAGATGTTTCTCAAAGGTTTTGACCGCGAAACCGTTATCGACACCCTTGAACTTACCGATGACGAGATAAAACTCTTCGACGAGGCCATCGAGCAGTCGAAATAACTAAATTTTTTCTTGTAGAGATGCGGCCTTGCCACGTCTCCACAAATCCCCCCCCCCACAGCCCCAACGGGGCGGCATTCTCTCAGCACAGGTTTTCAAACCTGTGCTGAAAAATATACCAATTTTATTTTTGTGATTCCAAAATATTCTCCCTATATTTGCAACGAATTTAGTAATATATCAGATGAACGACACCTCAAAAATTATACAGGCATTATGCTATATTGCCAATAGTCAGCCCAATGCTACTGTCGATACTATGAAGGCCTATAAGCTTTTGTGGTTGGCGGATAGATTGCATCTGCGCAATTACTCACGTACTATCAGCGGTGATGAGTATTGGGCTTTGCCGTTGGGTCCTGTACCAACAAATGCCAAGAATTTGGTGGATGGTAAAGCTACTTCATTAAAGAATCCAGATGGTAAGTTCGATGAATATATAGAAGTGTTACCCAACCATAAGATAAGGGCACGCAAGGGTGCAGATGTTGATGAATTTTCTGAATCTGATATCGAGTTGTTTGACAAAGTATTGGCTAAGTTTGGTAATGCTTCTGCTATAGAATTATCTAATTTTTCTCATCAATTTCCAGAGTGGAAACAGTATGAGCATCTTTTGAAGGACTCGTCCAAGAAAAATGGATATCATATCGACAAAGATCTCTTTTTTGTAAATATGGATGAACCAAGCGGATTGTATCTTGATGATCCTGAGAAATTGGAGTTCACAAAGGAAATGTTTCATTTATATCAGGAACGTTAATTATGGAGTTGCCTTTGTCTTTGATTTCTCAATCCCCATCAGAGGGTTCAATGTATTATTTCGGTGAAGATTGCCCTGTCGGTGTCAAGGGACATATTCATATTTGTGCTTTGGTTGGTGACAAGGTACTTTTTTTCAATACATGTACTTCTCAGACCAATACAATTGTAAAGCATATTCGTTTTTATGGAGCTGACCCTAATTCATATCCATGTTTCCCTGCCGATCAGATAAACAAATTCAATAGGGAATATACATATGTGGATTGTAATAAATTTACGGTATTGTCTAAGGAAGAGTTTGTAAGGTTGTTGACAAATGAACATATACGTCTTATGGATGGCGAGTTAACCGAAATTGATATGCAAAAGGTTTACGATGGAATATTATGTAGTAAGGTTGTTACAGAGAATATCAAGAAACTTTTTAGAAAAGTGTAATGTAAGTTTGGGGTAGCCAATGGATTTTTAATTTGATAAATATGGGAAACTACACTTCAAGACCTAAACTTGCAGACAAGGAGCCTTTCGAGAGGCTGTTTTCCCTTGCCGAGGTTGCCAATATGTCTGACGCTGAGTATCGCAAGTAATCACCCCCCTTGCCACGCCACCCCCAAAAATAAAACTCAGCCCGCATCATTCCTTGCGAATCTTGCGGGCCGTACGTCTCTACTCAAGATTATTCCACATTGAAGTTGTATTGTCTGGCAGGGTATCTCACCTCGTAGGAGAATTGCACCTTCTTGCTCTCGTGGGGCTCGAGGTGGATTTTCCAGATGAGACGGCCGTTCTGAGTGTTTACCTCGGCGCCGCCATTGTCGGTTAGTGTAACCTTGATGTCGGAATATTTTGCAATCGGGTATTGGTCCTCGAGGTCAAGGTCCACAGCGATATTCTTGTTGTTGCGGATAGTGGTCTCGAATGTCTTGGTGACCTTTCGGCTGCTACCTACAATGGCCTTGTTGGTCTTTGAGTGTATTTCCTGACGGTCGATGGCCAGCATCTTGTCGCTGCCGATCGAGAGTTTAAGAGTGTCGTCGGAGAGGGTAGGGGCTATCTCGCTCTCTCCCTGATAGATGTTGTTGAAATAGATGGTTGCCGGGCCTTTGAGCAGCGAATACTGGTAAAGGTCGGGAACCTCAGCCATCAGGAAAACTTCCTTGTTGAATCTTGGTGCTGATGCGTACTTGTAATTCGCTGGTATTGTGTATGTAAGCATCGACACGGCGTAATCCTGACCGTCGGCGGGGATAGTGTACGGAATCTGAATCTTGAACTCATTTACAGCAAGAGTGTTTTTTAGTTCGAGCGGAATGCTTGCCGTAACTTTCGGAACCGAGTTTGATACACTTGATGCTGTTCTTGCATTGTCTCTGTTGCCGCGGTGTCTGCCTGATCCATAGCCTATTACAACAACTTCCTCTAGCACAACATCGTCTTCCTTCATGTAGATCTGCATTTTTTCGCCAGCGTCGGCTTCCTGATATTCGTAACCGATAAATGAGAAACAAACTTTGTTGTTGATGTTCTGCATTTTAACTTCGAAATGTCCGTCAAAATCCGTGATGGTTCCGTTAGTGGTGCCTTTCTCAAATACGTTCACACCAATCAACGGTTCACCGTTTTCGTCGCAGACGTTTCCGTAAACTAAATTGCTTGATGGGCGCGTCCAACCTTTGTTACCGCTCTGTCGGCGCACTGGTGGCAGGTACATAGTCTCGAAAGCTGGTTTCTGATTCTCCATTGATGGGTCGCCCGAGCTTAGAGTCAGCTGTACATTGTCCCATTTCTCGTTGCTGTTCTGATTAACGCGCGCCTTGTAAACCAACTGCAAAGGCTTGTCGGCGTCCGCAACACGAACCTCGTAATACGGAGTCCACTTGGCATCGAAAATCAGATACGAGAGGCTGATATTCACGCCGTTGATGTCCTGGGGAGCCGAGAGTTTCAGTTTTATGGTCGAGATTTTCTTTGAGCCCTGCTGTCCGGTGTTATACTCGTTATTGAGAATTGTGTTCTGTTCTGTATGCAGTTTACTGATTAGCGATGTAATCTTTCGTCCACGGGTCTCAAGGTTGGTGAGTTCAGTCTTGTAGAGCTGAGTCATCTTTATGAGCTGCTCGGCTGTAACGCCCTGGTCGCCACCGATTTTCTTGTTCTCCAATATCAGCGACTTTGTCTCGTTTATCACCTTTAGTTCCGACGACAAAATGGATATCGAATCAGAAATCACGTCCTTACGTCTGGCGTTTTTCTCGCGGAGTTTCTTGACCTCCTCGCTGGTCTCCACGCCGAACTCGTGAAGCAAAGATACGATGGTGACCTCAGAGTTTCCCACGCCGAGGCGGATGGATTTTGGGTCAAGGTTTGTGGAAAGGTTTACAAGGGTAAGCTCGTTGTCGCCCTTTTTCAGGTTAACTTTTCCCGAGCGGCTGATGAGCGCGCCGTTCTTGTAAACCGTTACGTCGTTGATCTTTGTATCAACTTTCTGCGCCGTCGCCAAAAGAGGCAAAAACGCGATTAATAAAAATAAAATTCGTTTCATGGTATTTATTGTTTGATGTTTGTATAATTGTAGAGACGCGGCCTTGCCTCGTCTCCACATAATTATATTATGGTTATAATCTCCTCCAAACCCTTCCTCTGTTTCTCCTTCTGTGGACAGTCGGGCGCGATGTGTCCGAGAGGTATCAGCACGCAGGCCTCCTCGTCGGCGCCGAGATCGAAATCCTCGTGAACCATCTTGGCGTCGAAATTGCATACCCAGCAGGTGCCGAGGCCAAGGTCGCTTGCGGCCAGACAGATATGCTCGGTGGCTATGGCGATGTCGATGTCGGCGTGGTCCTTGCCGTCGTTCTTGCGGTGCCACGATTGTGAGTGGTCGCTGATGCAGACGATATACATTGGGGCCGATGCGAACCATTCGCGGTCGTAAGCCTTGCGGAGCTTTGCCTTGTATTCCTCGCTTTTCACGATTATGAATCTCCACGGCTGATAGTTAACGGCCGATGGCGCAAGCCTTGCCGATTCCATGATATAATCCAACTCCTCCTGAGACACCGCCTCGTCGGTGTATTTCCTGGCCGAGAAACGGCTTTGTGATAATTCCTTAAATGTCATTTTTGTTTAAAGTTTAGTGTGTTCTGTTATTATATTCTCTCCAAAAATTCTTTAGGATTTACTATTTTGATATTGGATTTCAAAAATCCGTCGGAATCTCTGGTTATTATGTATTGGGCATTGCAATTAATTGCTGACTGGTTTTGTATTGAATCCTCGTAATCTTTCCAGTCTGTTTCAAGCATTTTAACTGTGTCTGTTGCCTTTAGATCTATAACATTTAGAAATTTAGAAATGTTAAATAGTATATTTTTTACCTTGCTTTGTTCTAATTTATATGTTTTGCAGATATAGATAACATTTATGAATGATAGAGCAGAAATATATAGTTCTATTCTCTTATTTTGAGCCAATGCAAAGATAATTTGCTCTTCATCAAGACAAATATTTCTATTATAGACAATATCTGCCAAGATGTTTGTGTCTAAAAATGCTCTAATCATTTTCCTTGTTGTATTTATATTTAGCACACGCATACTTGCAATCCTCGTCCTCAGGGATTGAGTTCTCCACAGGCAACGAAAGACTTTCTATGAAATCCATTGTATCCTTTTCTATTTTGAATTTCTTCATAAGTTCAGTTTTATTGTTTGAAGATATTTGAACTTCTTTTTTTTGAGGAATTCTCATAAAATGGTACAACATTAATGCGTATTCAGAAATTTTGTTCTTGAATACGTCCATATCAATTGTATCTTCTGTTTTTATATCAATTGGTAAATCTAATGCTATCATAATAATCTATCTTTTATATTTCTTTCCGCAAATATATTCCAATTCCTTTAATTATCCAAACATTACAAAACAAAAATCCGCAGGATTCTGATTATAGATTCCTGCGGATTTGTTATTTATTGCGAATCAGAAATTCGTAATTCGGATTTCGTAATTCGTAATTTGTCAAAGGCTTACTTCACCTCCCAGATGTCGTTTGTCTCGAGGAGTTCGGCGAAGTTGTGATATTTCTTGGCACCCTTTACTTCCTCTATCTGAGCGTTAACTGCGTCGTCGTAGGTTGGAGCCTCTACGTCGCGGATTACGCCGAGGGCGATTGGGAAGTCTGGACCTTCCATAAGAGCAAGCTTCAGCTGGAGTGTGTTGTCCTGGCAGTGAGCGTCGTGAACGAGTACGTCGTCCATTGTGTAGCCGTCCTGACCGATTGTGACAACCTTGATGCCGAAACCGTCCTGAACGAGACCCTTCTCGTTGTTCTCGCCGAATACCATCTTCTCACCGTGCTTCAGGTAGATAGCGTTTGCAGCACGACCCTCCTTGCTGTAAACTGAATCGTGTGTGCCGTTGTTGAAGATTACACAGTTCTGGAGAATCTCGCAAACTGCGGCGCCCTTGTGAGCGTGTGCGGCCTTGAGAACCTCGATAGTGGCAGGAGCATCAGTGGCAACTGCACGTGCGAAGAAGTGACCTCTTGCGCCAAAGCAGAGTTCTGCTGGGCGGAATGGATCCTCTACTGTACCGTAAGGTGATGATTTAGATACAAAACCTCTTGGCGAAGTAGGAGAGTACTGACCCTTTGTCAAACCGTAGATACGGTTGTTGAGGAGAATCATCTTGAGGTCGATGTTACGACGGTTGGCGTGGATGAAGTGGTTACCACCGATGGCGAGACCGTCGCCGTCGCCTGATACCTGCCATACAGAGAGGTCAGGATTGCTAACCTTGCAGCCTGTAGCGATGGCAGCGGCACGGCCGTGGATGGTATTCATACCGTAGGTAGCCATATAGTGTGGCAAACGTGATGAACAGCCGATACCTGAAATTACTGCTACATTCTCTGGAGCCACACCAATCTCTGCCATTGCCTTCTGCAATGAGGCCAGGAAGAAGTGGTCACCACAACCAGGACACCATCTTGGCTGTCCTTTCTTGAAATCGTTCTGTGTATATGTGGTCATTTTTAATATCTGTTTTATAAATCTGTGTTATCTGCGTTCCATTAATTATTTCGCAAGAATTTCGTTGAAAGAAGCAACCAGCTCGCTTACTACGAATGGCTGACCCTTTACCTCGTTGTACTGGTAAGGTACAAAGCCATCCACCTT
>JAZQPB010000091.1:0-5320 GCA_045628165.1 Bacteroidales bacterium | reverse complement strand
ATAAATTATCATAAATTGACACGAATTTTTCAAAAATTACTTTTGTAGAGATAATTTATGATGAATTTATGTTAATTCATGATAATTTATGTTCTAAGAATAAGCCGAAGGCGCAACGAATATATTTAGTCGAACTTACGTTAAATACATAGATTTTGCCATCAGCTGCACAAAAAAAACAAAAAAAAGGTGCTGGCCGAAAAACATGAAACAGCCAACACCACATTACCTAAATCTTTATTATACTAACCAAAATCAATAAAAATTCTAATTGAGTTTCACGACATCCACCTCGCCGAGGTTGTTCTCCGTCCACCAGCCCTCTATGGCCACGGGCGACGATATATTGCCGGAGATGATATTGGCGCACACATCGGATGCCTTGGCGACAGACGCTATCTTGAAAATGTACTGCACGGCGCCGATGTTCAGGTAAAGCTTGTTTTCCTCATCAAACGACCATACAATGTCGATGTTGTCGCAGTTGAGACCAAAGGTCTGACTGCCGTTATTGAAAATAATTACGTTCTTCATGTCTCTATCAGGTTTTAATGTTTGTCAATTACTTCGCAAAAATAATTCCATTTTTTCAATTTTCAAAACTCTGTCGGATTTTTTTTGGTGAGGCTTTGTAAATTTGAGAAATAATTGTAATTTTGACCATCTTTAATTGTAATACATTTTACCAATTTAGCTAATAACAAAAAATGAAGAAAGCCCTAATGATCACGGCATTGGCCAGCGCACTCGCCATGCCCGCATCAGCGCAGAACGCCGGCGACAAGCCCGTAGGAAACCCATACCTGCCTCTCTGGGAGCACATCCCCGACGGCGAGCCACGTGTTTTTGAGGACCCCGACAATCCCGGAAAGATGCGTATCTACATCGTGGGAAGCCACGACGTAAGCACCAAGGAATACTGCGGACCCGATGTTCACGCGTGGTCGGCACCGGTGGAGGACCTCACCGACTGGAGAGACGACGGCCCGATTTTCACATTCCAGAATCCTTTCTCAGGCAAGTGGGACATAATGTTTGCCCCCGACCTGGTATGCGTGGAAAAGAAGGACGGAGCCAAGGAGTATTACCTGTATCCGCACGCCCGCGGATGGAACCGCCTGGGCCTGGTGGCCAGAAGCAACCGCCCCGACGGCCCCTTCACTCTGATAAACGCCGAGAAAACCGAAAACAACATCCAGGCCAAGGCCGGTTCGGTACTGGGTTTCGATCCATCAGTATTCGTGGATAAAATCACCAACCCCAAGGATCCCGACTTCGCAATAGGATACAAGGCATACGCATACTGGGGATTCCAGCACAGCACAGCCGCCCAGCTCGACCCCGGCACAATGTACTCCGTAAAACCCGGCACAGAGATAATAGACCCCTTTATCCCCGCATCCGAATCTTACGGCAACATCATAGGCGACCCCAACACCAAATATCCTGCCATAGCCAAGGGACAGGACCTCAAGGCCTTCAACTTCTTTGAGGCGTCATCCATCCGCAAGGTGGGCAACAAATACGTAATGGTGTTCTCGGGATACTCAGGCCCCGACTACGGCAAGTGGAGCACCAACTCGGCCCTCCGCTACGCCTACGCCGACAGCCCTCTGGGTCCATGGGTATGCGGAGGCGTGCTCGTGGATTCGCGCGCAATAGTGCTCAACGAGAACGGCGACGACATCGTGACATCATACGCCGCCCACAACACCCACGGATCGCTCCAGCAGATCAACGGACAGTGGTATGTATTCTATCACAGGCCTCCGCGCGGCGGCGGATGGGCGCGCCAGTCGATGGTGGCCCCTGTAAAGATAGTTGCCGACCAGAAACCAGTGGCACAGGGCGGAAAGGTTAAAATCACCGGATACAATCCATACGCAGCCGACAACGTATGGACCGCCAAGGCAAGCAACGGCCACCACTACGAGGGCGCCGAGGTTACATCCGAGGGTTTCTACATCTACGGCCTGCCACCTTATAATTATTACTCGGCAGGATACGCCTGCTACCTAACCGACCACTCCACCCAGAACGACACCTGGGACAACTGGAGCAACGACATGACCATCAATCTGAAAAACGGCAACACCATAGGATACAAGTACTTCGGATTCGGCGGCATGGAATACGCCAAGCTCGGCATCAAGGCTTTTGAGGGCACCAAACCCGGCAACGAAACCAAATTCAACCTCTTCATAGCCGCCAAGACCAGCAAGGCATTCAAGGTACACGTAATGCTCGACGGCCCATACGCCAACCCCACATGGAACGGCAAGCGCATAGCCACAATAGAGGTGCCAGCTAATGCCCCTAAATTTGCCTACAAGTACACAGCCGACGTATCAGGCTCGGTAGACAACCTCGACAAGAAACACGCCATATTCCTGATAGTGGAAGCTGATGGCGACGAGGTGGCCGGCGAGCTCTACGGACTCGGATTCAGCAACAAGAACTACGAGTGCCTGCGTCCCGACGTGCCTGTTGTAGAAATCTCCGTAAACGGCAAGAAAGTGGATTTTCCATCCAATCCGGAGCCATCCACACAGCTGAACGGCTACACCAGCACCAACCACTACCACTACACAGCCAAGCAAGCTAATGGCCTTATCCCACGCGTGGCCGCCAAGTGCAACAACAAGGACGTGCACATCACAATACATCAGGCATCAAGCTTCACCGACCAGGCCATAGTAACCTGCGAATACAAGGGCCAGCAGAAATTCTACCACGTGATACTTGACGGCGCCGAATACTAACGCATCATCTCCATAGCATTTATCAATATCATAGGGACGTGCCTCAGGGTGCGTCCCTACTTTTTTTAATAATCCATACCGTAGTACACCGGTATTACACCGATAGTACACCATTTTCGCATCATTTTCGCATTATTTTCGTATCATTTTTGTGTAGAGACGCACGGCCGTACGTCTCTACGTACATATATAGATATCACATTACCAATCATTTAAAAAATTTTTGCAAAAAACCTTCAAAAAGATTTGCACAATCCAAATACCCGCCCTATCTTTGCAGTGTACTAATTCACTAATACACTACTAAACATAAACACTAAAAGTTATGATTTCGGTAAACAACTTACAATTCGGGTACAGGAATCACGAAGTATTCCAGAACCTGAGCCTCGGTTTCGAGGAAGGAAAAATCTACGGCCTCTTAGGGCTAAACGGCGAGGGAAAGTCAACGCTCCTATATATATTAAGCGGACTTCTCAAGGCCAAGAGTGGCGAGGTGACATTCAACGGAAGCAACATCGCGCGTCGCCTGCCGTCCGACCTCCAGAACATCTACATCGTTCCAGAGGAGTTTGAGCTGCCTAATATAAGCCTGGAGAAATACGTTGAGATCAACTCGGTGTTCTATCCCAACTTCAGCCGAGAGACACTTTTCAGATGTATCCAGGGTTTCGGCCTCGACATGAAAGCCAAGCTCGGGAAACTCTCGATGGGTCAGAAAAAGAAAGCGCTCGTATGCTTCGCCCTGGCCACCAACACCTCTCTCCTACTCATGGACGAACCAACCAACGGCCTCGACATCCCATCCAAGAGTCAGTTCAGGAAAGTGGTTTCCAGCTGCATGGACGATGACAGGACCATCATCATCTCCACACATCAGGTGAAGGACGTTGAGAACCTCATCGACCAGATAGTAATCCTGAATCAGAAGAACGTGGCCTTCAACCGCAACGTGGGCGAAATTTCGGAAAAACTCATGTTCGGAATGTTGAAGCCGATGGACGGCAACGATGGCGTTCTCTACCGTCAGTCGGTGATCGGCGGCGACGCGGCAGTCTGGAAAAAGCAGAACGAGATGGAGGAATCGCCCCTCGACATCGAACTCCTCTTCAACGCCGTACTCAGCAACCCACAGGAAATAAACTCGATATTCTAACAAACGAAGAATTCGACAAAAATACATTATCGCATTCGGCGTATTTTGGGAGAACATAAATTACCACGAATTAACATAAATTGATCAAAATTTTTCTCTTATAAAGTAATTTATGAAAAATTCGTGTCAATTCATGATAATTTATGTAAAACACTTCGCCGTAGGCGCAAGACGATTATTTCATCGAATTCACATAATAAAGCAGAAAGATCATGAACAACATATTCAACATCAAGAGATTCGGCGCAGTGCTCCGCCGCGATTTCGCAACATCATGGCTCATCAACGCCATCTACCTGGGCTCAATAATCCTGATTCTCGTATTGTTCCACGGCATCACAGGATCTGAGGAAATAAGAGCATCATACCACTTCCGCAACATCGAGACCTTCCTCACGTTCGCAAGCGTACTGGTGGCCATCAGCTGCGTATTCATCAACGCCTACACCTACAAGGCCATCGACAAGGCAAACACAAGGCTCGATTTCATAATGCTGCCGGCATCCACACTGGAGAAGATGACATCGAAACTCATTTTCTCGTGGCTGATACCTTGGACAATGCTCGTAACAGCATACTGGTTTTTCGGACAGGGAGAGCCTTCTACTTATTATTATGGATCAGTAGAAACCAGCGATTATTTTTACGACGTGCTCCTGCAAAGAATACACGACTACGACCGTCCGCATATTTACTTCATGTTCACCGCCATAGCCACATTCTTCAGCATGGTGGTATTGAGCTGGGCAAGCATCTACAGGAAATTCTCCATAATACTTGCCGCCGCATCTATCGGCCTTACAATCTATCTCATCTACCTCATGGATGCCCACATCAACTGCGAGTGGATGGATCCTATTGTAAGATACTGCTATCAAGGCAACACCAACTACCGCGTAGTAGTAACAATATTGTGGCTGATACTCGCAGCCGTAAACTTCGGAATCCAGTATTTCATCATCAACCGCAAACAAATACGATAAGCCTATGGACTTCAAGGACACAAAACCAATATACTTGCAGATAGCGGACAGCATCTGCAACGACATCATCACCGGCCGCTACAAGGAAAACGAGCGCATCCCATCGGTACGCGAATACGCCAGCAATCTGGAGGTAAACGCCAACACCGTGGCCCGCAGCTATGACTACCTACAGCAGAGCGAGATCATCTACAACAAGCGCGGCATAGGCTATTTTGCAGCTGATGGCGCACCAGACATAATCCGCTCCATCCGCAAGGCCGACTTCATGAAAACCCAGCTCCCGGAATTCTTCCACGAGATCGACATGATAGGAATCTCCATCGACGAGGTGGTGGAGTTGTATAAAGAGTGGAGAGTTTAGAGATGAGAGAATAGAGATTCGCTCGTAGAGACGCACGGACGTGCGTGTCATAAAT
>JAZQPB010000090.1:0-11935 GCA_045628165.1 Bacteroidales bacterium | reverse complement strand
CGGGACCACTGCTAACTGCACAGAAAACACGTCCCGTTAGGGACAAAGAGATTTTTGTTAAATTTTTGCCCAGGATTTCGGGCGATATTTTAAAATGATTTTAATAAAATTTTGAGCGAAGCGACGTCTTTTAAAAATTCATCGAACTGACGTTAATTAATGTGAGTTCTGTTAACATTTTAAATTAAAACATTTCAACTATGAAAAAACTTTGTTTGCTTATTTTGGGATTTTTTATCTCATTTCAGCTGATGGCGCAAAATCTTGCTTGGAACCAGTGTTTTGTGGACCAGGGAGAGGCCGTCGCATTGAAAAACGATAAATCAATGTCGAATTATGCTCAGATTCAGATATTCTCATCCGACGACATTACCATCGCGACATGCTCCGGCGATATTGTATTAGCCCGGCAGGAATTTGATGATTATCTGCTGGTGACTGTTGATGTGTCTCCAGATCCGGAAAAAATTACCGTAACTACCTCCAAATATATCGATTTGGATATTATAGTAGAGCCGGGATCCCTAATTCCCGGTCATCTGTATAATATCAAGGTAATCACCAAATCCAAGAATGAATCTGTATTTGGTTTCGTGAACGAAGAGTCTGCCGGAGGAATTGAGTTTTTCTCAATAATCGATGATGTACAGGAAGTGCCTACGGTCAAAGATTCTGATTTTGAAATAATTCTCCAAGGTGAAGATTATTAATATATATCAGCTGAAATGAATACCGAGATATTTTCGCGTTCTCTGCTGATTTTTGGAGAGAACGGTATGGACAAACTGCGCACCAGGAAGGTGATACTTTTGGGCGTGGGCGGCGTGGGCAGCTGGGTGGCCGAGGCTCTCGTGCGCACGGGACTCAGCCATCTCACCATTGTGGATTGCGACAATGTGGCTGCCTCGAATATCAACCGTCAGCTGATGGCGACCACCAAGACCGTGGGTCAGGTGAAGGTGGAGGCCATGCGGAATCATCTGCTCGAGATAAATCCCGAGGCGGAGATTACGGCCATAAATTCCTTGTTTTCAGCTGATAGCGCCGATTCGTTCAGGCTCTCCGATTACGACGTCATTATCGACTGCATCGACAGCCTGAAAGACAAGGCGGAGTTGATTCTGAGAGCCTGCCAGACCAAGGCGTTTTTCATGTCGTCGATGGGAGCGGCCTTGAAGATGGATCCGCTCAAGATTTCGGTTGCCGAGTTCTGGAAAGTTCAGGGATGTCCGCTGGCAAGGGCCATCCGTCAGAAATTCAAGCATTTCAAGACTTTCCCGTCCAGGAAGTTTCTCTGCGTGTATTCGCCCGAGGTTTTGGAGAATAAGTTCAAGGCCGACCTCGACCCCAATTCCCCGATCGTGAAGGCGCAGACCAACGGAAGCCTCGTGCACATTACTGGAATATTCGGCTTCACCATAGCAGGCAAGGTGATTCAGGAATTGCTGAAATAATTATATCGATTGTTTTTTTTTCAAGCGATAATTTTTGTATATTTGCGATGTATTAACCACAAATTTTTACGGCTATGTCAAAGTATTTAAATCCTAAGGCAGATCTTACCTTCAAGAAGGTATTTGGAGAACACAAGAATCTTGTGATGAGTCTCCTTAACTCCTTGTTGCCATTACCTGAAAATATGTCAATTATGGAAATTGAATATCTTTCAGGTGATACTCATCATGGCAATATTGATAAGAAATACTCGATAGTAGATGTAAAGTGCACTGACAATTTTGGCCGTACCTTCGTGGTTGAGATGCAGAATTATTGGACAACTGCGTTTTTCTCGCGAACTCTTTATAATGCTGTGCTTACATACAGCAATCAGTTGAAAAAGGGACAGGCTTTTGATGAGTTGAAGGAGGTTTACGCTCTAAGTCTTGTTAATGAATCTGAGATACCTGAAGGTGAGTTTAATAAGGATCAGTTTATTCATGAGTATTATTTTATTAATACCAAGAATAATAAAGATGTGCATAAAGATATCGCTTTGATTTTCGTTGACCTTCGTAAGTATAAGGAGAGGGGATGCAAAGCAGGAAAACTGCTGGCAGACCTTTGGCTGAAATATTTAACCGACATTGATGATTCTACTGTGGATGTTGCACCTGAGCTTTTGGCCAATAAGGATATAGCCGAGGCTCTGGAGATTGTGGAACGTGCCGCCTATTCTCCTGCCGAATTGGAGGCCTACAATAAGTATTGGCTTGATATTTCTACCGAACGTACTGCGTTGGCTCAGAGTCGTCAGGAAGGCCGTCAGGAAGAAAAATTTGATATTGCCAGGCAGATGAAGGCTGATAATATGCCGGTTGATATTATTGCTAAATATACCGGTCTTTCAGCAGAGGTGATTACTGATTTGTAATTATCCCCCTCTTCCAGCTCAGCCTGAGTACCAATCCTCGGATTGTCAGATACATAATGAAACCCAGCCAGAGGGCGTGGTTGCCGATGGAGCCTGATAGCGAGAACCATATCGCGAAGAACGCCACCGCGCCCATGAAGGTGCAGAGAAGCATGCTCCTGATATTGCCGATGCCGAGATAGATTCCGTCCCAGGTGAAGGCGTCGATGCCGGCTATAGGTATCAGCAAAACCCACCAGAAATACTGGAACGCGGTTTCTATTACGTTGGGCTGGTCGGTGAGTAGGTGAACGAACGGACGGCCCAATATCAGGTAGATTATCAGGAAGCCGATGCCGACTATCCAGCCGAACTGGAAGAGCCTGCCGATGGTGGAGCTCATGGATTTTATGTTATTAGCTCCAAAAAGCTTTCCGCAAAGTGCCTCGCCGGCATAGGCGAATCCGTCGATGAAGTAGGTGTAGAGCATGAAAAACTGCATTAAAAGCGCATTAGCTGCCAAAACCGTATCTCCCATCTGCGATCCCGCTATTGTAATGTATACTGTAACCGCCACCACGCAGATAGTGCGCAGGAAGATGGCGGAATTTATCTTGAAGAATTTTATCAACTCGCTGGTTTCCAGTATTCTCGATTTGTTCAGGTAGCTGAAAACTTTTCTATAGTATTTGGCGCAGAGTATGGCCGCGATGCCGAATCCCGAGAGCTGCGCTATCAGTGTGCCGTATGCCACTCCGCGCACTCCCATATCGAACACATATACAAATATCAGGCTGGCCACTATGTTGATGATGTTTTGGCTGATGGAGATGGCCAGCGGAATCCTTGTATTCTGCATTCCAACGTACCAGCCCGTGAAGGCAAACTGTCCGAGGAATCCGAACGAGCCGTAGATGCAGATGTCGAAATAGACTCCGGCCCATTCCAGTACGTCGTCTGACGGTTCCATGATGCTGAATGCCAGTTGCTTGAAGTACTGCTGGAATATCACGAGTATGGCCGATATGAGCATACATATCAGCTGAGACCTAATGAGCGACAGTGCGCAATCCTCCAGGCTCCGGCGTCCGTAGGCCTGCGATGTGAGCGCGCCCGTGCCGAATCTCAGAAAATTGAATATCCAGTATATCATATTGAAAATGGTGCCGCCTACCGAGATGGCGCCTATGTAGACCTCGCTGCCCAGATGGCCCGTAATCGCCATATCCACAAGACCTAACAGCGGTATTGATATGTTGCTGATAATGCTCGGGATGGCTATTTTGAGTATGTCGGATGATTGGTTTATCAATTTCATAATGCGCAAAATTAATAACAAAAATTAAAATTTTGCATAATTTTTGTTTTTGTGTTAAAAACTTTTAATTTTGCGGATAACAAACCAATTTTTTATTAATATGAGAAAATTCTTTTTGACACTTATGGCGGCCGCAACCACGATGTTGGCATTCGGTCAGCCAAACCAAAACGACAGTACTCGTAATGGAGGTCCTCAGGGTGGACCTCAGCAGGGTGCCCCAATGGGCGGTCCTCAGGGACAGATGGGCCAGGGCGGTCCTATGGGCGGTCCAGGAGGTCCCGGTGCCCCTCGCAAGAATGTTTTCTTCAGGGACAAGGTTTTTGATATGTTCATGGTAAAGGGTTATGTACAGGGCGGATACACTTATCTCGACAAGGATCCCAAGAAGCACAAGGTGATTCCTCCTCAGATGATTCCTAATCCTGCTCCGGGCGCTCCTGCCGGTTCCATGATTCCTGCCGGTCCTCCTACCGTAATCGACGAGGAGACAAGCAATTTCGACGTGAAGAGAGCTTATATATTTGCGCAGGCCAATCTTACTCCAAGATTCACATTCTGGATGATGTATGATTTCTGCGGTTCTTTCAATGAGTATTACCTCGAGTTCAAGGCTTTCCTTAATGGTCAGATGAGTTTCCGCGTAGGTCAGCAGAAGCATCCATTCGGCATGGAGAATCCTTATACTCCTACCAAGGTGGAGCTTATTGATGTATACTCTCAGGCTTCTACCTACCTTACAGGTACTTACGATCCTCTTATGGGCGTGCAGTATGGCCGTGACTGCGGTATCATGATGCTGGGTGATATCATGAACAAGCATCTCCACTACGAGTTTATGGTGATGAACGGATCGGGCATCAACACCGCCGACCGAAACAACGACAAGGATTTTGCGGGCCGTATAGAGATTCAGCCCGTTCACGATTTCAAGATTGTGGCCTCGGCATACACCGGTACCGGCAATGTAATCAACGGACCATATCCGTTGCTCTACACCAAGAAGTCGCTCCAGGAGGAGTCTACTCTGAAGCCGGGCGACAACTACGACCGCAAGCGCTGGGCCATCGGTGCCGAATACCGCACTCACGATATGTTTGGACCCAACACACCTGATTACTGGGATGTACGTCCAGTGGTGCTCCGCGCAGAGTATCTCCAGGGCAAGGACGACTGCTACGAGTCGGAGGGTTACTATGTAACCGGTGCTTACCCGATTCCAAAGTCAAGGTTCGATATTGTGGCTTCTTACGATTACGTAAACTACAACAAGGACCTCGATCTCGATCAGACCAACATCGTGGCCGGTATCCAGTACTGGATTTACAAGCAGTGCCGCATTCAGCTGCAGTACACCCACTGCAATTCAGCCATGATAGGCAAGTACAATCAGATTCAGGTTCAGACACAGGTTGCATTCTAAATCATGCTCATCAAGATAATTCTTACAGTAATATTTTTGGCCATAATGATTTTCGTGGGTGTATACTCACGGAAACAGGCCAAAAGTGTTGACGGTTTCGTGCTCGGCGGCCGTAATGTGGGTCCATGGCTCACGGCCTTCGCATACGGAACATCGTATTTCAGCGCCGTGGTATTCGTGGGCTACGCAGGTCAGTTCGGCTACAAGTACGGCCTCTCCAGCTCATGGATTGGAGTCGGCAACGCCGTAATAGGTTCGCTGCTGGCTTGGCTGGTGCTCGGTAGGCGTACCAAGGCCATGACCCAGCACATCAAGAGCCGTACAATGCCCGATTTCTTCGGCACACGTTTCAGCTCGCAGGGCCTCAGAATTGCCGCTTCCATCATAGCCTTCGTGTTCCTGATTCCTTACACTGCAGGCGTCTACAATGGACTTTCGAGACTTTTCGCAATGGGTTTCGATATCCCGTACGGAGTTTGCCTCGTTACCATGGCGGCGCTCACTGCTGTATATGTAATCCTCGGCGGCTACAAGGCCACCGCCATCAACGACTTCATTCAGGGTATCATCATGATATTTGGAATCCTGGCCGTGATAATCGCCGTTGTGGCATCGCAGGGCGGTCTTTCGGAGGCAGTAGGCAAGCTTGGGGAGTTGCCAGCTGATGGCAATCCAGCTGAAAACGGTGCATTCGCCGATTGGTTTGGTCCCGATCCGCTCAACCTCTTCGGAGTAATAGTTCTTACATCACTCGGCACCTGGGGACTTCCTCAGATGGTGGGCAAGTTCTATTCCATCACCGACGAGGGCGCCATCAAGCGCGGAACAGTTATTTCCACAGTTTTTGCGCTTATAGTGGCCGGCGGATGCTATTTCCTCGGCGGTTTCGGCCGTCTGTTCGGCACTCCTCCCATGGGAACTAATGGCAAACTCGATTTCGATTCCATAATTCCGTCGATGCTCAGCAATCTCGACAACTGGCTGATAGCCTTGGTGGTATTGCTGGTGCTCTCGGCATCTATGTCCACATTAGCTTCCCTCGTGCTCACATCAAGCTCTACCATGACTCTCGACCTCATCTACCGCGACAAGGCCGACGTTGACGAGAAGAAGAAGGTGATAGTAATGCGCTCATTGATAGTATTCTTCATCCTCGTATCGCTGATTATCGCCTTCAACAAGCTGGAGTTTATTGCCCAGCTGATGGGAATATCGTGGGGTGCCCTGGCCGGTGCGTTCCTCGCTCCGTTCATGTTGGGATTGTACTGGAAGGGCGTTACAACCGCTTCGGTATGGGCCTGCTTCGCCTGGGGCGTCGGCATTACAGTAATCAATATGCTGCTCGGCAATCCGATGTCGCCTATCAACTGCGGCGCTATTGCCATGGTGGGCGGTTTTGCCGTGGTTTACATCGTAAGCCTTTTCTCCAAGAAGATGGACAGCAAGACTGTGGACGGCATCTTTGAGTGCTATAAGTAAACTTGACCAATTCTTTTTAAATTTTTCGCCACTTGGATTTATTTTTCAAGTGGCGTTTTTTTTGTTGCTTTTTTCTTTTTTTTTGGGAATAATTTTTGTTATTATTCAATCAGTTGTATATTTTTACACAAAAATGATTAATTATTGTCCCGTGTTTAGGATTTGTATATTAGCTGTATTTCTGTGTTTTAGCATATCAGCTGATGCGCAGAAAAGTTACGGCCCCCGCACCGACAGCCTGCTGAACCTTGCCAAGGTTTCGGTGGACGAGGTGGCCGACTCTCTTTATATGGAGGCTGGGCGCAGTCTGGCCTACATAAAGCCTGTGGAGGCCATCAACCTTCTCAGGATAGGACTCGACTTGGCCATCAAGACCAGCGACTACAAGGTTATGTGCATGGCTTACAGCTTCATAGGCATCGCGTACAGCCGTATAGGTAGCTACGATAATGCCATCGAGTATTACAATTATCAGATGGACGTGGCCAAGGAGCACGGCATAGACGACGAGGTGGCATGGGCCAACAACAATATAGGTCTCATCTTTATCCTGCTCAAGAATTACGATATGGCAAATAATTATCTTCAGGATGCCAGGAGAGAGACCGAGATTCTCGACGACGACTATATCCGCCAGTTTGTGTATTCCAATATCGGATGGATGAAACTGGAAAACCGCGAATACGACACTTCTATCTATTATTTCAGCAAGGCTCTAACGATACGACAGAAACCTCCCATCGATTCCATCAATATATCATCAAGTTACAGGGATTTGGGCAATGTGTATTTCAGCAAGAAATCGTATCAGGAGGCCAAATATTATTACGCACTCAGCGATATGATGGTGGATACCATGGTTTCCGATATGTCGGCGGCCTGCAATGTAAACCTCGCCCATATCTATATCGACGAGGACAAGCCCGACTCGGTGCTGTATTGCGCCCAAAAGGCTATATCGGTGGCCAGGAGATACCGCGACAGGCTTGTATTGGCTGATGCTTACGGCGTTTTGGGAAATTTCTACGCTAATCGTCAGGATTATAAGTCGGCCAATGATGCCTTTACGATGCAGATTCTCTATCAGGATTCCATCAAGTTCAGAAACGTATCGGGCAAGATCTACGACCTCCAGTATCAGAAGGAAATCCTTGACCAACAGCAGAATATCAGGCTTGCCAAGCAGATGACCAAGAGCTTTGTCCTTTTGGCCATCATTATTTTGGTAATCGTGGTGGGCGGTGTTTTCTTTGCGTGGAGGCTAAAGCGCAAGCGTCAGGAGATTGCTGAAATCAACCGTAGCCTTATGGACTATAACTTCCAGATAGAGAAGAGTATAGAATATGCCAAGAAGATTCAGCAGGCTGTATTCCCCAATTTTGAGGGCATGGGCACCAATATCACCGAGAAGTTTATTTTGCTGAGGCCCAAGGGACATATCAGCGGTACTTTCTACTGGACCCACAAGATTGGCAGTGTGGAGATGCTGGCCGTATCAGATTCGGGAGTCAGCGGTGTGCCTGGCGCATTTATGTGCATGTTAGGCTCATCCATACTCCACGAGATAGCCGGGTGCGACAATGATCCCGCCATAATCCTGGAGCTGATGCGAATCAAGGTAAGGCAGGTGATGCACAGGCTGAGCCTCTCTTCGCAAAATGCTATTGGTGTGGACGTTAGCCTCCTGGTAACCGACCTTGCTACAAACAAGATTTATTATTCGGGGGTCAAACAGCCACTGCTTGTAATCCGCAACGGCGAGCTTATCCGCATTCAGGAAAATGTGGACAGCAACACCTTCTATGATCAGGAGTTTGTGACCTCGGAGCTGGAGCTTCAGGAAAATGACTTCGTTTACATGATGACCGACGGTTTTTATCTTCAGAAAAACAAGGCAGGCGAGGAGCTCTCGCGTGAGCGTTTGTACAATTATCTTCTTGAGATTTACACCCTGCCTGTGGATGACCAGCGATTTATGCTGAAGAAATTCCTGAAACAATGGAGAGGCGAGGCGGACCAGGACCACGATATCCTGATAGCTGGCGGAATTTTTAACCAAAACTACAAGGAGCAATGATGAGATACTTTATTATATTACTGATGCCGTTGATGATGATTTGCCATCAGGCTGGTGGCCAGTCCGTATTGCGCGCCATCGATAGTCTGGAGGCCACATTGAGCCAGGTGCCTGATACGGCGCTTCCCCGTGTGTATGCCGAGCTGTCGTATCTTGCGCGTTTCAGCAATCCCATCATAGGCATCCGCTATGCGCTTCAGGCCATGGATGCGTCGGAGGATTTTGGCAACGAGTATTACATGGTGGAATCGCGCAATCTGCTGGCGCTCAACGAAAGGTTTGCCAAGATGCTAAATGAGTCGGCTGACCATTACGAGCAGGCCCTGCGTCTGGCCCAGAAATTCAAAAATCAGCATCAGGTGGCCCAGTGCTACAACAATATCGCGCGCATTAATATCAACCTAGGTGATTTCGACCATGCCAAGGTGATGAACGATTCGGCCTTCATAGTGGCCAAGGCCTGCGACGATTCGCTTGCCATCAGCAATGCCTACCTGAATCTCGGCCTGCTGATGCATCAGCGTGGCAAGTCGGAGCTGGCTCTCGGTTACCTGAAGGAGTCTTATCAGATACGCACCAGAATATTATCCAAGCACGACAGCGAGGGACTTCTTCCGCTGTGGCACATGGCCGATATCTATGTGGAGATGGGCGATTATGACAACGCCAAGGCCATGATGTACATGAATTTCGACAATGAACAGCTCAGCAACTGGCACGATTTCAGCTCAAGGCTTTGGTACAAACTGGCTCAGATCTATTACAGGACCGGCATGCTCGATTCGGCCGTGTATTCTGGTCTTCAGGCTCTTGAGTACAGCAATTCCTGCTACGACGTGCAGAAGATAGAGAACACCTGCAAGCTCCTGAATTCCATATATATAGCCATGAACGACTATGAGAGCGCATCCAAGATTTCCAGTGATTTCGTAAGTATCTGCGATACGCTCTACAATCAGCAACTCTCCGAGCAGTTGATGACTATTCAATTTTCCGATGCGTATCAGCAGAACAACAAGGACTACAGGTCCGAGAAATTCAACCGCATGGTTTCCGTAATTATGCTCTTGTTCGCCATCGTGGCATTGCTCGGAAGCGGATATTTCTTCATGCAGATGGTGATGAAAAACCGTCATATCAGGTCCATGAACAAGGAGCTGAGCCAGAAACGCAAATCGACTGAATACAGTCTGAGATATGCCCACGCGTTTCAGATGGCCATACAGCCCATGCAGGAGAATTTCGGCGAGGTTTTCAGCGACAAGTTCCTGCTCTACATTCCGCGCGACATTGTGAGCGGTGATTTTTTCTGGCGATACACCGACGATAATTACGAGATGCTCGTGGTGGCTGACTGCACTGGTCACGGTGTGCCCGGCGCCATGCTCACAATGTTGGGAACATCTATACTTCAGGACATTGCATCGCGCGGACTCAGGAAATCGGGCGATATTCTCGAGGAGCTGAGGGCAAGAATCAAGTACATGATGCGTGTGAACAGCAAGAGCAAGATGCAGGATGGCATGGATATTTCGATGATAGTGATCGACAGGTCCACGATGATGCTCGATTTTGCCGGCGCGTACAATAATCTTGTTTTCATCCGCGACGGCGAGCTTTTCGAGATCAAGGCATCTCGCTGTCCCATAGGTGAATACATTATGGAGCGTCCCTTTGTGAGTCAGTATTTTCAGCTGAAAAAGGGCGACTGCCTATACATGATGAGCGATGGTTTCGCATCCCAGTTTGGTGGCGACGACAACCACAAATACTCCAACCGCCGTCTCCTGAAGCTTCTGCTGGATCACCACACCGAGCCCATGGCCGATTTCTGCGCTTACCTGACAAATCATTTCCACGAGTGGCGTGGCGAAAACGAGCAGATAGACGACGTAACCGTGGCGGGGTTTAGGGTGTAGAAAAAAAATTTGGTGCATTAACGCTAATTGCTTACATTTGCAAAATTTTAAAGCATATTATGAACGAAGAACAAGAAATGAATTCTGCTAATTCATTACAGATATCCCAGCGCGGTATCGAGATGCCTCAGTCTCCTATCCGCAAGCTCGCTCCCTTGGCCTACGCGGCCAAGGACCGCGGTGTAAAGATTTATCACCTCAATATCGGCCAGCCTGATTTGCCTACTCCGCAGAAGGCGCTCGACTGTCTTGCCCATATCGACCGCAAGATATTGGAATACAGCCCTTCGCAGGGTTACAGGTCTTTGCGTCAGGCCCTTGTTAATTATTACGAGCGTTATCAGATAAAGCTTAATGCCGACGAGATCATCATCACCTCGGGCGGTAGCGAGGCCGTGTTGTTCGCGTTCATGAGCTGTCTGAACCCTGGCGACGAGATCATCGTGCCAGAGCCTGCATACGCCAACTATATGAGTTTCGCGATATCGGCAGGCGCCGTTATCCGCACCGTAACCACAACCATCGACGAGGGCTTCTGTCTGCCCAAGGTAGAGAAGTTTGAGGAGCTCATCAACGAGCGCACCAAGGCCATCCTTATCTGCAATCCCAACAATCCAACTGGATACCTCTATACTCAGAAGGAGATGAACCAGATACGCGACCTCGTGAAGAAATACAACCTATATCTCTTCAGCGACGAGGTTTACCGTGAGTTCATCTACACTGGCTCGCCATACATTTCGGCCATGCACCTTGAGGGCATTGAGCAGAATGTGGTTCTTATCGACTCAGTATCAAAGCGATACAGCGAGTGCGGAATCCGTATCGGAGCGCTCATCACAAAGAACGAGGCCGTTAGGAACACCGTAATGAAGTTCTGTCAGGCCCGACTGAGTCCTCCACTTATCGGACAGATAATCGCCGAGGCTTCCATCGAGGGCACCGAGGCATATTCGCGCGAGGTTTACGAGGAATACACCGAGCGTCGTAAGTGCCTGATAGACGGCGTAAACCGCATTCCAGGATGCTACACACCGATTCCAATGGGCGCATTCTACACCGTGGCAAGCCTTCCCGTGGATGACGCCGAGAAATTCTGCGCATGGTGTCTCACCGACTTCTGCTACAAGGACGAGTTTACTCCACAGTTCATCGACAACAAGGGACCTATGGAATGTACTGGCGAATCTGTGATGATGGCGCCTGCGGCGGGCTTCTACACCGATCCTGAGCTCGGAAAGAATCAGGTCCGCCTGGCCTACGTGCTCTGCAAACAGGATCTTCAGCGATCGATGAAAGTGCTGTCTAAGGCATTGGAAGAGTATAATAAGTTATAAAAAATTCACTGGAGACGGACGGCCGTCCGTCT
>JAZQPB010000089.1:0-2790 GCA_045628165.1 Bacteroidales bacterium | reverse complement strand
AGAGGGCGACGAGGTGGCATAGTCGGAAAGCTTTAGGCTGTAGCGACCTGTGCCGGTGAGTATTATGTTCGCCGGATTGTTGGTCTGCGCTGATATTGATGATATTAGCGCGGCCAGGAGGAATATCAGAAGTAGGAGTTTGCGCATTGGATAATTAGTTTTCAATTTTTACCTGATTTGACAACATAGATTCCGTATCATCGTCAAAAGTAAGTCTTACACAATATGTAAACGACTGGCCTACAGCAATTTTCTCCGAAAAAGAATCAGCTGAAACACATTTGTAGCTGCGTAACGCTCCAGAGTTTTCGGCGCGGTAGATTGTTACGCTTTTTATCGGTCTTGCATTTTTAGTTGACCACGTAAGAGTAATCAAGTTTGCATTCTGCTGCTTTTTTAATACAACAGATTCATCTTTTGATTTTGGAGTTGCAAAGGCATTAAGCGAAGGCTCAGAATGGTTTGAGAAATCATCTACTGCAACTATTGCGTAATGATAGTCTAGGCCATCCACAGTGGTTTGGTCTACGTATGTATTTAGCTTTCCATCTATTACAGCAAGGGTGTCAAAATTTTTCTTGGTAGATTCCTTGCGGAGCACTATATAATTCACAACATCGCTGGAAGGCGATTTTGTCCACGAAAGCAGAACCTTATGTTTCTGATAATCAAACTCCAAGTTTCTTACCTTTGTTGGTGCAATGGTATCGTAACGGGCAACCTCCAAAACCTCAGACATCTGGCTTTGATTGTCGCGATAATCCACAGCCACCAATGTGTAATAAACCTTCTTTGAAAGTGTGTTCAGGCTTACGGTGTCCACATAAAATGTATCAGTCAGCATCCCCCTGGAGCATTGCATAAAATCGTGCTGAGGATTGTTGGCATAGAAAACACGGAATCCCTTCACGTCGCTATCGCCCTTGTTCCATGACAAGTACACTCGTCCAAGGCTGTCACAATACCCGAAGGGTTTATTGGGAGCATCGGGCGGGATACTGTCAATCAACATTCCATAAATCGGAAACGGATTTAGTTTCTCCTCGTATGCGGTAAGTGCCGAAATAAAATAATAATTATCATAAAGTGCAGACTTGTCGGTCCAAGTGCGCTGATTGCCGTTGCTTGTGGAATAGACAACATCCTTTTGCCCATCAGGACTGTTGGATCTGTAAATCTTGAAGCCCGAGACTTTGCTCTCGTCCTCTTGAGAAACATACCAGGCAAGCTCCATAGCCTTGTTGTCGATAGGCTTGCAAAGTGAGAAATCGGCGTAGTTGCTAAGTTGTGAAACTGCCGTAATTCTCACCTCCTGCCCCGGAAGGCTCTCCGAGGCAAAAGAATCGTTGCCCACAATGCGGTAAACATATTCCTTGCCCTCCACCACAAGAGAATCCACAAAATACATATCGGGAGATTTCTGAGATGTATAGTTTTTGGCAAGCGGTTCCTGGTTGATACGACTAAAACTTGCTCCGTTGTTATCCGAACGCTCTATCCAAAAGCTGTTGAAATTCTTGCAGGTACTTGTAGCAAAATGAATTGTCACAGCACCATCGGTGGAATACGCATCTAATTCTGGTCCATAATTTTTTGTATAGTCATCAAGGCCGACATAAGTATACGCAGTATCACATCTCAGCGAATCGGGTTGCCAGAATGTGAGGCGGTATATGTATTTCTCGTTTTTATCAACATCATTATCCTGATAATACAATCCGGCAAGCTGAGCAGAAAGCTTATCGAGATCGCAGGCAAAAAGCGAGAATCCAAACTTCATCTGCTCGTTTTGATGACGCTTGTACAATGCAACTGGCAAATTGCCTGCAGGTGCATTCTCATCCGCACCAAAGGCGCACTCTGCCAGAATCATCGGATATTTTTCATCTGATAATTTCTCAAACTCTTCCATTGCAGCCATCTTGAAAGGCTTATCGCTAAGAAGTTTAACTTGCACAGGCGATACAGTTTTACCCTTGCGCATAATGGTAATACGCTCCAATCTGTAGCCCGTACTGTTGGCATATCGCCAAGCACTGGAGTTCATAGGAATCCACCTCAGCTCTATATTATCCTCGTTTGCCTTGCTTATTATGCTGAGGTTCTGGGCGGTGGCTAAGTTGATAAAAAGAAAGAATGTTAGAAGAAGAAAAAGTTTTTGCATAGGGTTTTAGTTTACTTAATTCTAGTTTTTTTGAAATTCTAAAAAAAGTCGGCATAACATAGAGTTTATATTACTTTCCCGCCTCTCGCAGCTTGTACTGCTCGATTATATTCCAGTACTTCTCGGTCTCTTCCTTGGAATAGATTTTACCTCGGAAAATGTAACCATATCCTCCCTCCTCGATTTTAGAGAAATTCTCAGATGTACATAGGCTTTCTGGACAAACGTGCCAGCCATCGAAAAACTTCGGGTTTATGTTGGAATAGACGAGGAAGGTGTCGGCTCCTTTGGTCTTATGCTTTATTGCCTCAGACATGCCATTCAATTTCACAAATGATATTGCATCATCATTCAACGTATTTGCAATTTGAACAATATTTAGTCCAAAATTATTGTAGGCGATATCACGTTCGTATTTAGCATACTCGTAGGAGTCGTTGCCGAGTTCGATACTATCACGAACAACAATAACGGGATGTGTATATTTTTCAATATCTAATATATTGGGGTCGGTTAAATAGACGTATCCCGATGATTTTTTTAAAGAAATAACATAAACCTTATTTTTTTCTAATTTATTTGGATAATGAATCTGAATAGAATGATAAAGTCGGATCGTAGCCATG
>JAZQPB010000088.1:0-13048 GCA_045628165.1 Bacteroidales bacterium | reverse complement strand
AGTATGGCTGATGATAAATGTAGTATGGTGAGTTGTTGAACCTGTATTGATAACTGATATTGTGGTCGCTGTCCATTGTGCAGTTGATGAAGTAGTCCTGGTCGGAATACACTTCAAGGATTATTCGTTCATCAATCATAGCCTTTAGCGGATCTTTGATTGAAATTATATTATAATCTTTGTCAAACACACAACAATTAAAGGCGTCGAATCCGTAAAGTCCAAGATTTTCGGATATGCACCAAATGTCGGATATTTCCTTGGATTTGCTCAATTCAAGGAAACGATCTTTTTTACTTTTGTTAATTTTTACGGCACAGTCACTCCAATATTCTTCCTCCTCAGGAGAATGTGGTGGATAAAACATATCCAGAATCTGTTCATCGGTAAGATTGAATCTTGTGATTTTTTTGTTTGGCCAATCCTCCCAATGTCCAAATCCCAACTCCTCACAGCAAGTCTGCTCAACGCCCCACGGCACAGGTCCGTTTTCGTCGTAATCCATTAACCCCACATTGCCCTCGTCATCCACAATATACCAAGAGGTTGACATTGAATGTGTGGCGGGATATTCTTTGTCTAGTTTCATAGTTTTTTTGTTTGGTTTCTGCAAAGATAGGAAATTGGTTTGGGATTGGCAAAGAAAAATTTGTTTCTCAATCCCGTCAATTTTCCCCGACCTCAGCGGTTGTTGATCCGTGGTGGAGGTCGGGGCTACGGAGCGTGAAGGTCCACAAGTGGACCTGGGATGAAGAACGCAACAATGTTATCTTTACGTCTTACCCAACAACCTCAACATTGGTTTTATCTTTTTGTAAATGGCGCTTCCTGTTTTTACATCGCCGACATATTTGCCGATTTTACTGCAAATCATTGATAGGGAGGTGTTGTCGTCGATTATGGGCACAAGGTCTTTCAGAAACTGGATTGGGTAATCATTCCCAAGATAATTCCGCAGTTGGGGAATGATTTCGGAATTTGGATACGAGGTGAGTGGCTCTGAGTTTTGGTTTCTCTCATTAAAATACTCTCTTGCGAAATCCTTGATAGAATTGTAAATCTCGGACTTGAACCTGACTCCAACTACAGAAGAAATCTTGCGGTAAACATCGCAAAACCTGTTGCAACTTTCCACAAAATTTGCAATACTGACAATCTGCTTGTCGTCGCAGAAATCTTCCGAAACAAGTTTCCTTAATTGAAACTCCATGTCGGTTTTCAGGATCTTGTTTTCGTCAGTTTCTGATTCTGGATTGCAGACCTTAATGCCAGCACGTCGCTCAATATTGATTCCATTGTTGGTCCAGGATTCCAACAGACTGTCATATCCCTTGTCATTCGAGATTATCAAGAAAGAGTCGTCGTCGGGATTTTCGGAAATTCCAATGCAAAAACCTACATACGATCCCAACAGAATATCCAGCGAATCTCGTTGACCGTTGTTGGCCATCACAAACTGCCATTTCACAAACTTTGAGGGAGCCACAGCAAGATTCCTCAAAGGCAAGTGAGGCGAAATCTGCGACCCAAAAATATAAATGGTAGTCGGCACATCAATAACCTCAATCCCCTCCAGAGCCGACCACCCAACATTCTCAAAATCAATAAAAATATGTTGCATAGTCACAAAAAGAATTAGTAATCCATCAAATATACTGGATCTTTATAAAACAGCAAAAAAAATTGGAAGAAAAAAAACGAACTAAAAAAAATAAAGCCACCGCAAGGTGGCTTAAAAAAATATGTAATAACAATTTATGCCTTGGTGGAATTATTCTTGATATATTCATTAAGTTCGTTGATATCAAGATTCATACTCTGAGCAATCTGTTCAACAGACATTGCGCCAAACGCAAAAATATTGAAAGCGGACTTAAGGGCATTTTGATGAGCCTCCTGATAAGCCTTCATACGCTCATCCTGTCTTGCCTTTTTCACTTTATGTTCTATTGTATTGTAATAGCACAGATAATTATCAAGGCTCTCGTCGTACTGCAACTGCTGAGCCTCGGTAAGTGCTGAGTATTCCGCTATTTCGGCCAGTCTCATAAAGAGTGGCTTCTCCTCGATGAATGGCAATGCTGTTTCCATAGTTGACATATTTGCTAAAATATAAAACCATTTGTCCATAATAGACTTGCAATCCTTTTCCTTGATTTCCCTGTAGAAAGGCAATTGGACTTTCCAATACTGAAAAATCTCCGAATCAATCACCTTGTCGTCGGTATCCATCAAAGCACAATGCGATAAGGGTTTGGGACGGTTCTCATCCTTGAAATTCATAAAGAACACTCCATAGATATTCTTCATATGATAATTCCAGGGAACCTTAACTTTTTCACCTTCTTTATTTATCTCCTCCCTGTATCCTTTTTTCTGCTGACGTGAGGTAACGCGGGCCATATAGAAAACCACTCGGTCGGAGAAGTAATCCTGCGACTCGTTCTGCATCTCAATGATGAACTCCTCACCGCTTTGGGCACGGCAATGAACGTCGAAAACCACTCGGCGTTTGTCCATATTGTTCTCTATTGACTCGTTCTCGCATATAATAACCTCCTCAATAACGAGTTTGATATTCTTTGAACTCAAAAGATCGTTCAGGAATCCTCTCGTTATCTGCTCATCGGTAAAAATAAGTTTGAAACCGTAATCAACTGCGGGATCTATATACCTTGAGTGCCAGGGTTTGGGTGTCTTTGCCATAATCGCAATTCTATTTTCCGCAAAAATACAAAACAATCTTAGAAAAACAAAATTTATTTTTGGCACAAAACCCCACCAAACTTGTTCACGAATGAATACAGAGAGCCTATCGTAGCGGACAGCGTGATGAACGAATGTTCAATATGTCAATATGTCATACAAGATCTGTCAGTTCATTTTCTAATTCGTTTCGTTTTTCTGCAATTTTGTCATATTACCTGCATTGGCATAATCATTGATACCTTCAAAAAGTGAGGGAATTGGACTATTTATATAATATTAATTTATTCATTTAAATTTTTTATCATATGAATAATAATTTCAGCAATGAGCCTGTACAAGGAAACAGAATGAATTCAATGGCTCAAAATACAGACTTGCAGAACCTAACCTTGTTGACAGATTTTGCAGACAAAACTATGACTCATATTAACTCAAATTCTAATGCTAAGGCATATCAGACAGTTATCGAAGAGTCTAACAAGAATATGGCGTTAACAAGAGAGTTTATGAAACGCAAAGACTTAACGCCTGAGCAACAATTCCAGGGTGGAATGCTTCTCTACCATCAGCAAAAGGAGCAAAACAAGACCTTGCAAATGGCAAGGAAGGAACGTAATAGCAACATTTGGGCTGGCATTGGCATTTTCGCCACCGTCGCTGGCTTATTTTGGGCTATCAGTTCCAACAAGTAGTAAAATTAAGGTTTGATTTCCTCAAAAAAATTACGAGGCTGTCTCCAAAAAATCAGGACAGCCTCGTTTTGATTTATATCATCTTCTGATTATTGGCATAGCCACCCAAAAGAAAAAAATCACTCCCCCTCATACGGCAACAATATAAACTCATTGAGTTCGTCGCGGACGTGTTGCCAGTTGGGAAGGTATTTATACACGTTGGCCTCAAAGAAATTGTTGTGCCTGTGGAATTTCAAATGCGATAGTTCGTGTACTATCACATAATCAATACAATGCAACGGCACGCGGGCCAGCAAGAGGCTGAATATTATTGAACGTTTTTTTTCAATACAACTGCCCCATTTGGTATGCATCAGTTTTATCGTGTATGGCACATTTGTTTCGTTCATAATATCAAGCCAGTGATAATATCTCTGTTGCAAAACATTGTCAAGTTCTTCCCTATAAAACTGATGAAATATCTTCTCTTTCTTTTCTATTGAAGCATCAGGTCTTACGGTAAGGAATATGCAACCATTCTTGCATTCAATGGTTGGTGGTGCGTTCTGCTCGTGTACTATCAGATAATAGCCTTTGCCAAAGAGATAGTGTGTCTCTCCAGTAATATATTGTCTGGTTGTCTGACGGTTTTGCAATTCTATTTCCTCGCGCTGTTGGCGTATCCAGTCTATCTTGCTCACCACAAACGATCGGATATCGTTGTCGGGCACTTCTTCAGGTGCTGATATGTGTATTCTGCCGTATGGCGGATATACCGACAGGTGGGTGTGTTTTATGTTTTTGCGCTCCACCTGTATCTCCAATTCCTCTACGGCCAATATGTTGTTAGTATTCATCGTTGTGGCTGATGATATTCATTATTTCGTCAATGTTGAATTCTGGCGGAAGTATTTTCTGGACCTCCTGTCGGAGTTTGATACCGCGGAAACGCTCTGTTCTCCAATTCTTCTCGGCCTTGGCTTTTATGGTGGAATGCAGTTTCAGGGCCAATTCCACATCCCTGCCAAGATTGTCGTAAAGGGCTTTCTTGCCTGGTGTGTCGATACGTGGATCCACCTTGCCACCGTTCATCATTGTGATAAGTTCCTTAACGCTCTGCAAAAACTGCTTGAAACTCAATACACCTTCGCGCATCTGCCTGATAATCTGATTGAGACGGGCCGATAGTTGCTCGTATTCCTCGGGATTGCTCTGTTTCTTGCGGAATATGTATTTCCTCACGTTTGCCTTTATGGTTTCTGCTGTGCCGTTGTCCTTCTTTACTTTTTTGTCTTTCACCTTGGCCTCCTCATCTTCATCGTCCATATTGTCGAAATCTATGAAATCAAGGAACGACAGGTCGCTGAGGTCTTCCAATACCTCGCTGTCCTTGGCCTCCACGTATGAATCCAGCAATGTGCGCATCATAGCGTCGTATTGCTTTTGGTCCACGTAGTCGGCGCTTCTGTCCATAAGGGCTCGTCGTATTTTGTCGTAATTCTTTACTTTATCTGATATTATAAGAGCCTCGTCGTCGGTATATCCAAGTTCGTGCATTATTGTTCCTGCCATTGCATACCTGCGCACAAGTATCCTGACAGCCTCGTAGAAGTCGTCGCGCTTGTTGCCGTTTTTGATAATCTCTGCAGGCTCTTCCTCGGGCTCCACTGTACGGGGATCGAAACAGAAAAACCAACAGAATTGCTCCACGCTTTTTGGGTGCTCTACTGGCTCGCTCAGCAATTCCACTTTGCGGATTGCGTCATCAAGGTCTTTGCGGGCCGTATCTATCTTGTCTTTCAGGATCCCGTCTATCTCTAAGGCATTATACATCTTGAATGCACCCTTGGTATAGTCGGTGATTGCTTTCTCCACCTTCTCGAAAAGGTTCTGATAGTCTATGATATAGCCGAACTCTTTCCAATCGTCGTCCACGCGGTTTACTCGGCAGATAGCCTGGAAAAGGTTGTGGTCTTCCATTTTCTTGTCGATATACAGGTATGTGCAGTGTGGAGCATCGAATCCTGTAAGCAATTTATCAACAACGATGAGGAGTTTCATTGTGCCAGGCTCTTTCTTGAACTGCTCTTTGGCGTTGGTCTCAAACGAATCCACATCCATTTCGCCAAGCATACGTTTGGCCGTGGCATATTTGAACTCCTCCTCTGATTTCTGCTCTCCTGTATATCCCTGGCTTAGATCCACCTCCTTAGGCTCGTAACTGGATATTACGGCGCACTTGCCCGCAAGGGTTGTGTTTTGCTCAAACAAGTCCCAATACTTGAATGCCTGATAAACCGAACCTGCCACCAGCATTGCATTGCCATAGCCGTGGCATAGCGCTGGATACCTCATCATATCATATTCTATGTCTCCAACAATCTTTTCCATACGGTCTTTGCTGGAATACAGATTTTTGATTGTGGCCCATCGCTTCTGCAATTGCTCCTTGGCGCGCTGAGACAGAAGACGGGTACGCATCTCGAAAATGTTGTTGATACGGTCCTCGTTCTTGAGTTCCTGCTCTATGTCCCTGGCCTCGTATCGGAGGTCGAGCACCACGCCATCTGTTACCGCCTCCTTGAATGTGTAACTGTGTATGTATTCTCCGAAATTCTCGTTGCTGGTAAGTCTGCCCTTGTCGCCTCGCAGTAGTGGTGTGCCTGTAAAACCTATCAGAACGGATTTGTCGCCCATTATGTATTTCATAGCCTTGTTTAGGAATCCGCCTTGGGTTCGGTGACATTCGTCCACAAACACGAATATCCTGCCCTTGGGCTCAAAATCCGCAGGCAGTTTTTTGCGTATCTCCTCCAGCAATACGTGGAGAGGCTTTATTTTGGCGATTTTAGACGACGAGGTGGTGGCAAGGGCGTCTTTCTTTTCCCTTGTCTTTAGTCCAAACTTGTGCACTAGTGTGCAAATTATGGCTTTCTTGTCCTCGTTTATCAATGATATCAGGTCGCTACCGCTTACAGCCCTCGCTATGGTTTTGCCTGTGTCGGTAAATCCCTGCTCTATCTGGGTATCAAGTTCGTCGCGGTCTGTGATTATCACCACTCTCGATCCTGGGATATTCTCCAATATCCATTGTGTGAGCCATACCATAGATAGGCTTTTGCCAGATCCCTGTGAATGCCAGAGTATTCCGCCTACTCCAGCCTTTGTTTTTTCCTGAGCGCATTTCAGTCCAAAATATTGGTTGGGTCTGGCTATTTTCTTGATACCTCCGTCAAATATTATGAAATCGTGGATAAGTTCTATCAGACGGCCTGGCTCCAGCATCTGCAACAGCGATCGTTCCATTTCCATAGGATAATCCTTGCGTGAGTACGGCGATTCGGGACAGGGCGAGCCAGAAGGCTCTTTCCATCTCAGCCAGAATTTTTCGGGTGTCTTTATCACTCCATACATCAGGGCAGAAGGGTTGCCTGCGAGTATCAACTGTACGGTGCTGAAGAATCCCGCTATCTGTCCATCCTGCTGATTTCGGATATTCTGGTGAATGGCATCCGTTACCGATACACCCCAGGTCTTGAGTTCGAGCACGGCTATGGCTATGCCATTTACATATAGCACCACATCAGGACGGCGGTGTCCATCCTTTGAGTTGCTACGGCTTATCGTAACCTCCTCGGCAATGGCGAAGTCGTTATCGTATGGGTGTTCCCAGTCTATGAAATACTTTGTAAGTTTTATCGACTTGCCAGGCACATTAACGCTGGTGCCATATCTGAGAAGCGTATATGTTTCCTTGTTGGTCTTTTAGAGTGTATTGGAGTCGGTGCAGTAGGATACCGACTCCAAAGCCTTGAGGGCCTCGCGAGCCTGAGCCTGTGTGCAACCCTGTTTCTCGGTGAGGAACTCCAGCACATCGTTTTCCCTGATATTGCTGTTCTCCACGTCCTTCAGGTTGCCTATATATCCAAAACCGTGTACAGAGCGAAGCAATTTTATTGCCTTGTTCTGTATCTTCCTCTCGCTATCTACGTGCGGTACTACATTGTTGTATTTGCTCATACCAGTCTTATTTTTCCAGTTAACAATTGTTGCATCATACCCTGCTTGATTGCAAGGTATTTTTCTCGCTCTTTTTTTATAGTTGCTATTTCGGTATTCAATGAAGTTAATAAATTAGCGATTTTTTCCTGTTCCTTAAGGTCTGAGGGATAAAAGATTATGGTATCAACAATTGCTTTTTTGGAGATAGACGCCACTTTCGATCCCTGTATCAAAGGAATTAATTGGTTGTGGAAATTGCTGAAATTCAATGCAAAGCCCAAGAATCTCGGTGCAAATCCTATCAAAGGGCGCAAGGCAAAAGTATGCAATCCTGCTACTATTTTTCTGCCGTTGCAATTTGCCAATTCAGTTACCTTACCTACTGTTTCGTCTTCTGCTGTATCGGCCATCACAATATCTCCATCATTCAATAGATATGAATGGTTGACATCATAATCAAAATTTATTCTTGGTACTGAATCATTATTCATATCAAGAATTTCTCCGAACTTTATGAGTACATCGCCGTAATGGATATTGTATATTTCACCTATTGTATCCGATAGGAAATCACGCGACAAGGTATTATTCCCCAAGAATGTAAACACCTCACCAAATGGTTTCTCCACCCATTTGCCATTAAACCCTTTCAAGCGTTGTTTTCCAGAAAGTAATTGTTGCATTATCCCCAACTTGAAATTCTCTTTCTTAACAATCAACCTGTCGATTTTTTCAATCAGTTTATCTACCGACGAAATGGCATTGGCAATTTCCGCTTGCTCATCAGTTGTGAGAGGAAGAGGAAGTTGAAAACTTAAAATTTTTTCTTTGGTTAATGAATTTCTTGAGGCTCCTGTAGTGGCCAAATGCAATAAACGAGGTTTGTTTTGAATCAACATACTCATAACAAAATAATTATTATTGCTATCTAATAATCGTACAATTGCTACGTGTTGATTTACACGACCGTCGTTTATATTATTGGGGGCAATACAAGTTCTCGCAACTGAATCACCTGTAATATTTAATAAAATATCACCTTCTTTTATTGTTACATTTTGTAATTTATATGCCTGATCTTTATTAATGAACGCTAACCCTTTGTAATTGAAAACTGCATCCAATACATTTTGACTTCTGACCAAAGGAATTCCTGAAGTAAGGTATGAAGACTCTCCTCCTAAGGAGGTCGCTCCACTCATAACTTCTGAAGTAATTTCTCCCAAAGTCTTCACTTCCCAATCTGCAGGGATCAGCCCAATTTCTGTTTCTTTGAAATTTGTTTCTCTCATAACTGAATTCCCATTAGATTAAGATATTTATTGACTTCGTTTTTGGCATCAGAGACAGAGTTTTCTATTTCCGAAATTGTTTCCTCATATCGCTCCGACAGGTCGATTATAGAGGTTGTGATTTCCTGAGTCACGTTTTTCATCTCGTTGAAACATCTCTCCTTGATATCATAAATCCACTTGCAGTAAACCACATAATCTCGGAAATCCCCAGTAGTGCAATTATTGTAGAATGATACAAGTTTGCCGTAAAGTTCCTCATCCTTAAACTTGATAATATTCTTTACCGATTGTCTATCCTCCATATAGGAATGGAGTTGGAGAATTATTTCGCGCTCTTCCTCATCCACATACTCGTAGCAAGGAATATCCTTTAGACGGGAATTTACAGATGATTTGTTTACTTTATCGAAATGTCCGAAGATATCATTATGTGCGTTGCACAAATCTTCCAACTTCTTTTTGCGGTCGGCTTTTTCCTCCTTGGTTCCTTTGGTATCAAAACAGTCGACAGCCTCTTTCAGGATATCCTCCTCGTCTTTCAAAGGTTTGCGAATATTTATCGCCTTTACTCTGCGCGCCACATTGGCTTCGGTGAGTTTGTGGTAAAACTTGTCGTCGTTTAGATAGTCCTCGTTTTCCTCTATCAGAGTATCAATCTTGGAGGATATCTCGTCGCGCTCGTGTTCCAGTCTCTCTATCTCAGCAACCTCATTCTTGAAAAACTCCCTGATTATTACGTCAACTGGCAACAAGTCGCTGGTGAGTTTCCTGTATGAGTAAGGGGCTTTAGCGGGTTCCTGAATGGGAGAATTCCAACCGTTGTCGTCGATCCAGCAAAGGTCGTCGAGCAAGGTCTCGTTCCAGTAATTGAGGAGTTGGTCGTATGGGGCATAGCAACTTACAAGACTATCGTCCTGAGCCACCAAGTCCTGTAGTTTCTGTCCCCAGTCCTTTATGAGGTCTTTCTTGTATTGGTCTCGGGTATAGGCCCTCATCAATGGCGAGGCATACTTTGCCCATTCCTCGATTGTATCATTGTACAGCGAGGCCTGGGCCTTGAAAGACTCGTCATTGAAAATGGTATCGCGCAAGAGTTCCTTACCTACTTTAAGTTGATATATTTTGTCGTTGTCTTTGTCTTTGCAGAAAAGCGTTTCCTTAAGTGTTGCGCAGGCTTCCCAATACTCCTGCATCTGCTCATCCACATCATAGGAAGGAATTCCGCCGTTGATATGGCAATCCAGGTCTTGGATTATTTCGCGGTCCCTTAGAGGAACGTATCTTGCGATATTGAGATTGCTGTTGTTTTTCTCGCCCTCCAGTTCGTCCCATTTTACGAAACGGGCAAAGTGCGGAATATTCTCCTGAGTTTTCCAGGCGTCCATAATCTTCTTGATATCGCGCTCGCGCAGGCGGTTCTTGTCGCCGTCCTTCTCGAAACCCTCCGAGGCATTTATGAAATATATACCCTGGTTGCTGTGGCAAATCGACTTGTCGATAACGATAATGCAACCAGCAATGGGAGTTCCGAAAAACAAGTTTGGCGGAAGTCCCACAATACCTTTTATGAATCTCTGGCTAACGAGCCATTTGCGCACTTTGGCCTCCTCGCCTCCACGGAACAAAACACCGTGGGGAAGAATGCACGCAGATTTTCCGTCGGCCTTGGTGCTACGTATAATATGCATCAGGAATGCCAGATCCTCGTACAATGGAGGAGGCACTCCAGTCTTGGCGCTCCATCTGTTGAAAGGATCGCTTAGGTTGTCTTTGGCTCTCCAGCCGTGCTGAGAGAATGGCGGATTGGCCACCACATAGTCGAACTGAGTGAGGTGGGTATCGTCTTCCTTGTGGAGCGGGTTTTTGATAGTGTCGTCGTTTTTCAGCGAGGCGGTCCACACATTGTGCAGAATCATATTAAGCCTTGCGATACCGTAGGTGGCCAGATCGCGCTCCTGTCCGTTCAGCGAGGCGTTCCTGTTGCGCACCTCGTTGTATGCCCTCAGCAACAACGAGCCCGATCCGCAAGTAGGGTCATAGATATCAATATTTTCCTCGCGGTTATCATCTGCAATGCCTATCAACTGGGCGATAAGACGGCTGGCCTCGGCAGGAGTATAGAACTGCCCCTTCGACTTGCCACCTTCCTGGGCGAAATTACGCATAAGAAACTCGTAGGTATCTCCCATAAGGTCGTCGTTGTCGGCGCGGTTTTTACTTAGGTCGAAATCCTTGTCATTGAAAATGTCGATAAGAGCCGACAGGTGGTCTATCAAATCCTGCCCTGAGCCAAACTTGTCGGGATTGTTGAAAGACTTCTCAGCCTTCTCTCCAAAAATATCAGTAAGACCAAACTCCTTGGCAATAGTAGCCATCTTGGTATCCATCTGCTCTCCGATATTTTTCTGATTTCTAAGAAGCACAAAGTCATCAAACGTGCACCCTTCGGGCACGTGAATCATAAGTCCGTCACCAATCTTGTCCTTGGCGCTGATATATTTCAAAAACAGCATCAACAAGACATAATCCTTAAACTGGGTGGGATCCATCTTGCTATTGGTCCTCAACTCATTAGCCGATTTCCATATCTTGTTGAACAACTGCGATTTCTTGATTGCCATAATTCAGTAATGAAAATAAATGTGTATTTGCAAATATAGAAAATATTTTTCAATATAGAAACAAAATTCAATTTTGTTTTATGTATTCCATAAAATCAGTATTTTTGTCTTCCGTAACGCATATTGGGAAATTTTGAGAAATACTTACCTCATTCAATACGCTGATTGAAGGGTGTTTATATGTATTATATGTCCCATAAGAGCAAGGACACCACATATTTTGCCCTTCAATCCTTGTGAAATTCTTTTCGGAGCCGTGATGAGGCAATTGAATCGTTCCAACATTTCGGTAAACAGGCTCATATATTTTTGCAATGTCGAAACAATGCCAATCCGAATCTCCTGAATAAACACATCCAGCCTTCAGGTTTTTGATAATCATATCCTTAGGAGATTTGCGTCCTACTCCCAACCTGTAAATATAATAATCCATAGTTTGGGGGCCAGAATAAAGAAGCAAGGAATGTTCATTGACCTTGTTGCCATCTTTAGCGCCAGCAATCTTAGGAAGTTTGGCATAACATTTTTTTATCTCTGGATATTTGTCAACAAATTTAAGAGGGGAAGTCAGCAACTCGATTATATCGACACCAATTTTCTCCAACTCTTTCCTAAGCATCTTAATACGGTCAATAGTTGCATAATTATAAACAATGAAAACCCAATCAGGCAACGGACCTTTTATCCTTAGTTTGGAGTCCAAATACCTGTCATTAGTAATATTCAAAGCCTCTAATTCAACCTCCTCAGGAATCTCTTCCTCGTGAAATGACCTTAACAACAACATCTCCTTCTCGTTGAGAGACGAAGTATCAGGATAGATAAAAATGAAATGAGGTTTGTGTCCAGCATTGTTAGTAAAAATATCATCAAAACCATCAGTTCCGTCAATAAGAATAGAACTTATACGATAAATCAAAGGAATCACAACAACCTTGATTTCTTTTACCTTATTAACCAAATGCTTGATACAATTAACGTGATCAGCATCAAAATGCGAAATAAACAAAATATCTATAACTTCATTTTTGATGAAATTGGCATCAATCTGTTTGATACAATCATCCTTTCTCTCAGAACCACAATCATAAACAAAATAATGCCTGACATTATTATCTGTAATATGCATTTCAGTATAAAACGCACCTTGTCCTACGGGATTGAATTTTCTAATAATTTCCATAGCCTAAAATATTATCATCCTTACAAAAATACCAAATTCTACACATTCCACCAAATTTATTTCCACCAAATAAAGCCGTACAGATACCTCTCGATATCCGTACGGCTTAATCATATCATCTATCCAGCCATTGGTTTCCCATTCGTTTTACCATTGGCTTTCATTCGTTTTAAGAAAAAGCAAAAAAAAAGCCACCTCTCAGGTGGCTTAAATATAAAAATTTGAAATTGAATTTCTTATGCCTTGGTGGAATTGGCCTTGATATATTCGTTGAGTTCGTTAATATCAAGATCCATACTCTTGGCAATCTGGTCAAGAGATAAAACACCTAATGAATAAATGTTCATAGCATTTACCATTTTTTCCTGATGAGCCTTGGCCTCGGCTTCCTCTCGTCCTTCTTCACGTCCTTTCTTAAGGCCTTCCTCACGTCCTTTCTCAAGGCCACGAGCCTCTCCATCCTTAACGCCCTTGTTGTACTTTGTCTCAAGAGAGGCATATAAATCTCTAAAATTTTTCATACTCTCCTCATAGTCGCGTCGCTCTTCTGGGGAGAACTTTGCT
>JAZQPB010000087.1:0-3317 GCA_045628165.1 Bacteroidales bacterium | reverse complement strand
CCCTACGCCACTTCCCGCATCTGGAACCTTGGCACGTATGCCGTTCCGTAAATCCCAAGCCCGGGAATCTCCACGAAAACCCTGTGCTGACTCTTGTATCTCAGCAGACGGCCCACCACTCCGGCGAAGGGGCCCTCAGTCACCTCCACCATCTTGCCCTTCAGGAAAGTCGGAGCCTTGGTCTGGTCGGTGAGGATATGTGAATCGCCCGATTCCACAATTATGCGGAGCATGTCGATCTTGCTGTCGGCAAAGGCAACATACCGCCTCTCCGACGCCTTATTTATTACAGGCATCAGTCCCGGTATGGCAGCTGATACCAAATTTCTGCAACCCTCCTCCGTAGTCCTCACAAACAGGAGGTCCTCGAACAATGGCACGCCATTAGCTACAGGAAGCCAGAAATCCAGGCCATCAGCTACCTCCCACTCCCGCAAGCGCTCCATCACGGCCTGCAATCTGCTATATTGACAACGGAAAAGGTAATACAATTTTTTAATCAATAATTAATAAATCTCATAAATCCCCCACGCCTGGAAGGCGTTATTTTGACTAACCGAGTACGCCGAAGAAAGTAACACTTATGTTACTTTCTGGCGTGCTCGGTGATCATCGGTCACTCACACCTTTCTCAGCCAGTCCTTGGGCACATACGACGTGCCGTACATCCCTATGCCGTCCAGCTGAACCATCACGCGCTTCTGATGCTTGTACTTGACCACCACGCCCTGCACACCGGCAAATGGACCGCCCGTCACCACCACCGTGTCGCCATTGAGAAGCTCGGGATTCAGGCTCTCATTTATTATGATATTCTCGTTGCCCGATTCCACAATAATGCGGAAACTCTCCAGCTGAACATCCGGCACCACGAGAAGATCGTTGCGGCCAAAAGAATTGATAACGCAGTGATTATAATAAGGTGTGAAACCCGAAATCTGGGGCCTGCACTCATCGTACAGATAATAGAGCATCCTGTCCTTGGTGCATTTTACAAAAAGAAGGTTGGGGTCCACCGGCACATCCACTAAAGTCTTGGTGGGATTGTCGAAATCCTCGTTGCTGTATACCACCTGCTTCAGCATCGGGAGATACAGATTCAGCGAGTCATCATTCAGGGCCATCAGCTTGTCATAAACCTTCTGAGCGCGTTTTTGAGTGGCCCTGATAGCATACCAGTGTGGAATATCCGCTGGCTTTTTGATATAGAAAAACGTCTGCCTGCCATGGAGTAAAGTCTCCTTAACAGGGGGCGTGAGATTTCCGCTCTCACTAAGTATATGGTTATCAGCTAATACGTCAGGCATCTGATATAATCCATCAAAAAACCACAACGCGGACAGCCGTCGGTAAGGCTACCAGAAGGCTCTCGCAAGTCTGACCAACACAAACGCAGAAAGCGCAGACCCTCGACTACTAACTAATTAGTAATCAAGAATCTGCGCCCTCCGGCATATACAAACATTACGACAATAGGAAACTAAGTAAGCATTATTAATGCTTGCTTGCTTGCTTGCTTGCTTGCTTGCTTGCTTGCTTGCTTGCTTGCTTGCTTGCTAACAATTTTTTCTTATTTTCCAAATAAATTATCATAAAATTTGTTAAAATCCTTAACTTTGTGTTATTTACTTAATGCAAAGGTACGCACAATATTTGACATGGCAAAATAATTTTTCTTATTTTTAATCCCTGATTTCAATTTTTTTTCATTAACTTTGACCCCAAATAAAATTACAAAAAAACTTTACTACAAATGCAGCAGAAAATTATAATTCTGGATTTTGGATCGCAGACCACTCAGCTCATAGGACGCCGTGTCAGAGAGCTCAACACATTCTGCGAGATCATGCCTTACAACAAGTTCCCAAAGGACGATCCTAATATAATAGGTGTAATCCTCTCGGGATCTCCCCTCAGCGTATATGCCGACGATGCTTTCCACATCGATTTCTCTGAGATACGTGGCAAATACCCTATCCTTGGCATCTGCTATGGCGCACAGCTAATGGCGCACACATTTGGAGGCAAGGTGGAATCGGAAGGCACACGCGAATACGGCCGCGCCAACCTCGAGTATATGGAGCAGGGCAACGTACTCCTCAAGGACTTTGCCCCCAACAGCCAGGTATGGATGAGCCACGGCGACACCATAACCGCGCTGCCAGAGGGTTTCCGCGTGATAGCTTCCACATCTACAGTAAAATACGCCGCATATCAGGCTGACAACGAGAAAATCTGGGGCGTGCAGTACCATCCCGAGGTCTTCCACTCGATAGACGGCACTCAGCTGCTGAAGAACTTTGTGGTAGATATCTGCGGCGGACGTCAGGACTGGAGCCCTGATATGTTTGTGGAGACCACAGTAAAGGAGCTCCGCGAGCAGGTGGGTGACGACAAGGTGATACTCGGACTATCGGGCGGAGTAGACAGCTCGGTGGCCGCAGTGCTCCTCAACAAGGCCATCGGCAAGAACCTGACATGTATTTTTGTAAACAACGGACTTCTCCGCAAAAACGAGTTCACCGACGTGCTCCGCGATTACGAGTGCCTGGGCCTCAACGTGGTAGGCGTAGACGCATCACAGAAATTCTACAGCGAGCTGGCCGGAGTGGCCGAGCCTGAAAAGAAACGCAAGATCATAGGCAAGGGCTTCATAGACGTTTTCGAGGCCGAGGCCCGCAAGATAGAGGGCGCCAAGTGGCTGGCACAGGGCACCATCTACCCCGACAGAATAGAATCTCTCAACATTACAGGAAAGGTGATAAAGAGCCACCACAACGTGGGTGGACTTCCCGAGAAGATGGGCCTGAAGCTCTGCGAGCCTCTCAAATGGCTCTTCAAGGACGAGGTGCGCCGTGTGGGCCGCTCTATGGGAATGCCCGAGCACCTGATAACACGCCATCCGTTCCCGGGTCCAGGCCTGGCTGTAAGAATACTCGGCGACATCACTCCCGAGAAGGTTCGCGTACTCCAGGAGGCCGACGACATATATATAAAAGGTCTGCGCGAATGGAAGACCAAGCTCTCCGGCGAGGAGGCCCGCAAGGTACTCGCAGCCGGCGTACCTGCCGACATGAAGGACGGCGAGATAGAGGTTTCCCTCTACGACCAGATCTGGCAGGCCGGAGCCATTCTGCTCTCCGACGTGAAGTCGGTAGGCGTAATGGGCGACGAGCGCACATACGAGAATCCCGTGGCCCTGCGCGCCGTAACATCTTCCGACGCAATGACGGCCGACTGGGCCAAGCTCCCTTACGAGTTCCTGGCCGAGGTAAGCAACAAGATTATCAGAAACGTCCGCGGAGTAAACCGCGTAT
>JAZQPB010000086.1:0-9549 GCA_045628165.1 Bacteroidales bacterium | reverse complement strand
GTAGCCATGTCGTTCTGTGAGCCAAGGAGTTGGTGCCCATTGTTGTCTTCCTAAGACCGCTTGGCCTCCGACTTAAAATTCACTGGAGACGGACGGCCGTCCGTCTCTAATGGAATTCCGCCTCTTTTTCTATCGTAATCTTTTTTCCCGAAATGGGATGCGTGAAAGTGATTCTCTCGGCGTGGAGATAGAGCCTGTCGGATTTTTTGCCGTAGAGTTCATCACCTTTTATGGGTGTGTTAAGTCCTTCAGGATGAGCGCAATGCACCCGTAATTGGTGCGTGCGTCCTGTGTGTGGGTAGAGGTGGATTTTTGTGCTATCAGCTGATAGCGAGATTACCTCGAACTCTGTAATCGCGAATTTGCCGTTCTCGTGGTCCACCATCTGGCGCGGACGGTCGTTTATATCAGCTGATAGCGGAAGATTTATCTTTCCTTTTTTTTCTGCTAACGTTCCATCAAGTATGGCCACGTAACGCTTCTTGATTGTGTGACTCTCAAACTGTCCGCGGATAAACTCGTAGCAGAACTTGCTCTTGGCGAAAATGAGTATTCCCGAGGTGGCCATATCGAGACGGTGACAAATCCAGATTTCCTGACCATCAAAGCGCTCTTTTACAATATCATACGCCGATTTCAAATCGCTCTTGCCGGGGACGCTGAGCATTCCAGCAGGCTTGCTGACGGCTATTATGGCGTCGTCCTCGTAGAGGATTTCGATTCCATCTTTCTGAGTGATTTCCAGCGGATTGGCAGGGTAGGAGAGGCCACGTAGCATGAAGTCGAGAATAGGCTTGCATTTGCCGTTGCAGGCTGGATAGAAATTCAGGTGATGACGTATCTCCTGCCTTGGACTTTCGCCATACCAGAATTCGGCCATCGAAATGGGTTTCAGACCGTTAAGGAAAGCGTATTGAAGGAGTTTTGGCGCGCAACATTCACCGCTTCCCGATGGCGGAATCGTGCCGTTGAAGTCGCTGAAAATGTCAAGCACGTTTTTCCTCTCGCCAATATAGTTGACGATTTCGAACTGGCTGAAAAGCCATCTCTGAAGATCATCGGATTTCTGTTTGCGGAGATTCCTTAAATCCTGAATATGATTGTCCCAAGCCTTCAACTCGCTTTCTGCCTGCGAGATATCGGCTTTTAATTTCTGCTTTATTCTGTTGAGTTCTGCCTTCTGAAACTGGCTTTCCCTGATGAGTTCCTGTTCGATTTCGGGTGTCAGGTTACCTTGATTTCTTATCTCGTCACGGCGCTGTTTGGCTTCGGCAAATTCTGATTTCACGCTTTTGAGGGTTTCCTCGGCTGACTTTTCGGCCATTCTGAATTTCAGTTCCAAGGTTTTTCTTTCCATGGAATCCATTTTCTCGGAAATATCGCGGTTGATATCAGAGATTTCCCTCTCGTGAACCTTGAAATAGCCGTTCTCATCCAGGTAGTCGAAGATTGCGGGAACGAAATAATCGGTCTCGAAAGTTGCGTTTATCTGTCCCGAATATGCGGAGAGGAATCCGAGTTCTTTTTCATGATTCTCAACCACCAAAACGCCGAACATTTTGCCTTTCCTCGCCTCGGCGATGAATTGCCCGTCGGCAGATTCTATGTAACTTACCACACGCTCGAAAGCCTCCCTGCACAACGGATCCGCCTCGTAATAGAAGGGATTGTTGAAGCAAAGAGGCTTTTCTGACTTGCTGTTTTTTAGTGGATGGTATTTCATATACTTTCCTTATACCGTAAGCTACGCATACGGTTATGCATAGCGACGCCCCTTCGGGGCTACTATTATAAAACGAATGAAAACCAATGGTAAAACGAATTGGAAACGAATTCGTTTCCATTCGCTTAAAAAAAAACTCCAAGGACGCCGTTAGGCGTCCGTTACGTTATAGTTTCGCTCGTCTGTCCTGTTCGCGGTGGCTGAGGTTTACGATTACCTCGGGGTATTTCTGACGGATGAAGCGGGCCATGGATTCGGCGGAATATACACTTCGATGCTGTCCTCCAGTGCATCCGAAGAGCACGCTCAGGTTCTCGAAACCGCGTTTCAGGTATTTCTTTATCGACATATCCACAAGTTGCTGGGTGAGTTCGCAGAATTCGGCCATGTCAGGCTCGTTTTTCAGGAAATCGATTACTGGCTGGTCCATGCCCGTAAGACGCTTGTACTCATCGTATTTGCCCGGATTGTGGATGGCTCGGCAGTCAAACACGAAGCCACCACCGTTTCCGCTCGGGTCGTAAGGGATGCCCATCTTGTAGCTGAAGCTCATGACGGTTACGGTGAGTTTCTTCTTCTTCTCGGTGTTGAGCTCCTCGTTTTCGGCGATGGATCTCAGGGCCTTGCTGAGTTCGGGCAATTCTATCGGAAGCGGATGATTGTCGAGCAGATACTTCAGGTTCCTCATCGCGGGCGGAATGCTCTTGATGAAGTGCTGTTTCTGCTCCAATATTCCGCGGTAGCCATACGCTCCGCAGGCCTGCATGATGCGCGCATATACGAATGCGTAGAAAACTTTGGTGAATTCATCGGCGTCGATTTTCTGGTATTTTGCCGACGATTCTATGTAATATTCCAATAGCATTTCCCTGACGGCTGGGCTGAGTTTCGCCTTGCCGTCGTAGAGGAGCGATGCGAGGTCGTATTGCAGAGCGCCTCGTCGTCCGCCTTGATAATCAATGAAATATGGTTCGTTGTCGCGACCTACTATAATGTTCCTCGATTGGAAATCCCTGTAGAGGAAATAGTTGGACGGCGCACTGCTGAGATAGTCGGTAAGTTTCTGAAAATCATCCTCCAGGAGCTGTTCGTCGAAAACAGTGTGGGTGGCTTTCAGGAAATAATACTTGAAATAGTTGAGGTCCCACATTATCGACTGCGCATCGAACTTGTCGCGCGGATAGCACTTGCCGAAATCTATTATTTCTGACCCTATCAGCTGAAAATCACATAGATAATCGATTACCTTTTTGTAGATTTCTAATGTGTCGTTGTCGGGATCGCCGTTTGACAGACGGTGTTTTTCAAGGTAGTCGAAAAGTGAGATTCCGTCGATGAATGTCTGGAGATATGCCTCGCCATCAGCTGAAACCTCCAAAATCCCGGGAACAGGCAATCCTGATTTGTGGAAACTCTCGGTGAAGGAGATAAATGCCTCATTTTCTTTGAGTTCCTTGCCGATGGTGCCTACTGCAACGTGGTTTCCGGCCGAGAGTTTGTAATACTCGCGGTTGGACCCCGAGATGGGCATTCGCTCGGTTTTTTCGGGCTCCAGGCCGAAGTGTTTTATGAAGAGTTTTTCAAGTATCTGCATTCGTAATTAAATTTTTTCGAGGTCGTTGGTTTTTATCCAGCCGGCGCGGCCGTCGGCTATGCGGATCTCGATCCAGTCGGCTGAATGGTCTTTTATGCTGACTTTCAGGCCCTCGTGGATGCGGAAGAGATCGGTGCCGCTGTTGTCGGGCGAGCTCTTTACTGTAACGACGGTGCTGGTGATTATGGCGTCGTTGCTCTCGTTGATTATGTTTTCGGTGTAAAATCCCATCGACAGTGATATGATGCTGAGCACCACGAATACAAATCCAAATGAGAACGAGAATTTCTTGAGGTTGTTGCTGTCGGCCCAGAAGTAGAGCAGAAACAATCCTAATCCTATTGCCAAGAATATCAGGCACATGCAAGCCCAGCCGTTGAGTCCCACGCCTTTGGCTATCTGCTCGGATATTGCTGAGAGGTTGGCCTCGGGGATGTTTTTGAGCTGATCGTAGAGATGTGTGTTGGCAAATTTCAGGTTGATTTTTGCCTCCTCGAAATTGCGGTCCTGCTTGATGGCGCGCTCGTAATTCAGGATTGCCAAAGTGTATTTCTCCTGCTTGTAATACGAGTTTCCGAGGTTGTAGTTGAGCTCGGGGGCTGTATATCCCTGCGCTATCAGCTGCTCATAAAGCTCCGACGCCAATCTGTATTCCTTGTTGACGTACGATTCGTTGGCCTTGTTCAGCAAAGCGTTCTGGTCGTTGTTTTGGGCCAGAGTCTGCATTATGCCGGCCGCTAATATAATTATTATAGCTAATAACTTTCTCATAATTAGTTCTTTTCAATCATTTCTATCACTTCAACATTTCAATCACTTAATATTTCCCTCCATGAGTTCGATGGCTTCGGCGGCCATGTCGTAAACCTCCTGGAGCGAATGTGACATCGATTCGGGTGCGTAGTGCTCGAATTCGCATGTGTCGAGCGCGCCGATGTATTTTTCGGTGATGGATGGTTCGATGTTTTTCTGAGTGAGTTTTTCCTGAACGTTGTCTCTGTTGAGCTCCGATACAGGTATCGAGAGCTTGTCGCCGAGGTAGCCCCAGAGCGCGTTGAGCACTTCCACGTAGAATTCGTCTTTCTTGTTTTCCTTGATGAACTGCGTGGCTTTTTTCAGGCGCTTGCGCGAGGTTTTGCCGGCTTTGCGGTTTTTCATTCCCACTACGTTGGCCTCGTTCTTTATCTGCTGAAGGCGGAATATCAGTATTCCCGCGCTTATGATTGGCAGCAGTATGAATATCAGCCAGAAGTTGAATGAGTTGAAGAACTGTTTCTTGCCGTTTACGAGGTTGATTTTGTCCTGCTTGATAAAGCGGATATCGTTGCCGAGGTCCTCGATCTCGCTGCCTATCAGCGCTACCTGTCCGGCCGATTCGGCTGAGCGCTCGCCGGTTACGGTTACCTTGATGTCCTGTGCCTGAACGGTCTTGTAGGTCTTGCTCTGAGGGTCAAAGTATGAGAGCCTGATGCCCGGCAATACGTATTCGCCCGGCTGACGAGCTATTACAACGGTCTTGAATGCCTTGTTGTTTTCGCCGCTCTCGTTTTTGGGCGAATACTGCTCGAATGCTGACGGGAAATCGAGTTTGGGGATGTCGAAGAGCTGGAAATTTCCTGATCCTGTGATGTTTACCTTTATGGTGAGCGGTTCGTCGAGTTTCACCTCGTTGCGGTCGGCGGTCATCGTGATCTTGAAATTGCCTACTGCGCCGCCAAAGTCTGCTGGTTTGCCATCAGCTGGCAAAGGCTTTACCTTTATGGTTTTGGCCTTGCTCCTGGCCTCGAATGTGAAACCCATCCGGCTCATCATTGTGATTTTGGACGGCTCTATGGTGAGGTTTCCTGATTTCTGGGCGTAGAGCTGCTTGGACTGAACCTTGCCCACAAGGTATTCTCTCTTGTTTACGATGGTGCGGTCGAATGAGATGTTGTTGGTGGGCTCCAGCTCGCGGGACCAGAATCCGTTGTATTTCGGCTCCTCGAACTCTGTGAATACGTTGGGCATTCTCCTTGTGTAGAGGAGCATGGTGGCTGTTATCGATTCGCCGATGTAAACTTCTGATTTAGAAAGCTGTATGTCGATAAAGGCATCGGCCTCGGGCACCGATTCGGGCTGATGGAACTGGCTGGCGGTGTTTTGAGGCTGCTGTGGCTCTATGGCCTCGCCGGTTACCTCTATGGTAAGGGCGTTGGATTTTACGGTTTGGCCGTTGATTTCTGCCTCAAATGGTTCTATCTTGTATTTGCCGGGCTCGTTGCTGTAGGCGGTGTAGATTATTGAGCTCTTGATGGTGGTGCGTCCGTTTACGCTGCTGGAGCTGAACGACTGGCTCTGTCCCACTACGTTGAGCGGCGACAGGCTTCCCTTGGTGATATGCACATTGCTTGTGTTGGCCGATACCTCGATTCTGAAGTACTGGCCGGTCTGCACCTTCTGTGGGGCCGAAAGTTTCAGCTCCCCGTCCTGTGCCACTGCCATCAAGCAGCTCATCATCAGCACCATGATGTTTATGATAATCTTTCCCATTTTTCTGTATTGCTGAATCTGTGTTCTGTATTACCAGTTTTTTTCGTGTTTGTAATTCTTTCGTTTTTCGGTGGCCTCCTTGGCTTTTTCCTGAGTGCGGGCGTCCTGACGGTTGATGGCCTCCAGCATTCGCTCGGCCTCTTCCTGCGAGATTCCCATTCTCTGAATGTTGGGATCTTCGCTGTCCGGAATTCCGTCGTTGTCGCTGTCGGTGTCTCTGTAGTCGGGAATGCCGTCGCCATCAGTGTCCTGAGGCGTCTCTGGATTCTTGCCGGCCTCCTCGCTGTCGGGTATTCCGTCGTTGTCGCTGTCCTGGTCTTTGTAGTCAGGAATTCCGTCTCCGTCGCTGTCACGCGGATTGTTTTGGTCGTCGCCCTTTTCCACGTCGTCGGGAATTCCGTCGCCGTCGGAGTCATTGGGCTTGCTGTCCTGGTTTTCCTGGTTCTGGTCGCTGTCCTGCTGCTGCTGCTGGTCGCCGTCCTGCCCCTGCTGGTTCTGGCCCTGGGGCTGGTTTTGCTGCTGCTGTTTCTTGGCCTCTTCCAGCTGTTTCAGCAGTTCCTTGGCATACAGGTAGTTGTATTTGCATTCCTTGTTGTCGGGCACCATTCTGAGCGACGATTTGTAGCTCTCTATCGATTTTTTGCATATTTCTATTGCAGCTGATAGCGGGTCCTTGCTTTTCTCATCCGGCTTGTCGATCATTGCCAGCTGGGCGTTTCCGAGATTGTAGAAACATTCGCCCAGTTTCTGAGGATCGGTCTGCGATTTGGCCAGGTTCTCGAATGTTTTCTGAGCCTCGGCAAGTTTTCCCTGCTTGTATTGTGCCAGTCCCAGATTGAACGAGGCCTCGTATGATGCCTGGTTCTCGTTGATTCCCTTCTGATATTCGGCTTCGGCCTTATCGTATTCGGCGCTCTGATAGTGGGAGTTGCCGTTTCGGATAAACTGCCTCTCTGTCTGCGCGAAGGCCGGTATTGCCGACATCGCCAATATGGTAATGAATAGTTTTTTCATAGTTGTCGTATTAGCTGCTGTTATTCAAAAATGCCGGTTTTTCTTATCCATCTGTTCTTGCGGTTCAGCACCAGGCAGGCCGCTACATATAGGATAAGCGCCAGTACTGTGGGCAGTACAAATTTTTCCTCGAAATCGGCGTACTGCATCAGCTGGCCTTTCTTCATCTTGGCTATTTCGTTGTATATGGTGTTGAATCCAGAGTTTCCGTTGGTGGCTCTTATGTAGATTCCCTTGCTCTCCCTGGCTATGCGCTGGAGCGATGCCTCGTCGAGCTTGCTCACCACGGGCTTTCCCGAGCGGTCGGTCATCAGGTCGCTGCTGCCGTCGCGTACCGGGATGGGCGCTCCCTGGGGGCTTCCCATTCCTATGGTGTGGATGGTGATGCCTTTTCTGGCGCATCGTTGCGCTATCTCGAATGGGTCAGGAGTCTGCTCGTGGTTTTCGCCGTCGGATATCAGGATTATCGATTTCGAAAGTTCGTTGTCGTAGTTGAATGATTTGAGGGCCAGATTGAGCGTCTCGCCGAATGCCGTGCCCTGCTCCGATATCATATCGCAGCTGATGGTCTGCACAAATATGTCTATGGCCTTGAGGTCGGTGGTCATGGGCACCTGCACAAAGGCCGATCCGGCAAATACGATGAGACACACGCGGTCGTTCTCAAGCTTTTTCAGCATGTTTGATATCGCGTTTTTGGTGTTTTCCAGTCGCGACGGATATATGTCGGTGGCGCGCATTGAGTTGCTTATGTCCATCACTATTACAATCTCGGAGCCCTCCGATGTGGATTCCACGAGCTTGCTGCCCACTCTCGGGCGAGCCACGGCTATTATCAGGAGCGATAGCGCCATCATTGCGAGCGCCATCCTGAGTATGGGGCGCGCGGTAGACGATTCGGGCATCAGCGGCTTTAGTACTTTCATGTTGCCTATCTTGCGCATGGCGGCCTTGCGGCGCTGCATGTATATTGCAAATGCCAGCAGAAGCACGGGTATTGCTATCAGCAGATAGAGATATTCCTTGTTGGCGAATTCTACATCAAACATTTTCAGCTAATATTTATTCGTTATGGTAACACGCGTCCTATGGTTAGGCGTATTACGATATTTACAAACATCAATATCATGGCCCAGGTGAGCAGTATGTGGAAGTGCTCGGTGGAGTGCGATATTGTCATGGTTTCCATCTTGGTTTTCTCAAGCTTGTCTATCTGCTGATACACCTGCTTGAGGGTCTCGTTGTTGGTGGCGCGGAAATACTGGCCGTCGGTAATCTTGGCTATCTGTCTCAGTGTGTTCTCGTCGATCTCCACATCCACCTGCTCGTATACCGTGCGCCCGAAAAAGTCCTGAACCGGGAACGGCGCCTTGCCGTTGGTGCCCACTCCGATGGTGTATACCCTTATGCCGAATGTGGAGGCCACCTCTGCGGCGGTCTTAGGGTCTATCACTCCGGCGTTGTTCATGCCGTCGGTAAGCAGTATCACCACCTTGCTCTTGGCGTCGCTGTCCTTCAGGCGAGCCACGGCGTTGGCCAGGCCCAGTCCTATGGCTGTTCCGTCCTTTATGATGCCGTTGCGCACCTGCTGCATCATGTTTATGAGCGTGGGCTTGTCGGCGGTGAGGGGGCACTGGGTAAAGCTTTCAGCTGAAAACAATACTATGCCTATCCTGTCGTTCTCGCGGGCCTGTATAAACTCGCAGGCCACATTCTTGGAGGCCTCCAGTCGGTTGGGCTTAAAGTCGCAGGCCTCCATGGAGCCTGATATGTCCATGGCCAGTATCACGTCGATGCCTTCCTTGTCTATCTTCTCGTCGTCGGTGGTGGTCTGAGGCCTGGCTATTGCCATTACCAGCAGGGCTATGATGGCGAAATTGAGCACCGGCGGAATCATTGCGAATATTGTGCGCAGTGTAATCCTCCTGGGGCCGAAATCGCTAAGCGTGCCCACCTTGAGTGTCGCGTTGAAGTTTCTCAGCTTGAATATGTACCATACCGCCAGGCCTCCTAAGATTATGGGTATCAGCCACAGGCGTGTGGGATATGCGAAGTGTATGCTGTCAAACATTTTTGCTGTTGTTTTGTTTTCTATTTGGCCACATTTTCTTGTGTATCAGCTGCCTGAACCATTGGCTTGGTGATGTCCACAAACTGGAACGCGAGGTTCATAGCCTTGTCGTTCTCATCGGGCAGAGGCTGCATCTTGGCAAATTTCACGAAGTCGGCTATTCCGAATATGTAATCCATCTGCCAGTAAGGGTCGGATTTGGGGCCGGTAATCTGGGCTATCACGTTGAGTGTTTCAGCTGATGTGCTCTCCATTACCGAGATTCCGTATCTGTCCGATATATAGGTTTTCAGGATTTCGGTGAGCTCGCTGTAGTATTCCTTGGTCTTCTCGTTTTGGCAGAGTTTCTTGTCGCGCAGCTGTTTCAGGCGTCTCATGGCCACATTCTCGGCGGGCTCCCTGGGCTTCATTATCGGCAGTATCGGCTTGTTGCGCATCTTGCGCACTATCACGTATGTGGTGAGCGATGCCACAAGCGCCACCACGAGTATTATCATTATGATATTGCCGAACCTTGCCCAGAATTCCGAGAATGTGAGAGGCGTTTCCTTCACGTCTGTCACATCAAAAATCTTGAGGCTCTTGGTGGTATCAATGGCGGCCGTAAAGCTGGAATCG